>DATDLN010000023.1:0-26884 GCA_036519295.1 Thermoleophilaceae bacterium
GCGTGGCCTAAGGCGCCGGCGCGCCCCCGTCGGTGCGTCTGGCCAGGCGGTAGAGGGTCGGCTCGGCCCGGCGGACCGGCGGGGGCATGTCCTCGGTCACGACCGACTGGGCGTGCTGGAGGTCCCAGCCGTTGCCCAGCAAGGCGACGAGCTGCTCCCTGTCCATCCCGCGCGGGAGCATGATGCGCCGTGCCGCCTTGAACGCCGGACCGAACCAGGGATAACTACCGGCGCGGGCTCCGGCGCTCCAGCACCGTCGGATTCACGACGTTGATCGGCGTGCCCGCCGCGTACGCCACGATCTGCTCGAACACGTCCGAGAACTGGAGCTCGTACTCGTCGCGCGTGACATAGCCGATGTGCGGAGTGCAGACGGCGTTCTCCATTGCGAGCAGCGGATGGCGCGCGTCGAGCACGGGCTCTTCCTCGTAGACGTCGACCGCGGCCATCCCCGGACGCCCCCTCTTCAGCGCGGCGACCAGCGCGCCGGGCTCGATGAGCAGCGCTCGGCTGGTGTTCACGAGCAGCGCCGTCGGCTTCATGCGGGCGAGGTCGCCAGCCGTGATGATGCCGCGGGTCGCGTCGACCAGGCGCATGTGGAGCGAGATCACGTCGCACTCCGACAAGAACGCCCCCTTGTCGGGCGCCACGGTGTAACCGTCGCTTCGCGCGCGCTCGCGGGAGCTGCTGCGCGCCCACACCCACACATTCATCCCAAACGCCTTCCCGTACCCCGCCACCACGCTGCCGATCCTGCCGTAGCCGTAGACGCCGAGCGTCTTGCCGCGGAGCGTGTGGCCGACGCCGACCTGCCACGTCCCCGCCTTGAGGGCGGCGACCTGCTGCGGAAGCTGACGCATCGCCGCGAGCACGAGCGCCCAGGTGAGCTCCGCGGCGGCGTACGACGGCGTCCCCGGGTGCATGCTCGACGAGACGACCACCCCGAGCTCCGTGCAGGTGTCGACATCGATGTGCGGGTAGACGCTGCGCTGGCTGATGAGCCGGAGCTTCGGCAGTCGACGGAGGAGTGGCGCGCGGATCTCGGTGCGCTCGCGAATGAGCACGAGCGCTTCGGTCTCGCACAATCGCTCGGCGAGCGCGTCGACGTCCTGGACGTGATCGTTCCAGACCTCGACCTCGTGCCCAGACAGCTTCCCGAAGCAGTCGAGCGTGCGCAGCGTGTCGTGGTAGTCGTCGAGGATGGAGATCTTCACCGTGGCCCAGCCGTCAGCGCGGCAACGGTTGGCGGTGCTTTCGGAGGTGCTCCGCTCCGGCGGCGGACACCGAGACGAGCGGGCCGCGTCCGGGCGCATGATGACGCGCGATGAAGCCTCGGTCGCTGGCGTCTTCCCACACAGGCAAGCGCGGACAGGACGTTCCCCACGCCTCGAGCACCTCGGCGTAGGGGCGTGGGTCGGGGCCCATCCACTCGAGGAGGTCCAGGATCAAGGTGTCGAGTGTGTCGGACACAGGGGCCCTGTGCCCAATTCAGCCAGAAGTCGGTCACTCGCGCAAGATTGGACTCGCCGAAGCCGGGCGCCGCAGGCGGTCCCAGCAAGGAGGCCGAGGTCGGGCGGCGAAATGAGGCGACAGGAGCATGAGCAATCCGTTCGTCGGCTTCGTCCCCTGGATCATCTTCTGGGTGGTCGCCGGCCCGACCACGTGGGAGTGGGTGACGCTCGGCGCCCTGATCGCCGCCGTGATCCTCGCCGTGCCCTCTGCGGAGCGGGGTGGCCTAAAGATCCTGGATGTCGGGTGGATCGCCTTCTTTTGCGTGCTCTCGCTGTTGGCCGTCTTCCTCGATCGGGGACAGCTCGACTGGGTCGAGGAGTACTTCCAGGCGATCTCGAGCGGGGTCCTGGCAGTGATCGCTCTCGGCTCACTGTTACTGACCCGTTCACCGAGCAGTACGCGCGCGAGTCGGCCCCGCGAGAGGTTTGGGATACCCCCAGGGCCAACCTCTCGCTCGCGCAATGCGGCACTGACTCGCTCGAGCTGCCGCTGGTCTAGCTCGAGTCGTGCTCGTCCCTCGCGGCCAAGGCGACACTGGCGTTCTCGAGCTCACTGAGCGCGCGACGAGGCGCGGAATGGGGGATCGGATGCAGGCTGAAGCGTGCCTCCTCGAAGAGGGCAGTCAACGTCGTCAACGATCGACCCGGCATGCCCCGCGCGCGTAGGATGCGGGCGAGGTACTCGCGTGGCGCCTCGGGTATTTGCCGGCCCAGCTCTCGCGCGGCGAGCACCTGTTCCATGCGCGCGTAGGCCGCGATTACCGCAGCACGGGGATCCCCGGGATGGCGCAGCGGCTCGAGCGCCGCCTCGACGGCGCGCCGGGCGACCTCGGCGTCGTCCTCCGTGCCCGCAATCGACTGCTCAGCCGCCGGCGGTCCTGGTGCCGTGCGACGGGCGCGACGGCGTCTATGTCGCCAGGGACCCCGCAGTCGCAGGTCGCGGAAGATCAGCAGACCTGCGCCGACGATGCCCGCTACGGCGAGACCGACGATCGTCCACGGCAGCCAGGCCGGGGTGGTGGGCTCTTCGTCTTGATAGAAGACGAACACCTCGGGAGGCAGGGAACCCCGCGCCGAGGGAACCACGCGCTTGACATCCTCGCGCGCCTGACCTGCTCCGGCCGAGTCCTCGCTCGTGCCGCGCAGCGGCTCGCTGCCGCCGATCGCGACTACGCAGACGAGCATCGTCAATGCGATCGCGACGGCAACGGTTCGCGTTCCCACGGCGGGCATCGCCCCGGCGAGGATATTCCCCGAGGGCTCCCGCAGCCAGCCCGTCGCCGGGCCGAATCGCGGTTATGGTGAACCCAGATCGCTCTGTCGTTCAGCACGAAAGCCCTGCAGAATCGTCGCGACGTAGCTGCGTTGGGAGAGTGAGCTCCCGTGAAGCTGCTCGCTGAGGTCGCGTTCGTCGTTGTCGCAGCGGTCGGAGCGGCGGCCTGCCTGGCGGCGCTCGCGGTTCGCCTGCCGGCGGGCCGGCCGGTGTTCGAGTCCGGGTTGCGGCCTCGCGTGAGGACCGATCTGTGGCCAGCGCAGCTGGTGCGGCTCGAGCGCATCGTGGAATGGTCGGGGTCGAGCGGCCTGGATGCGCACACCCGCTTGCGGCCGGTGTTGGTCGAGATCGCCGAGGTGCGCCTGGCCGGGCGGGGGCTGCGGTTGGAGCGCGACGTCGCCGAAGCCCGGCGCCTGCTCGGGCCCAAGGCCTGGGAGCTTGTGCGGCCCGACCGGCCGGCGCCGCGGGACCGCGACGCGCCCGGCATTGCAGCGGGCGACCTCGAGGAGATCCTCGACGCGCTGGAGGCGCTGTGAACGACGGCGCGGGTGACCATGCCGAGCGCACCACCCGGATTCTCGACGAGGTGGAGCGCGCCGTCGTCGGCAAGCGTGATGTGCTCGAGCTCGTGCTGCTCGGCCTGCTGGCCGACGGGCACGTGCTGATCGAGGACTATCCGGGGCTAGCCAAGACGCTGATCGCGCGCTCCTTCGCGGCGGTCACCGGACTGCGCTTCGCGCGTGTCCAGTTCACCCCGGACCTGATGCCGTCGGACGTGACCGGCTCGGCGATCTACGACCAGCGCAGCGGCGAGCTGCGCTTCCAGCCGGGGCCGATCTTCACCCACGTGCTGCTCGGCGACGAGATCAACCGCGCACCGCCGAAGACCCAGGCGGCGCTGCTGGAGGCGATGCAGGAGCGCCAGGTTACGAGCGAAGACGGCACCCGCGCGCTGGAGCGGCCGTTCCTGGTGCTCGCGACGCAGAACCCGATCGAGTACGAGGGGACCTACCCGCTCCCCGAGGCGCAGCTGGACCGGTTCCTGCTCCGAATCCGCGTCGGATACCCCGACCGCGCGGCGGAGCTGGAGCTACTCGCGCGGCGGCTGGAGCGCGGCCAGGACGACGTCGAGCTGGAAACGATCGTCGACCGCGACGAGCTGCTGGCGATGCAGCGGGCGATCGAGCGGGTGCACGCAGACGCAAGTATCCTCGGTTACGCGGTAGACGTCGTCGCCGCGACGCGCCAGAGCACGCAGGTCGAGGTCGGCGCCAGTCCGCGCGGGGCGCTGGCGCTGCTCAAGCTCGCGCGGGCCAGGGCCGGCCTGTCCGGACGCGACTTCGTCACGCCCGATGACGTCAAGCAGGTCGCCGTGCCGGCGCTCGCGCACCGGATCATGCTGCGCCCCGAGCTGTGGATCCAACGCGTCAACACCGAGGAGGTGATCCGCGACTGCCTCGACAGCTGCCCCACCCCGCCCGTTCGCCTTCCCGATCAGGTGCGATGACGCTCTCGGCCTCGCCGCGGCTGCAGACGTACTCGGCGCTCGCCGTCATCGTGCTCGTCGTGGCGCTCGCCGCCGGCCGCCCCGAGCTGGCGGCGCTCGCGACGCCGTTCCTGTTGCTCGTCGCTGTCGGGCTGGCGGGATCGGCCCCGCTCGCGCTCGACGGCGCACTGCGGCTCGAGCGCGAACGCGCCGTGGAGGGAGAGCGGGTCGGCGCGACCGTGACGGTCCGGGGTGGCGGCGCCCCGGCCCGCGTGGAACTCCATCTGCCGACGACGGCGCGGTTGCGCACCGACCCGACCCCGATCGCGTTCTGGCTCGCCCGCGGCGGGCAGCTTGCGATCGAGTTCGAACTGGCAGTCGGGCGCTGGGGGGTCCACGGCGCCGGGCCCGCGATTGTCCGCGCACGTAACCGGCTGGGGACGTTCGCGCTCGAGGGCACGCTCGGCCGGTCGTGCGAGCTTCGCGCATACCCCAGCGTCGGACGGCTGCGGAGGCTCATCGCACCGCTGCGAACCCGACCGGTGCTGGGCAGCCAGGTCTCCCGCGAACGCGGTGAGGGCATCGAGTTCGCCGACCTGCGTCCGCTGGTGGCCGGCGACCGCGTACGGCGAATCAACTGGCGCGCGACGTCGCGTCGCCGTGTCCCCTACGTGAACGTGCAGCATCCCGAGCAGAGCGCCGACGTCGTCCTGTTCCTAGACACATTCGCCGAGGCCGAGCACGCGGACGAGGGCACACTGGACGCTGCGGTGCATGCCGCTGCCGCGCTTGCCTCCGCGTACCTGGCGCGCCGCGATCGCGTCGCGCTTGTGAGCTTCGGCGGTGAACTCAACTGGCTCATGCCGGCCGCCGGTACCAGGCAGCTATATCGCATCGTCGACGCGTTGCTCGCCAGCGACGTCAGGCTCAGCTATGCGTGGAAGGACGTCACGCAGCTGCCGCGCCGCCTGCTTCCGCCCCGGGCGCTCCTGCTCGCGCTGAGCCCGCTGCTCGATGCACGCGGCGTAGGCGCGCTGCTCGACCTGCGTGCACGTGGCTACGACCTCGCGGTGCTCGAGGTCTCACCGGTGGCTCACACACCCGCCGCCGACGCCGGGTCCTACCGGCTGCCTCTCCGCCTCTGGCGGTTGCAGCGCGACGCGATGCGCGCGCGCTTCGAGACGCTCGGCGTCCCCGTCGCACGCTGGGAGTACCCGCGAACCAGCCTCGAGCTCGCGATCGAGGAGGTGACCACGTTTCGACGCCACGCACGACCCGCCCCGCGCGCCTAGCGACCGCGGGTGGCGCACTCGCCCTCGCGGCCGCGCTCGGCGTCACGACCGAGGTCGACGCCGAACCGACCGCGGCGGTGCTGCCCGGCGCGGCGCTGGCGACCTCCCTCCTGGCGCTCGCTCTCACCGCCGGACGCTCCGCGCCGATCCCGTTCGCGTTGTTGCTCCTGGGAGCGATCTACGCGAT
The DNA here is from genome assembly GCA_036519295.1 of Thermoleophilaceae bacterium. Classification (GTDB taxonomy): domain Bacteria; phylum Actinomycetota; class Thermoleophilia; order Solirubrobacterales; family Thermoleophilaceae; genus JACVRW01. The sequence goes on from DATDLN010000023.1 coordinate 5,750, forward strand.
CCCCCACGGTGACCGGGCCATCCCGGAGCCGATCTATGGCAGCGCTCTGCTGCTCACCGCCGAGCTCGCATACTGGTCGCTCGACGAGCGCGTTGCTCAACGAGTGCAGGCGGGCGTCGCCAGGCCGCGCCTGCTCGCCATCCTCGCCGTCGCCGCCGCCGCGATCCCGGCCAGCGCCCTCGTCCTCATCGCCGCCGAAGCCGACGTCGCGCGATCGCCGGGGCTCACCGCTGCCGGCGCGGCGGCGGTCGTAGCCTGCGTCGGGCTGCTGGTCGCGCTGGCGCGCTCCCACATCGGGGAGAGCACCACGACATGACGCGCGGATCTCGTTGCGCTGCCCGACCAGCGCTGTTGCTTCGCGCGCGAGGAGCGGCGCGTCTCTGGTGGCGACCTTATCGCTGCCCCTGCGGACGAGCTCCGATCGTCTGCGAACCCGGTACCCAGGCTCTCGCTTCGCCTAGGCGAAGCGGAAGCCGGCGCCTCGTCAGCCATGCGACCGGTGGTCGTCCGATGCGGAAGTGGAGAGTGCGCGGTGCGGGCTCCTGGTTGGGCGCGAGAGCGATCGTGCGCGACTTCTGAGCGGCAAGACTTCTGAGCGGCAAGGCGGCCAACGGCATGAGCCGGGCATGCGGCGTCCCTCCCTCGGCGGATCTGCTGCTGCTCGAGGTGCGCGCCTTGCAAGCGTGGTCGCCAGGGGGTGGCCATCGGTGGGTCGTAGAGGCGGCTCCACGTGCCCGCCGAGCGACGAATGACGGGGCCTCGGGTTACTCCTCCCGGCCCGCCAGCCGCATCGGGGATGACGCCTCGACTAGCCGATGGGCAAGTCCGGGCAGAACGTCCCGGCGGGCGGCAGCCTGCGCGTGACCAGATAGTTGCCGGCCGTGCGGGCGACGCACGGAGACGTGGTGAACGCGGTGTGCCCGAGGCCCTGCCAGACCAGCAGCCGCGAGCCGCGCAACGCCTGGCTCAGCTGCTGGCCCGAGTTCAGCGGCGTCTCAGCGTCATGGTCGTTGCCGACGACGAGGACGGGCGGTATCGCGTTCGACGTCGGCGGCGGCACCGGCTTGGCCGGCACCGGGCAGGCGGTCGAGTTCATCATCGGGTACGTCACGGCGAAGGCTCCGAGGCGCGGAGCGACCTGCTTGACGCTGTCGATGGCCGCCGCGACCTGGGCGAGTGTGGGCCGATCCTGCCAGTCGAGGCAGTTGATGAACTGGAAGGTCTCCGTTCCGTTGTTCGCGTACGACCCATCCGGTTGGCGACCGCCGGCGATCGCCGAGCCAAGCTGGTAAAGGGCCGTCGGATCGCCGGTGGTCCTGTACTGGGCGATCGCTTGTGCAGCGGCGCCGCTCGAGCCCTGGTAGTTGATGATCAGCGCGAGCGTGGCCTGGTTGAACAGCCCGATCGTCAGCCGGCGCCCGCCGGTGCCCGGCACCTCCGGCGGGTTGCTGCGGATGCTCGCAGCGAGCGCGTCGTAGCCGGCGGCCGGATCGTCGCCGAGTGCGCACGGTGGCCCCTGGGCGCAGCGCTTGAAGTACTGGTTGAGCGCGTCCTCGAATGCCGTCGCGAGTCCGATGGAGACGCCCGTGATGGTCGAGACGGGAGGCAGCGATCCGTCCAGGACCATCGTCCGGATGCGACGCGGGTAGTGCGCCGCATAGACCGAGCCGACCCGCGTCCCGTACGAGAGCCTAAGGAAGTTCGCCTTGCGGTCGCCGACCTCCCTGCGGAGCGCGTCCAGGTCCTTGACGGTCTGGTCGGTGCCGATGTCGGCGAGGTAGCCGCCGTAGCGCGCGAAGCACGCGTCGGCGCGCTGCCGGACCGCGTCCGCCATCGTCGCGAGTCCCGCCTCGGTCGCCGGGTCGGCGTTGAAGTAGGCGTCGTTCCCCTCGGGGCACAGGATCGGCGCGCTCTGCCCCACGCCACGAGGGTCCCAGCTGACGACGTGCATCCGTCCATGTGTGGCCCTGCGGATCTGCTTGCCGGACTGGCGGAGCGAGGAGACGCCGCTTGCCCCGGGCCCGCCGTAATTGATGAGGAGCGAGCCGACCACTCGCCCCTTCGTCGCGGGCAGGCGGATCAGCGACAACGCGATGCGCCGCCCCCTGGGCCGATCCCAGTCGCGCGGCACCCGGAGCTTCGCGCACTGAAACCCGTCGTCGCAGTCGCGCCAGTTGAGCTTTGCTCTGCCGAACTGAGAATCCGTGGCCGGCGTCGCGGCGGCGGGAACCGCGGCGACGGCCAGTACGGCAGGCAACAATGCCAGGGTGAGGAGCAGACTGCGGATGCCCATCTGAGCGAGCCCTTTCTATGCGGGTGAGGAGGAGCGACCAGCTTGTGGTCTACGTCCGGCCCGCGCGGGAACGTACCCGGGCGGCCTCGGCCGACGCAAGCGGCCGCGCCATGTCCCTCAGGACATGTACTCCGCGTTGAAGCGGACGTACTCCGGGCTAAGGTCGCTGAAAGAAGATCTTGGTCTCGCGGCCTCCGGTCAGCTCGTACTCGACCTCGCGGCCGCTCACGAGCTCGGCCGGCGCGGGCTCCACGACGTCGCCCACGGAGACGAGCTGTCATGACAGGGAACGGGTCCTGGAATGACGGCCTGACCGCCCTTCGGACACACCTCCACCTCGACCGCGTCACGGTACAGATGCCCCTTCTCGCCGAAATACCTTAGTGCGAGCCCAACACTCGCCGGTCGGCGACGACGGTGTCTGCTTCGCGCTGGAAGCGGTCGTCTCCGCCGCGGCGCCACGGACGCTCGCATTGGACGACCGGCGATAGCCCGCCCACGTCCGGGCAGGCTCTCGCAACTCGCACGTAAGCGACACCGTGGCGGGCCACCCGCGGTGCCCACTCAGCGTCGACGGCTGCGCACGCCGCCGGCACCGACGAGCCTGCGTCGAGCTCGCCCGCGCCGCCGGCGGTGACTGCTGAGACACAGCGCCCGACGAAACACCGCTCTCTGTGCAATTCTCGCTCGGACGTAGCCAGCGGCGACGCTGCCGTTTGTGGCCCGTGCACGACTCATGGTCGTGAGGTCGGTGGTTCGAGTGCACCCCGGGGGTATTGCAGCTGAGCCCGGCCCCGATGTCCCAAGGACCTGGGCGTCATGCCTATCTGACCTTGGCTCGAGCTTGCTCGCCTCCTCGTCCAGCGCGTCCGTCTCCCGCAGCGGGAGCTCGACGACCGCGGCCAGCGCGCGCAACAGCTCCTCGCCGCTCCAGCGAACGCACGAGCGCTTGCTCGGCTTCGCCGAGCAATGCGGTCGGGAGGCGATCGAAACCCCGGCCTTGAGCTGTCTCCAACCCTTGCCGGCGACAGGGCAGCATCAGGCCTTGATCGCGCACCCCGCTGATCCAGTACTCCGTCTGCCAGCGTCGCCGCCGCTCGATGCAGAAGCGCGCCCGGACCGCGTGGTGCACGCCCAGGCCGAACAGGTGCCTTCCCGACGGCGGCTGTATCGGAGGTCGGTCGACGGCCCTGCCAAACAGCAAACGGAAGGGCGGGCCGCGCGCACCAAAGTCCTGCTCGAGGGTGAACGACAGATCGACCTGCAGGCTCGTCCCGAGCAGGAAGGCCCTGTAGGCCGTCACGACGGAGGTCGGCGGCCCTGGTTCTGAGCGACCGCGCAGGCCGTGGGGCTGTACCCGCCCGGGGTAGACCGGGCCCGCCAAACGGTTAGGGTCGGCGTGAGCCTTCAACGGCCCCTTGGGGAGGTTGATGTCTTCCTACCTGTATCGCCTCGGACGATGGGCGTTCCGGCGTCGGCGGGTTGTCCTTGGCTTCTGGCTCGCGCTGCTCGTCGGTATGGGCGTGCTCTCGCAGGCGGTCAAGAAGGACACGAACGACGCGTTCAACGTGCCCGGCACCGAGTCGCAGCGGGCGCTCGACCTGTTGGACGAGAAGTTCCCCGGCTCGGGCGGCGCGACGGCGCGGATCGTGTTCGCGGCGCCGGAGGGGCACACGCTCGACGAGCCGCAGTACCGCAAGGTGGTCGACCCGACGGTTGAGCGCGCGCAGGCGGTGCCGCAGTCGGTCACCACGGGCGAGCAGTTCCTCCGAGGCTTCACGCCGTCGAAGGACAAGACAATCGGCTTCGCCGACCTCCACTTCGCCGTCCCCGTCGAGGACCTGAAGGACTCGACGAAGGAGGCGCTCGAGCGGGTCGCGGACCCGGCGCGAAAGGCGGGCCTGGAGGTCGAGTTCTCGGGCGGCGTGATCAGCACGAGCGAGGAGGAGACCTCCGCCGGGGAGCAGATCGGCGTGCTCGTCGCGTTCATCGTGCTGCTGGTGTCGTTCGGCTCGGCCCTGATCGCGGGTCTGCCTTTGGTCACCGCGATCATCGGCGTCGCGATCGGGCTGTCGGGGATCTTCGCGCTGACCGCCGTCACCGAGCTCAACTCGACCGCGCCCACGCTCGCGACGATGCTCGGCCTGGCGGTGGGAATCGACTACGCGCTCTTCATCGTGTCCCGCCACCGCCAGCAGCTCGCCGACGGCCTGGACCCCGCCGAGTCGGTCGCGCGCGCCACCGCCACGGCCGGCAGCGCTGTCGTATTCGCCGGGGTCACCGTCCTCATCGCGCTGGTCGGGCTGCTCGTGGTGGGCATCCCCTTCCTGTCGGTGATGGGGCTCGCGGCGGCCGGAACGGTGGCGATCGCCGTGCTGATCGCGCTGACGCTGCTGCCGGCGCTGCTGGGCTTCGCCGGCAAGCGCGCCGGTCGCGGCCGGCGGCCGGCGACGGGTGCCACCGCGGGGCTGCGCTGGGCGCAGTTCGTGACCCGGCGGCCGCTGGTCGCGATCGGAGCGGTGATCGCCGTCCTCGCGGCGGTAGCGCTGCCCGCGCTCGACCTCCGCCAAGGCCTGCCCGACGACAGCATCAAGCCGAAGGACACGACCGAGCGCCGCTCCTATGAACTCCTGACTCAGGGGTTCGGGCCGGGATTCACCGGGCCTCTGACGACCGTCATCGACTTCGGGGGTCGGGAGGACGCGAAGGCGATTGCCCAGGACGCGGCCAAGGAGCTGCGCGACTTCCCGGGCGTCGCCGCCGCCTCCGACCCGGTGTTCAACGAGAGCGGCCAGGTCGCGATCATCATCGTCACCCCGACCGGGAGCCCCTCCTCGGACGCCACCAAGGACCTCGTCGCCCGGATGCGCGACACGGCCGCCGACATCCGTCACGACTCGGGCATCAACGCGATGGTCACCGGCACCACCGCGATCAACATCGACACCTCCGACAAGCTCACCGCCGCGCTGCCCGTGTTCCTGGTGCTGGTCGTCGGGCTGGCGCTGCTGCTGCTGACGCTGGTGTTCCGCTCGATCCCTGTCCCGCTCAAGGCGGCCGCCGGGTTCCTGCTCACGATCGCCGCCTCGCTCGGCGCCGTCTGCTGGATCTTCCAGCAAGGGAACCTGGCCGATGTTCTCGCGGTGTCCGCCACCGGCCCCATCGTCAGCTTCCTGCCGGTGCTGATGATCGCGATCCTGTTCGGCCTCGCGATGGACTACGAGGTCTTCCTCGTCTCGCGCATGCGCGAGAGCTACGTTCACACGGGGAGGGCACGCGAAGCTACCGTGAGCGGCTTCCAGGCGAGCGCCCGCGTCGTCACCGCGGCCGCACTGATCATGATCGCCGTCTTCTCCGGCTTCATCGTCAGCAACGACGTCGTGATCAAGTCGATCGGCTTCGCGCTCGCCTTCGGTGTTCTCGTCGACGCCTTCCTCGTCAGGATGACGCTGGTGCCCGCCGTACTCGCCCTGCTCGACCGCCGCGCCTGGTGGCTGCCCCGCTGGATGGACCGGCGGATGCCGAACCTAGACATCGAGGGCGAGAAGCTCCTGCACGAGCTCGAACCGGCCACCTCGGCCGAGCCCGCGCGAGAGCCGACGCCGGCGGGGCACTGACCGATGGCCTGGAACGTGGTCGTCGCGGGAGGCGGCTTCGCCGGCCTCTACGCGGTGCGCGCTCTGGAGCGGAACCTCCCGCGGCACAGCGCAAGGATCACGATCGTCAGCGAGTCGAACTTCCTTCTCTACTCGCCGCTGCTGCCGGCCGTCGCGGGAGGCGCGCTTAACCCCCGGCACGTGACGCTGCCGATCCGCGAGGCGCTCAAAGACGCCCAGCTTCTAATCGGGCGCGTCGCGGGCTGCGACCCCGACCGCCGGGTACTCGAAATCGTGTCGGTCGAGGGGGAGGCGGCGGAGCTGCCCTACGACCATCTGGTCGTAGCGCTCGGATCGGTCTCGCGGCACCTGCCGATCCCCGGGCTCGCCGAGCACGCCATCGGGTTCAAGAGCATCATCGAGGCGCTCCACCTGCGCGACACGCTGCTGAGAAGCCTCGAGATCGCGGAGACCATCGACGAGTCCGAGGTGCGCGCGCAATACCTCACCTACGTCGTCGCCGGCGGCGGCTACACGGGCGTGGAGGCGATCGCCGAGCTGCAGGACCTGGCGGCCGAGATTCTCCACCTCTACCCGCGTTGCGCCGCCCAGGGCATGCGTTGGCTGCTCCTGGAGGCGGGGGGTCAGATCATGCGCGAGGTGCCCGAGGACCTTGCCGAGTTCACGGCCAGCGAGCTCCGGCGGCGAGGCATCGAGGTCCACACGGGCACGCGGCTGGAGGGCATCACGGATACCAGCGTGCAGCTGTCCACCGGTGAGGAGGTACCCGCCCGGACGATCGTCTGGACCGCCGGCATAGCCCCGAGCCCCGCGGTCGCCCAGCTGGGACTCCCGCTGGACGAGCAGGGCCGGATCAAGGTCGACCAGTTCATGCAAGTCGAGGGCCACGGCGACGTGTGGGCGATCGGCGACTGCGCGGCCGTGCCCGACCCGGCGAGCCCCGGCCAGCCGTGCCCCCCGACCGCCCAACACGCCATGCGCCAGGGCAGCCGCCTCGCGGGCAACGTCGCCGCCGCGCTCGGGCACGGCGAGCGACGGCCCTTCGCCTTCAAGACGCTCGGCCTGGTAGTGGACCTCGGCCGGCGGCAGGCCGTGGCGAAGATTCTCGGCGTGAAGCTGCGCGGCTCCATCGCCTGGTTCTGCGCCCGCACCTACCACCTGATGGCGATCCCCGGAATCGGGAGACGCATCCGCCTCCTCATCGATTGGACGGTGGACCTCTTCTTCGCTCGCGACTCCGCGGACTGGATCCCGCCTAGGCTGCCCAGGCTGTCGCTCGCCGTGCTTCGCGACCCCGGAGCGGTCGAGGTCTCCCTAAACACACCGACGACCCACGATCCGGGCCCGCCGCACGACCGGCCCCCAGCGCTCGAGCCCTGACCCCAGGCCCACCGGAAGCGACCGAGATGATGCCCGCCCCCGAACCGACCGCGCGGCCGCCTCAGCGATCGCCTCCGGCCGCGGCAATCCTCCTCGTCCCGCTTGCCGTCGCGCTCGTGCTGACCCTGTTCGCGTGGCCCAGCGCCCGAGTGGCGCCGCGCGACCTGCCGATTGGCCTTGCCGGCCCGCCAGCCTCTGCACGGGCGATCGAGAAACGGCTAGCCGCGCGCGAGGGGGCCTTCGACCTGCACAGCTATCCCAACGAGGCGGCCGCCCGACGGGCTATCGAGGACCGCGACATTTACGGCGCGTTTGTGGCGACACCCACCGGCGCGAGGGTCTTGACCGCCTCGGCCGCCAGCCCGGCGGTGGCGCAGCTACTCGAACGCGCCGCAAGCGAGACCCGGGCGCGCGGGAGCGCCGGGGCCGTCGAGGTAGAGGATGTCGTGTCCGCCCCGCGTGGCGCGGCCCTAGCGTCCTCCGTCCTCCCACTCGTCCTCGCGGGCATCCTGGCCGGCGCGGCCGCAGCGCACCTCGCGTCCGGCAGCTGGGGCCGCGTCGGGCTGCTCGTTGCGGCCTCCGTCCTCTGCGGCCTGGTTGCCACCGCGATCGTGCAGAGCTGGCTCGACGTCATCGAGGGTGACTGGCTGGCCAACGTCGCAGCGCTGAGCCTCACCGTTCTGGCAACCGCCTCCATCGTCGCCGGGCTCTACGCGCTATTTGGCCCGCCGGGAGCGATCGCAGGTGCGTTGACCATGGTTCTCGTCGGCAACCCGTTCTCCGGCGTCGGCTCGGCCCCAGAGTTGCTGCCAAGGCCGGCCGGGACGATCGGTCAGCTGATGCCGCCCGGGGCCGGTGGCAACCTGCTCCGCAGCACCGGGTTCTTCGACGGCGCCGCCGCGGGCGGCCACGTCGCCGTTCTCGCCGCCTGGACGTTCGCAGGACTCGCCCTCCTGCTCGCCGCGGGAACAAGGGCGCGGCGCCCCGCGACAAAGAGGGCCCCGATCCCGGCTGAGTAACGCAGGCACGGAGCGCGCGTGTCGTCAGCACGCGGCCGGTCTCGGGCAGCAGCACCCTGCCGGCCGGGTCGAGGTTGTCCGAGTGGTGGTCGTGGGACAGGAGCACGGCGTCAATTGGTCCCAGCCGCTTGGCGGTCAGAGCCGGGCCGACGAGCTTGCGCAGCACAACCGCGGTTCCGGGACGCGGGTGCTCGCCCGACGGGTCGAAGGTCGGGTCCGTCAAGAGACGTACGCCGCCGTAGGCGATCAGGGACGTCGGGCCGCCCACCAGCCGCAGGGTCGGGAGCGCCGGTCCGTCATGTCGGCACCAGCTCGTCGAGGTTCGCCGTCAGCACTTCGCGGAACGAGCGCGGCGGACGCCGCTCAGCTGCTCGACCGCGTCGCTCACCGTCGCGCCGAAGCCTCCCGGGCAGAGGCGCCGAAGCTCGCGATGTCGCGTGCCGCCTGCTCGGGCATGTGGGCGTGCTCGACCAGGTCCGCGACGTACGCGTCGTCCTCGAGCGGCCCGACCTCGATCGGAGCCCGCTCAGCTCGCCTGCGATCGCCGCCAAGTCGGCCGCGGAGATCGCCTGCGGGCCGGTGACGTCGTACGCCCGTCCCGCTTGTGCGGCGCCCGCGAGCGCTCCCGCCGCGGCCGCAGCGCAGTCCACGCGCGAGACGAAGGAGTCGCTGCCGTCGCCGCTGTTGTGCACGTGTCTGCCGCTCGCGATCGCCTGCGACGCGACGGGAACCTGGTATTCGGCGTAGATCGAGTTGCGCAGGAATGTCCACTCGATACCGCTGTCGAGCAGGGCCTCCTCGGTCGCGCGGTGGTCCGCCGCCACCGCCGACGGGTACTCGGGCTCGGGGTTGATGATGGACGTGTACAGGACGTGACGCACCCCCGCGCGCCGGGCCGCGCCGATGGCCGCGAGATGACCGAGTACCCGCTCGCGGATGACGTCGGTGCTGATCAGGAGCAGACGGTCGATTCCGGCAAAATGCCTCGTCGAGGGCCGAGGCGTCGCCGAAGTCGCCGGGCCGCACCTGTGTGCCGCGCGCGCCGGTATCGGACCGCTTGGACGGATCGCGCGTGACGAGCACGACGACGCCCGGCTCCACCGGCTCGAGCAGCGCCTCGGTGGTGAGGCTGCCGAGGTGTCCCGATGCTCCTGTGATGCCGACGGTCATTGCGAGTATGTCTACTTGGATTCGTACGCCTGGCAGTTACGAATCCGAGGTGACCGATCGTGCGCTGACCGACCCGCCCGCCGGCCCGTCTAGCCGCGACGCCGCAAACTGCGGACGGCCCCCCGGAGCCGTCGGCCCGCGGACGTAGACTCGGGATCGATGTCGCAGACCCCCTGCGTCCACCTCCATGTCCACTCCGAGTACTCCGTGCTCGACGGCGCCTGCCGCATCGAGGCGCTCGCCGAGCGCGCGGCCGCTTTCGAGCAGCCGGCGCTCGGGCTCACCGACCACGGCGTGATGAACGGGGCGGTGGAGCACTACCAGGCGTGCAGGAGACACGGGATCAAGCCGATCCTTGGCCTCGAGGCCTACTTCGTCGACGACCACCGCACCGAGGCGGTGCGCTATGAGCGCAACCACCTGACGCTGCTGGCGGCGAGCGACGAGGGCTTCCGCAACCTGGTCAAGCTGAGCTCGGCGGGCTATCTGGAGGGCTATCGGCGCGGCAAGGCCAACGTGGACCTGGATCTCCTGTCGAGATACGCCGGCGGAGTGATCGCCCTCACCGGCTGCCTGCAGTCGCGCTTCTGCCGCCGCCTGGTGGAGGACATCGCGCCCGAGGCGCGGGCGCACGCCGACCAGCTGCTGCAGGTATTCGGCCCCGACAACGTCTACTTCGAGCTGCAGCGAAACGGCGTGGCCGAGCAGGACAAGGCGAACGAGGGCATCGTGCGGATCGCCTCAGAGGTCGGCCGGCCGCTCGTGGCCACGGCCGACGTGCACTACCTGCGGCGCGAGGACTACGACAACCACCGGGCGCTCCTGTGCGTGCAGACGAAGAGCACCCTGGAGCAGCCGAAGCTGAGCTTCGACACCAACGAGTTCTTCCTGAAGAGCTCGCCCGAGATGGGGGAGGCGTTCGCGCCTTGGCCGGAGGCGCTCGCCAGCACGCTGGAGATCGCCGAGCGCTGCGACGTGGAGATCGAGCTGGGGAAGATGCTCATCCCCCGCTTCCCGACGCCGGACGGCGAGGCGGAGGAGGCCTACCTGCGCCGCCTGGCGCACGAGGGGCTGCGGCTCCGCTACGGCGACCCGCCGCCCGCCGAGGCCGTGGAGCGCCTCGAGCTCGAGCTCGGGGTGATCGAGAAGATGGGCTTCGCGGCCTACTTCCTGATCGTCTGGGACTTCGTCAAGTTCGCCAAGGACAGCGGGATCGCGGTGGGCCCCGGGCGGGGCTCGGCGGCCGGCTCGATCGTGTCGTACTGCCTTCAGATCACCGACGTCGACCCGCTCGAGTACGACCTGCTGTTCGAGCGCTTCCTCAACGCGGAGCGGATCTCGATGCCGGACATCGACATCGACTTCTCGGTCAAGGGCCGCGACCGGGTCATCCAGTACGTGGCAGACAAGTACGGCCGCGAGTCGGTCGCCCAGATCGTGACGTTCGGCCGCATGCTGCCGCGAGCCGCCACGCGCGACGCCGCGCGCGTGCTCGGCTACGACTACGGCGCCGGCGACCGGATCGCGAAGCTCATCCCCGAGCCCGTGATGGGCCGCTCGAAGACGTTCGACCAGTACCTCCAGGAGGAACCCGACCTCCGGCGCGTCTACGACTCCGAGCCCCAGGCGCGCCAGGTGATCGAGGTAGCCAGGGGGCTCGAGGGGATCGTCCGCAACTCCTCGATCCACGCTGCCGCCGTGGTGATCGCCGACCGGCCCCTCACCGACATCGTGCCACTCCAGCTGGCCGACGACCGCACGGTCACGCAGTACTCGATGAAGCCGATCGAGGAGATCGGGCTCCTGAAGATGGACTTCCTCGGGCTCCGCAACCTCGACGTGATCGAGGCGGCGCTCGACATCATCGAGCAGTCCACCGGCGAGCGCCCGGACATGACCAAGCTCCCGCTGGACGAGGCGGACACGTACGAGATGCTCGCCCGCGGCGACTCGATCGGCGTCTTCCAGTTCGAGTCCGACGGCATGCGCGACGCCCTGCGCAAGGTGCGGCCGACCGAGTTCAACGATCTCGTTGCGCTGGTGGCTCTCTACCGCCCGGGCGCGATGCGCTTCATCGACACCTACGCGCGCAACAAGCGCACCCCGGAGGCGCTCCAGTATCAGGACGAGCGCCTGCGCCCGATCACTCAGTCGTCGTACGGCGTGATCCTCTTCCAGGAGCAGTCGATGCAGATCGCCAAGGCGATTGCCGGCTTCTCGGGCCCCGAGGCCGACGACCTGCGCAAGGCGATCGGCAAGAAGCAGCGCGATCGGATGGCGGCGCTCAGGGACCGTTTCTTCCAGGGCGCCCGCGCGAGCGGGACCGCCGAGGCGGTCATCCAGGACCTGTGGGCGGTCAACGAGGCGGCCGCCGACTACAGCTTCAACCGCTCCCACGCCGCCTGCTACGCGCTCATCGCCTACCGCACGGCATGGCTCAAGGCGAAGTACCCCGCTGAGTACATGGCGGCCCTGATCTCCTCGGTCATGTCGACGAAGGACAAGGTGCCTTTCTTCGTCGCCCAGTGCGAGGACATGGGGATCGAAGTCCTCCCGCCGGACGTGAACGAGTCGGGCCACGACTTCAAGGTCGTCGAGGGCAACATCCGCTTTGGCCTCGATGCCGTGAAGGGGCTCGGCCACCAGGCCGTGGAGGCGATCATCCGCGCCCGCGAGGAGGGCGAGCCGTTCAGCTCGGTCTGGGACTTCTGCCGGCGCGTCGACTGCCAGGCGGTGAACAGGAAGGCGAGCGAGTCCCTCGTGAAGTGCGGTGCGATGGACTCGCTGCCCGGGACTCGCACCGGCACGCTCGAGGTGCTGCCGCGGGCGCAGGCCTCGGGTCAGCAGGCCCAGCAGGACGCCCAGCGCGGACAGGGTTCGTTCTTCGACCTCGACGAGGGCGGCGCGGACCCGGGGCACCAGGATCTCCCCGTTCCGGCGCTCCCCGACGAGCGCTCCGAGCTCAACGCCTGGGAGAAGGAAACCCTCGGCCTGTTCCTGTCGAGCCACCCGCTGAAGGAGGTGCGCCCCGCGCTCAGGGCGCGCGTGGAGTGCTCGCTCGCCGACCTCCCGAGCCGCAAGGACGGCGACTGGGTCACGGTCGGCGGCATGATCGCCGAGTGCAAGCAGATCCGCACCAAGAACGGCGACCCGATGATGTTCGCCACCCTCGACGACCTCGAGGGCCAGGTCGAGCTGCTCGTGTTCAACTCGGCCTACGCGGCCAACGCCGACAAGGTCGACGTCGACCGGATCGTGATCGTGCGCGGCCGAGTCGACCACAAGGAGGCGGGTGAGACCAAGCTCGTGGCCCACGAGGTCGAGCCGTTCGAGCCGACCCGCGAGGAGGTCCTACGCGCCGCCGAACAGGCCACGGTGGATCCGATCGTCCGCCGCCTCACCCTGCATGTGTCGCCGGAGGTGCCGGACAGCTTCCTCCAGGAGCTCAAGGAGGTCGTGGGCCACCACCCCGGCGACCACCAGGTGCTGCTGGCAGTCGGCGACCGGCGACTCCTGCTCGGCGCCGACTACCGAGTGTCCGCCGACAGCGCCTGCCGCGCGGAGCTGGGCGGCCTGCAGGGCGCCGCGCGCGTGGTGGCGTAGCACCCCTGTCTCTCTCTACACTGACCGGGTGCCACCGCTATCCGCACGCACCGCCACCGAGCTACACGAGTGCCGGCAGTGCTGCTCCTTCTGCGATCGGGTGGTGCACCCCTCGGGCTGCATAGCCTCGGGCTGCAAGTTCCTCTACCTCTACGACGACGAGGACACCGGCCGCCGGTTCATGGGCTGTCTGAACAAGGTCTTCCGCGGCGAGATCGACGTTGAGCTCTTCGAGCAGGCGGAGCGCACTCGCCACGGCTTCGGCGGCGTCAAGATGACCGGCATACCGCTGCCCCAGTGCCGCTCCACGGTGGAGCGCGCCTACGACGGCTACAGCGAGGCCTTCCAGTGCGTGAACCCCGGCTTCTTCGCGAAGCCGACGCCCGAGGACTTCGACGCGGCCTTCGACCTGCGCGACGAGATCTAGCGACGCTGCAGAGCGGCCGGCGCCACCGCGCCGCCCCGCTGCATCTTTCCGGCCGCCCCGGGTACGTCCAAGGCGCCAATCCATGCGACGCCGCCCAGCCGGTGCGGCGCGGGCCGCCCCGCCGGCGCGGCTGGTGTCCATTCCGAGGGAGGTGCGTGATGCATGCATGCCCCGGCCGCAAGAGCAGGAAGCTGCCGCGCGTGGGGGTCCTGTCGGTCTGCCTGGTGATCCTCGCCGTGGCCGGCGCCTTGGCGCTCGGGCGCATCGGTGACCCATCCGGCGAAGCGCGCGCAGCGAGCTCCGCCTCAGTGGGCAACGTGGTGTTCGCCATCCACGGCGGCGCCGGAGACATCACTCGCGAGAACCTGCCCCCCGATCTCGAGCAGCAGTACCGCGGCGCGCTGCGGCAAGCGCTCGAGCAGGGATACCAGGTGATCCGGGCCGGCGGTGAGGCGACTGACGCGGTCAAGGCGGCGATCGTCTCGATGGAGGACGACCCGCTGTTCAACGCCGGCAAGGGCGCGGTGTTCACAACCGATGCAAAGCACGAGCTGGACGCTTCGGTGATGGACGGCGAAACGCTCGACACCGGCGCGGTGACCGGCGTGGAACACATAAGGAACCCGATCCAGCTCGCCGACTCGGTGCGCACGGGGTCCAGGCACGTCTTCTTCGCCGGCGAGGGCGCCGAGCTGTTCGCGATCAAGAGAGGGTTCGAGCTCGTGACCCAGGACTACTTCTTCACCGACCGGCGCTGGCAGGCGCTGCTCGATGCCAAACAGGGGAGGTCCGAGTTCAATTTCGGCCTCGGCACGGTCGGCGCGGTCGCCATCGATGGCGAGAAGGATCTCGCTGCCGGCACCTCCACCGGCGGGCTCACGAACAAGCCCGTCGGGAGGATCGGCGACTCACCGATCATTGGCGCAGGGACCTACGCGAACAACGACACCGTCGCCGTTTCGGCCACCGGGACCGGCGAGTTCTTCATCCGCCAAGTGGTGGCCCACGACATCTCCGCGTTGATCGACTATGCCGACATGCGAGTCGACCAGGCGTCGCAGACCGCCATCGACAAGGTCGCGGAACTCGGCGGGGACGGCGGCGTGATCGCGCTCGACAGGCGCGGCAGGCTCGCCACTCCGTTCAACACCACCGGCATGTTCCGGGCATGGGTGACAAGAGATGGGCGCTTTGTCGTGAAGATCTTCGGCGACGAGTAACCCTGATGGCCGGGGGCGCCGGGTTCGACCGGCGCCCTCGGCTGCTACCGCTTCCGCCGCTTCCGCGACCTGAGCCCGTTGCGGCGCAGCTCCTTCATGCGATCGATGTCCGCCTTCACGGGCGCCTTGCCCCCCACGCCGGGACCCTCGAAGACCACCGGCAGCCCCTCGAAGCGCGGCTCCGAGAGGAAGGCGGCGCAGCCGCGCGGGCCGATCTCGCCGCCGCCCGGGGGCGCGTGCCGATCGCGGTTCGAGCCGAGCGGGGCCTGAGAGTCGTTCAGGTGCAGGCAGGTGACGCGTCCGGTGCCGACGGCCTCCACGAAACGGTCGACCACCTCGGCGAGCTTGTCGGCGGTCGTGATGTCGAAGCCGGAGGCGAACAGGTGGCACGAGTCGAGGCAGATCCCGATCCGCTCGCGCCGGCCGCCCAGCTTGACCAGACGGTCGAGCTCCTCGAAGGAGCGTCCGAGCGTGTCACCGGCGCCCGCAGTGTTCTCGAGCAGGAGCGGGCAGCGATCGGACTCGTCGAGCGCGTGCTTCACGATCTCCGCCACCCGGGGCAGCGCCTCGTCGCCCGGCTCGCCCTTCGCCGAACCGGGATGGAGCACCACGCCGTCGGCGCCGATCGCGTCGCCCGTGCGCAGCGCATGGATCAGCGAGGCCGCGGACTTCCTGCGGATGTCCCTGTCCTTCGAGGCGCAGTTGATCAGGTAGATCGAGTGGATCACGATCGACTTGATCGGGCCGTCCTCCATCCGCTCGCGGAACGCTGCGATGTCATCGTCCTTCCACCGCGACGGATGCCACTGGCGCGGGGACTGGCCCCAAACCTGGATCGCCTCGCAGCCCCGCTCGACGCCGCGCTCGTGCGCCTGCGCGAGGCCGCCCGCGGTCGAGACATGAGCTCCAATTAGCATCGATCGGATGAGGGTTCGCTTCGCGCCATCCCCGACGGGCGTGCTGCACATCGGCGGCGCGCGGACGGCACTGTACAACTGGCTCCTGGCCCGGGGCTCGGGCGGAACCTTCATCCTCCGGATCGAGGACACCGACCGCGAGCGCTCCACCCCCGAGAACGTCGACCTGATCCTGGACGGGCTTTGGTGGCTCGAGCTCGACTGGGACGAGGGCCCCTACTCGCAGTGGGAGCGGCGCGACCGCCACGGCGAGGCGATCGAGCGCCTGGTGGCCGGCGGCCACGCCTACGAGGACGAGGGCGCCATCCGCCTGCGCGTTCCGGACGAGGGCGAGACGATCGTGCACGACGTGATCCGCGGCGATATCGCCTTCCCGCATTCCGCCATCGACGACTTCGTGATCCGCCGCTCCGATGGCGGCCCGCTCTACAACCTCGCCGTCGCCGTGGACGACCTCGACATGGGCATCACCCACGTGGTGCGCGGCGACGACCACATCTCGAACACGCCGCGCCAGGTGATGATCCTGCGCGCGCTCGGGGAGGAGCCGCCCGTCTACGCCCACCTGCCGCTGCTCCACGGGCCCGACGGCAAGAAGCTCTCGAAGCGCCACGGTGCGGCGTCGGTGCAGGACCTGCGGGCGGCCGGCTACCTCCCGGAGGCCGTGCGCAACTACATCGCGCTGCTCGGCTGGGGCTACGACGAATCCACCACCTTCTTCACCACAGAGGAGCTGATCCGGCACTTCGATCTCGCCCGGGTCTCGAGGAACCCGGCCGTGTTCGACGAGCAGAAGCTGCGGTGGATGAACGGCCGCTATCTCCGTGAGCTCGATCCGGAGGACCTTCGGCGGCGGCTGGAGGAGCTGTTCGGGCGCCCGGTCCCACCCGAGGCCGTGGCGATCAGCCAGGAGAAGATGCAGACCCTCGCGGACTTCTGGCCACTGGCGGGCTTTCTCGTCGAGCGTGGGCCGTTCGACGAGAAGGCCTGGGACAAGGTGATGCGCGACAGTGGACCCGAGCGGCTGCGCGCCGCGCGCGAGGCCCTCGAGGACGCCGACCCGTTCGACGTCGAGCGCGTGGAGGTCGCCCTGCGCGGGGTGGTCGAGCGGCTCGGCGTGAAGCCGAAGGACGTCTTTCAGCCGGTGCGGGTGGCGATCACCGGCACGACCGTGTCGCCCGGGATCTTCGAGTCCGTGGCGGCGCTCGGGAGGGAGGAGACCCTCGCCCGGATAGACGAGGCGCTGCAGAAGGCCTCGGCCGACGGGTAGCGCCGGCCCCCCTGACGCATCCT
Source organism: Thermoleophilaceae bacterium (assembly GCA_036519295.1). GTDB lineage: Bacteria > Actinomycetota > Thermoleophilia > Solirubrobacterales > Thermoleophilaceae > JACVRW01. Next base: position 22,689 of record DATDLN010000023.1, read on the forward strand.
GTTGGGGTCGCGCGGGGTTGCCTCAGCGCGCCGGATTGGGGCGCGGTAGCGAGTGTGGTTCCGGGGCCCCCGCGTGGAAAACCTCCCGCCGCGCTGCCCTCGGCGCGAACGCGGGAGGGGCGCTTCACGCCTCAGATCGCGGCACCTCCTACGGCCCCAGCTCGCGGGCCTCGGGATCGCGCGCCAGCACCGAGCCCGCCGTCGACGGGCACCGTCGCCGGTGATGAAGCTCGCCTCGCCGGAGAGCAGGTGGGCGACCGGGGCCGCAACCTCCTCGGGCCGTCCCACCTGGCCGACCGGATGCAGCAGACGCATCTCGTCCGCGTTCCGCTCGGCTTCCGCGGGCTCCTGCGGGCCGAGGAACGCCTCGAAGCGCTCGGTGGCGATCGAGCCGAGCGCGACCGCGTTGACGCGGATTCCGCGCGGCCCGTACTCGACCGCGAGCGCGCGGGTCAGTCCCTCGATCGCGGCCTTGGCCGTCACGTAGGGCAGAGCGCCGGGGACCGCCCGGCGAGCCTGGTGCGAGGAGACGTTGACTATCGCGCCGGCCGTGCCGGCTGCGAGGAATCGGCGGATCGCCGTCGCGCAGCCGACGACACAGGGGTTGAGGTTGAGCGCGATGAGGTCCAGCACCACGGCTGTGGGGGGCCGAGTGAATCGAGGCGTCCCGGAACACGGCCGCGTTATTGACCCAGCCCGCGAGCGGGGCGGCGGCCTGAGCGAGTCGGCAGCCCGCTCCGTCACAGCGACGTCGGAGGCATCGCCGGGTGCGAGGATCGCGCGCGGGTAGCTCTCGGTCCAGGCAAGCGCGGCTGGGTCGACCTCGATCGCGGCCACAGTGTCCTCGTCTCCGAGGGAGTCGCTCGGCCAGCGCGCGACCGACGCCCCGGCCGCCGCCTGTCACCACGTACGAACGGCTCAAGCTCGCCCCTGTCGACGGGCGGCTTCGAAGGCCTGGTCCTGATCCGTGAAGGTCTCCTGCCGGACCACCTTCCCGTGTCGTATCCGAGCCACCCATGCAGCGGGCTCCGAGTCGAGGACGACGCCGCTCGTGCGGGCCCGCGCGTGCCAACTGCCGAGTATCAGGACCACGTCGCCGAGATCGCGGAACTCACGGGGTTCGGTACGGAGATCCACCCAATCGTGGTCGAGTCCGGCCAGCCAGCGCTCGACCTCCGCTCGCCCGCGATACACGGTCCCCTCGAGCCTCGCCATCATCGGCACCCACTCGACGTGCGGGTCGAGGAGCCCGAGGAAGGTCTCGGTGTCCCTCCGGTTGAACGCTTGGTGCATGTGCCGCACCAGCTCGACGTTCTGCCGCGACATGGTCGCGCAGTATCCCGCGACGCGTCCCGGCACGCTAATCTCTTTCTTACGTGAGCGTCAAGTTGGGAACCTCCCAGCATCGCCTGCGGCCGGGCGTCCAGGCGGACCACCAGCACTACCGCTGGTGGGCGCTGTCCTGTACGAGCCTCGGCATGCTGCTCGCGACCGTCAACTCCGGCACGCTGATCATCGCCCTGCCCGACCTCGAGCGCAGCCTCGGCACGTCGCTGCTCACGCTCGTGTGGGTGATCCTCGCCTACATGATCGCCTCGACCGTCCTGGTGCTCACGGGCGGCCGGCTGTCCGACCTCTTCGGCCGCAAGCGGGCGTACGTCGGAGGCTTCCTGATCTTCGCGCTCGCGTCGCTCGGCGCCGGGTTCGCGGCGGACGGGACGCAGCTGATCCTCTGGCGCATCGTCCAGGGCATCGGTGGGGCGTTCCTGTTCGCCAATTCGGCGGCGCTCGTCACCGACGCGTTCCCCCGCGAGCAGCTCGGTCTCGCCATGGGCACGAACACGATGGTCGCGGCCGTCGGCCTCGTTCTCGGGCCGGTGCTCGGCGGCGCGCTCGTTGAGCTCTCGTGGCACTGGATCTTCTGGTTCAACGTGCCGCTCGGGCTCGTCGGCGCGGTCTGGGGCTGGCTCGTCCTGCGCGAGCTCGCCAGCCGCGACCCCGAGCGCGGGCTCGACCTGCTCGGCACGGCCACGTTCGTGGCCGGCCTCACCGGCCTCGTGCTCGGCATCTCGCGCGGCGGGATCTCGGGCTGGAACGACCCCATCGTGATCGCGGGCCTCGTCGCCGCCGCGGTGCTGCTGCCGTTGTTCGTGCTGATCGAGCACCGTGCCCGCGCGCCCATGCTCGACCTCTCGATCTTCAACGATCGCCTTTTCGCGGCGGCCACGGGGGCGGCGTTCATCAACGGCCTGTCCCGCTTTGCCCTGCTCTTCGTGTTCGTCTTCTACTACCAGGGCGCCCAGGGCGACGACCCGATCACCGCCGGCATCAAGCTCGCCCCGATGGCGCTCGGGATGCTCGTGTCGTCTCCGCTCGCGGGCATCTGGGCCGACCGTCGCGGCTCGCGGGCGCTCTCGGCATGGGGCATGGTCGTGACGGCCGCCGGCCTCGCCCTGATGACCACCCTGCAGGCCACGAGCCCGTACTGGGAGAGCGGCCTCTGGCTGTTGATCGTGGGCATCGGGTCGGGCCTCTTCAACTCCCCCAACACGGCGGCGATGATGGGGGCCGTGCCGCCCCAGCGGCGCGGTATCGCCGCGGGCGCGCGGATGATGCTGCAGAACACCGGCGCTGTGATCTCGATCGCCTTCGTGATCGCGATCGTCACCGCGGCCGTGCCGAAGGACGTGCTGTTCAAGATCTTCTCCGGCCTGGCGAACGGGCTGAGCGAGGCGCAGCTCCAGCCGTTCATCCACAACATGCATACGGCGCTGCTGGTGCTGGCGCTCGTGTCGCTCCTGGGGGCGTTCGTCTCGCTGCTGCGGCCCTCCCACGCCAGGACGCAGGCGGCGCCTGTGAGGGTGCCGTCGTGAGGGCCGAGGGCTCGCTTCGGATCGGGCAGGTCGCGGCGCTGACCGGCACCACGCCCCGAACGATTCGCTACTACGAGGAGATCGGCCTGCTGCCCGCCGCGCCGGAGCGCGAGCCGGGCTCACACCGCGTCTACCTGGAGGCCGACGTGGAGCGTTTGCGGGAGGTCCTGCGCCTCAAGCGTCTGCTCGGCCTCTCGCTGGAGGAGCTGCGGGAGCTGTCGGCCGCGGAGGCGGCCCGCGCCGCGCGCGAGGCGGAATGGCGCGGCGGCATCGAGGACCCGGTTCGGCGCCGGAAGATCCTCGAGGAGGGGCTCACCTACGTGGAGCGCCAGCGCGAGCTCCTGCGCCGGCGCCGCGACGAGCTCGACGAGCTGGAGCATGAGCTGGCGGGCCGGCGCCGCCGGCTGCGGGCGCGGTTGCGGGAGCTGAGCTCCGTCCCAAGTTAGGCTCTTCCCGGCGTGCCGGAAGAGAAGGTCACCTTCTGCCGGATCTGCGAGCCGCTCTGCGGCATGGTCGCCACGGTCGAGGACGGACGGATCACGAAGCTGCGCCCCGATCCTCACCATCCGCTGTCACGCGGCTACGCCTGCCCGAAGGGGATCGCGATGGTCGAGGTGCAGAACGATCCAGACCGCGTCCTGCATCCGCTGCGTCGCGGCCGCGGCGGCGAGTTCGAGCGAGTGTCCTGGGAGGTCGCGCTCGGCGACATCGCGGCGCGGCTGCGGCGCATCCCGTCGGCGAGCGTGGCCTGGTACATGGGCAACCCAGGCGCCTTCTCGTACTCCCACACGCTCTGGGTGAAGGGCTTTCTCGACGGGCTCGGCTCGCCGCACTACTACTCCGCGGGCTCGCAGGACGTGAACAACCGCTTCGCAGCGAGCGCGCTCCTGTACGGCTCGCCCCTCCTGCTCCCCATCCCGGACCTCCGGCGCACCTCGTTCCTGCTCATGGTCGGCGCCAACCCACTGGTCTCCCACGGCTCGGTGCTGTCGGCCCCGCGCGTGCGCGAGCAGCTCCTCGACATCGAGCGGGTCGTGGTGGTCGACCCGCGCCGCACCGAGACGGCGCGGCAATTCGAGCACCTTCCGATCCGGCCCGACACCGACGCCTACCTGCTGCTGGCGCTGATCGCGACGGTGTTCGAGGAGGATCTGGCCGACCGCGCGTTCCTCGAGCGGTGGACGGACGGCGCCGCGGGGCTGGAGCGCCTGGCGCTGGCCCACCCGCCCGAGGCCACGGAGGCCCGCACCGGCGTGCCGGCGGCGCGGGCACGCGAGCTCGCGCGCGAGTTCGCTGCAGCCGAGGGCGCCGCGGCCTACGGGC
>DATDLN010000024.1:0-81497 GCA_036519295.1 Thermoleophilaceae bacterium
GACGCGGGATCCAAGTCGATGCCGCCGAGAACCCTTCGCGCCGCCTCGACGTACTGAGTCGGCGTGTACCACTCGTTCGAATTGGGGGTCCGCGATGGAAGGCCGCTGCGTTTCTCCTCCACCACCGCCCGCGTCTCGGCAGCAGTAGGCGAGGTGCCGTGGAGTTCGACAACCTCCGCCCACACCTCCTCCACCTCAGCCGGGTCTTCGCGCAGCACCGGCACCAGCTCGCGGGCCACGGACTCGTTGGCGGGCTGCGGGCTACCAATTGGTAGTTGGCCCACCACCCGCGCTGCCTGGAGAACGCGGTAGGCGTCGGCGTCAGACCGCCCGAACTCGGCCTCGTAATACGCGCCCCACGACTTGAAGCCGAGCGCCGTGTGTGCCTCGCCCTCGTAGAGTCGCAGCAGCTTCACCCACAAGGCGGTGGCGTCGGCCTTCACCTCGTCGGTGAGCCGACGCGCCTCGAGCGTGGACAGTGGCGCTGCTAGGGCCATCTGCGGCGCGCTCACGCCACGGCCCTCCTACGACGACGGCAGCGAGTGCAGTCCTGCCCGCAGCACCTACGTGGTGGGTCGCTTGGCTTCTCAGCCTTGCGACGAGGCTTTGCCGGAGGAGGTACTACTGCATGCGGTTCCAGTTGTTCATTCGACTAACTGGGTGGCTGGTCGATGTTGGCATCTTCACCGTGAAGTGTACTACACCCTCCGGAAACGACCGAGACCCCGCCGGAGCGAGGTCCCGAGTCGGAAAATGTCAACCACTCTGACAGCCACGTAAGAGCGACTGAACAGCAACACACAGCATACACGCTGCACCCCCTGCGGTATCCTTAACCTCCTACCTGAGGATTGCCATCTTCCGTCCGAGTCCCCGGCCTCCCGGGGACTCAGGCGTTTTAGGGGCACCCCCCGCGGTATCCTTGAGAGGTTGTGTTTCCTCCTTGCGTCCTGAGGCCCCGGGTTTTCCATCGACTCCCGGGGTCTCAGGCGTCCCTCGATTTGCCACTGAAGCGAGTCGAGCTCCGCCTGCCGTTGCTCATCGTTCATGGGATTCTCCGTTCATTCTGGCGTGTGCGCGCGCATCGCCGCCGTGACCTCGCGGTGACACTCAACACATAGGCAGATCAGATTCGCCCGGTCGTTGTTGGACGGGTCGCCGTCGGCGTGGTGAACCTCGTCGGCGAGCCGGTTCTCGCATTGCTGGCAGACCCAGCCGGCGCGGTTCATCGCCGCCGCCCGTATCTTCTGCCACCTCCGTCCCCGAACCCGGTCCGGTGAATAGCTCGAGTTTTTCCGCCACCCGCAGTGAGAGCAGTAGGAGCCGGCCTCAATCAGCCGGCGGCAGTTGATGCAGGGCCGAACGGCCACGCTATAGCCAGCCTAGGAACTGAGCCGGTTCGGGCTTGGGTGCCTCGGCCCGGTCGACGGCGATGCATAGCGCGGTCAACGGATCGATGTCGTCCGTTCGGACGCTGCGGTCTATTCGCCACCCCGCCGGCGGCACCAGCTTCGCCACCGCCTGAGCCGCGGCCCGGTCGAGCAGCGGGTCGCCCGGATGCTTCAGCCGCCCCTCGGTGACGGCCGCCTTCAGCCTGTCGCTCGCCGGCACCATCCGCTGATTGCTCTGCTTGAACTCAACCATCCGCAGTCCCCGTTGCCCGAGGTCCAGTGCGGCGGGGGCGAAGTGCCACGGGTCGTAGGCGCACTCCACAACCTTGAACTCACCGGCCAGCCGTTCCACCTCGGCCTGGGCGAACAAGACGCTCTCCTCGCCCCGCCACGACTTCACCCCTACCCGCAGGTCGTCGGTCACCCAGCAGACGCTCGACAACGCCCGCGTGCCGCCGACGTCCACCCCGATCCAGATCTCCTCGCCCGGCTCGATCGTGTAATTGCTCCTGCACGCCTGCCACAACGATGGGGCAACCCAAGTAGCCTCGCCAGCCGTGGCGTGTTCGTTGCGGTGGAACCTCCGGAACGCATGGTCAGGTTCGTCGTCCTTCAGCCGCCTGAGCGACGCCCGGGTTATCCACGGCGCCGGGTTGCACATCTTCGCGACCCGCATATCGTCAATCGGCGCGTCGGGGTCGGCCTCCCACGCCAACAAACGGATGTTGCCGTTACTGGCACTCGTAAGACATCCCCGCCTGGTTACGTCCTTCCCCTCAAGCGCCTTGTTGCGCAGCTCGCCGAGCACGGACCCGTTCGAAGGAGCGGCCGTAGACACGACCAGTAGCTTGGTGTTCGCCCGTTCACTAGACGACCGCCCGGCTATCCACACCTCGTCGGACGTCGCCATATGCAACTCGTCGTAGATGAATCGTCCCTTCAGTCCGTGGATGGTCTTAGCGTCGGCCGGCAGCGCCTTGAACTCCCGCTCGATCACTGCCGGCTTGGAGGGATCCTTGCAGAACCTGATGTCGTGAGAACGCTCGATCACATGCGGGTCGTCAAGCTCACGGGCGAACCTTTTCGCGTAAGTCAAGACTGTGTGCGCCTGGTCGCGACTGTTGGCGACCGCATACACGTTCTCAGAGCGCGTGTAAAGCCAATACAGGCCAATCAACGCTACAAGGGTGGATTTGGCATTGTCACGGGCTATCAGGACGACACAGACGCTCTCAGGCCCGGAAACCGCCCGAAATATCCGCTTCTGGAACGGCAGCAGCTCGTAGCCACAGGCCCTAGCAAACTCGGTGAAGTTCACGGCGTCTCTCTCGACGGACTAATCGGCGGTTTCCGCTCTCGTGCTCCTCTAAAAATCGCGGCAAGTGACACGGCGTCACTTGAACGAGCACCACGGGGGTTGGTCATTGGTCGACCAATGACCGTCACACCCTCACCGCCAGGCAGTCACAGCCGGGGTGGCCGGGAGGTAGCCGGTCCCTGCCGACCACCTTCACGCCATCGAACAGCGTGCGACACAGCACGCACTTGGTGCCCTGGACGACGAACCCACCTCCCTCGCCTACGTTGTCGGCGAATCCACGGCTAGTGCTCTGCCTGCCGCTGGTGGCAATCTGCATGCCCGCCCAGTGGCCTAGGCTCCAGCGTCTGCCGTCCGGCTGCTCGTGCGCCGTTACCGCCTCTAGTTCCAGCTCCTCGAGGTTGTCCTCGGTGGCCATCCGGAACGCCCGCCTAGCGCCCACTGAGGCCCTCTGGGCGCCGTTATCGAGGCGTTGGTGCAGTACCTCGGCCAAGTCGGCCACCGCCTCGGGATCACCGAAGCGATGCTCGTGCAGATACGCGGTCCTTATCGGCGTACGTGCGTCGAGCCTGCGCAACGCGACGAGGAGCAGGAGCGCAGCCTTGAGCAGCGAGCCTCGGTCCGCTGCGCTCGGTGCTCGGGCCAGTAGGTCTCGGATGCCCCGCTCCGCTACCTCGTAGCGCCTAGCCAGAGTCCTGAGGTCTGCCTCGCCTTCGGGCGGCTCGGGCATCTTCCTTCCTCGCTTGCTCGGCTTCGAGGCGACGCCGCCTCCGTTCTGCGCGCGCCGCCTCTTTCTCCTTGCGCGTCTTGTTCATTACGAGGCCGCGATGCGGACCGCCGCTCCGGTGCGCTCGACGCCGTAGGCAGCGTGGCCCCCTAGCCGGACCAAGCTGGTGTTGGTCTTACCGGCGGCCTCCTCGAACCTCGCGAGTGTGATCGGTGAGACGTACAGCTTCCCGTTCGCTGTCGAGTCGAGCACAACCGCCGCGGCCAGCACCTTGCTGACCACCACGTTCAGGCCGAACAGCGTGCCCGGCGCGAACCGGCCGGGTCCGAACACGAAGTCAGCGGTGCCGCCGGAGATCCCCGAGACCATCGTGTCGATCGTCTCCGCGTTGGCCGGCGTCAGCAGCAGTGTGTCCGGGCGATATCCGTTGGCGAAGATGGTGGTCATCGCCTTGCGGACGCTCACCAAGATGTTGTCCGTGCCCGGTGCCTGGAAGCCCGAGGTGGCCAGCCCTGCGCGGACCAGCTCATCGAGGCCATCGTTGACCGCCAGCCTCAGGTCGTTCTCGACCACCGTGGCCAACGCGTCCTGCTCCAGGTAGACGTTGGGAATTCCGCTCTCGACGGTCGCCACCTGCTTCAGCGGGACGTTCGTGATGGTGAGCGTGGAGCCCGTCTCCGGCTTGTTCGACGTGGCGTCGATGGCGCGGATGACGTTCGCCGTGCCAGCAAGCGAGCGGCTCGTCTGCTGGAAAACGTCCACGCTCGTGACTCCGGCGTCAACCGACACGTTGGGGACCGCCTGCCAGGCGTAACGCCTGTCAGCGCCCAGGTCCACACCGTTGATCCGGTTAACGCTGAGCGCGGCCGTGCTGGCGGACCACGTCACTGTCCTGAACTCATCCCAGCTAAGGGATGCCGTCTCGCTCGGGAAGCCCCTGGAGCGGTACTCCTCCATCAGCCCCTTGAGCTGCGGTACTTCGGTTCGCTCCTCTACGCGCAGCGATCCGGCCGGGTTTGACTCAACGCGCACCTCCTCGGTGCGCTCCTCGGTCTGTGTCTCTTCCACTTCTGCATGCGCTTTCCGGGTGGCCTCGGCCGAGCGGAACTCCACTTCGGCGGTTGGATATGCGGGCCGAGTCACGACAGACACGTCCCGAAGTTGCTTGATCTCAAGTACGTGGCGGGTGTCGCCGCGCCACTCGTCCTTGCCGACGACCATCCGCCAGCTACCGGCTCTGAGGTCACCGCGCTCGACTGCCTCGCGAATGTCCTCTCGGCTCTTCGGCGGATCCACCGACCAGTGGAGTCCGTCGTCGCGGTCTTCCACTTCGAGCGTGCCGGGATAGCGGCCCAGCGGCAGGCCCACGTGGTCAACAGTCACCACCAGGTCGTCAAGCTCAGCCCGGTTCAGGGCGCCGCGCTCGATGATCTCTTTCCAGCCGCCCATATCGCGGCTCTCGGTGCCGTACGGAATACGGCCGCGAATCTTCCTGCCCTCAACCTCTAGGGCCGGAGCCTGACGCTCCTCGACCTCACCGGCCTGCGGCCTCTTAACTGCTACTGCTTCCATTAACGCCAACCTCCGGTGGGCGAGCGAGCAACTGCTCGACCGTTTGTTGAATTGGGGGTGGCGTTGATTCGGGCGGAAGGTCTTCCAGCGCCCTTACTTCCGACCTCTGTAGCCAGCCGACTACGGGGTCCAAGGCTTTCTCGTAAATCTGCGCTCGGGTCAAAGCGTCGGCGCGGAGAAGCCCGTCTACCTCAAACTTGATGAACTGCCGCTGGAAGGCCAGGTCTGTGTCGTTACTGACCGCCAGCTCAATCCGGCGCAACCACGGGGCGAGCGCGTACTTCACGAAGTCGATCGACATCGACTCGGACGTGGAGTACGTCAGCGAGTCGCCGCCCGTACCGGCGTTGAGCATGTGGCTCGGGATCCTGAAAACGCGGCAGACCTCTTGGGCCGCGAGCCGGCGCTGCTCGACAAACTGGGAGTCATCGAGCTTCTGGGCGATCGGCACGTATTCCACATCGCCCTCAACGACGAGGATGCCGTGCGGCCTCGATTTGTTGCGCAAGTCTTCCCGGTAGCGGTCCGTGCCTTCGGGACTGGGGGTCATGTCGGAGGTGCCTAGACGCAGCACCCCGGCCGGGCGGTGGGCGCCGCCGTCGGTTTGGATCGTGAAATAGCTGAGCGCGTGCTTGACGAGCTCGTCCGAGAGGCCGAGGACCCGTGAGGCTTGCGATACCGCGGAGAGGCCCGTGAGCCCGTCCACGGAAAGGCCGCGGATATGCACGAGATCGGCCTCGGTGAGCATCCGCTCAGGGCCCGTGGGAGGCGTGTAACGCCACTTAAGCTGCCCGTCCTTAAGTTCCGGCTTCACCCGCTCCGGATGGAGGAGGCTGAGTTGTGCAACCTCTTCGCCCTCTCGGTACTTGGCGAGGTAGGCGTTCCCCCAGATAAGGACGTGGCACATGAGCGTGCTTACGAGGTCGGCCTGCGTCGTGGCGGGACCGGGCCGGTCGAGAAGATCGACCAGCTTTCCGGAGGTCACTCGCTCGCGGCCTGCCTCGGTCTTCCGGTAAACATGGATGGGCAGGCTCGAAGCCGCGTCGGCCAACACTCTGACGGCAGCCCATACGTCGCCAATCGCCAGCGACTGGACCGGCGTTACCTTGCCGGCCAGGAACGGCGGTGTTAGGAGCGGATACTGGTTCTCGGGCGCAGGTAGGGAACGGCTCTCGCCGTTGCCGTTGCTGCTAGTCGATTCAAGAATGTCGGTGCCACGGAGGTAGCTCCAGAGCCCCATCGGGTCCCTTTCACTTTGATTGCCTTGCTCTCCGTGGGTCCGACTGGATGCCCACTATGTGTGGAGTGACGGTGCACTGCCCCAAAAAAAGGGCAGCGCCGTACTGGTTAATAGCTTACACGATCGCCAAAGAGAAACGCCCCCCGCGGCCAGGAAAAAACCGAGGGCGCCTGCGCCAGGCAGTGTCCCTCATTGACTGGCCAGTGGCCCGCCTGCGAGGACGTGAAATGAATAGTGACAGTAGTTGCGCTCACCCCGCACGGGATCCGCGTCATTTTGTGGTGCATTTACGTGATTGAGACTCGCCTTCGATAGAGGGCGTCGTAGACTGAATTCGGGTTGCCACGCTCGACATTGGGAGAGGGCCTCCCATGAGACACCCGCGAGGCTTTTTGATCGTCGCGCTCGCGGCCGTGCTGCTCGTCGCGCCTGAGGCGGCTACCGCCCGGATCGCAGGCATTTCAGGGGTAGGGTGGGAGCATCCCCCGGAAGCGGACTTCCGGGACGTATACGGGCCTCGTGGGCTCGCATACAGGGCCGCCTGGTTCCGCGAGGAGCCAGACGCCGAGCGCGACCGCCAGTACGCGCTCGCGAACCAGTACGGCGTGCTCATCCTTCCGATTCTCGTCCAGACCTACCGGCCGCGGACCCAGACGCAGATGGACGAGTGGCTCGCCTATGCGCGCTACGTGGTCGGGCGCTACCCGGCGCAGCGTTACTGGGAGATCTGGAACGAAGCGAACGCCGACTGGGGCGGCGACTACGACTTCTACGGCGAGCCCGCCGCATGGGGCAAGTTTGTGCGGGAGACTACCCACGCCATCAGGAGCACAAGGGTTGGGCGCCAGGACACCGTCGTGGCCGGAGGCTTCGCCCTCGACGTGCCTGGCTGGGAGGCGTTCGTGGACCAGTCCAACACGAGCCAGGCCATCTCAGTCCACACCTACGCTGATCCAGGCACGGCGGTCGCCCGCATCAACGCGGCCGACGCTCGTACGGGCAAGCCCATCTGGATCACGGAGATCAGTTGGCCTGAGGTCGGCTCGGGCAACCAGGCCGCGAACACCCGCTACGTCCTAGAGGGCACGCCCGGCAAGCCCTACTTCCACTTCACCCTGCACGAGTTTGACGGCGTCTACTGGCCGAAGGAACTGGCGGCGACTCCGGCGACGCTCGACCTGCTCCAACTCGCGGCGGCGGGGGGCATCTAGGTGTAAGACCCGAGGAGGTTGTTCCTGCCTAGACGGTTGACGGGCGGGTGGCGGGCCGCGGGCAATGGCCCTCCGAGAGCCCCGCCCGGTCGCGCGACGGGAAGCGCTTCGCGGTTGCCCGTCGACGTGCCTCTCAGCCGGTATTCCCGCTGTCTTGAAGCCCCGAGAGGTCGGTTCGCGGCCCTTTTAGGAAAGATCATCGAACGATCTCGGCGATCCTCAGCCGTTCTGGCGGCCTGGCCGAGGCCTCTCCATCGAGCTTGAGGGTTCAACGTTGCACGAGCTTTCGAGGCTTGACTTGCACGAAAGGCGCCATAGGCGTAGCGTGATCCCTGCAAACCGGCGACATCGCAAGAGCGCGGCATGTCGCCCCCCAACCGGCTTCCATGGGGACATGGAGCCGGACGCACCGGCCCGGCGTTCGTCGCATGGCGCCGGGTCGGTGTTTAGGTGTTCGGGGCGGGAAAATCCCCTGTGACGGTCAAGGCGCGCGCAGCGCAGAGGCGCGGTGCCCATAGGCGGGGTTCTGAAGGACGGCGGGGGCCCCCCCGAGAAGCAATGGGTTGAGCCGCGCTTTACACGGGGAACGCCACAACAGGTGCGCGTGAGATGTGAAAGCAGAAGTGGCAAGGCGGAGGGGCCGGCGGCCATCGAGGAGCTCCGGGGCCGGCAGCGGAAGCGCGTGGCCGCGATCCGCAAGCTGAACGCCCACTACGCCGGCCAGCCGTTCCCGAGGCGCGCGGCCGCTTTGTGGGTCGATCCACTCTCCACCAATCAATGGCCCTTGTCAAGAGCCCTAGAAAAGGTGCACGAGTTGGGGGGCCGAAACCCTCCGCGTGAGCCACGAGAGCCGTCTACGGGCCGCACAGCGCCGCTTAGAGGCCGCTGAGGCGTCCTACGAGAAGGCACGCGCTGCCAGGAACGCCGCCATACGGGAAGCGGTGGCCGGCGGGATGACCTACCGTGAGATAGCCGCCGTCACTGGACTGTCCGTCCAACGGGTGGCGCAGATAGCCACGGCGACACCGGGGCCGTGAGGGCGAACGTCTACATCGACGGCTTCAACCTGTACTACGGGGCGCTCAAGCCACTGCCGAACTGCAAGTGGCTGGACCTCGACGCCCTTTGCCGCCGGCTATTGCCGCGCGACGAGATCCACCGCATCCGCTACTTCACCGCGCTGGTCAGCGCCCGCCCACACGATCCTCAGCAACCAGTTCGGCAACAGGTCTACATCCGCGCGCTTGAGACCATCCCTCACCTGACTGTGCACTACGGCACCTACAAGACCCGCACAGCCTCAATGCCGCTGGCTCGACCGCGGCCCGGACACAAGACGGCCCGAGTCCGGAAGACCGAAGAGAAGGGCTCCGACGTCAACTTGGCCACCTACCTCCTGCTCGACGCGTTCAAGCGGGACTGCGAGGTGGCGGTGGTCATCTCTAACGACGCAGACCTAAAGGAGCCGATCGCGTTGACCCAGACCGAGCTCGGAATCCCGGTCGGCGTGATCAACCCCCACCCGCCGCACAAGCGGAGCAGAGACATCAAGCCCGCCTTCTTCAAACAGATTCGTGAGTCCGCTCTACGCACGTGCCAGTTCCCGACCGTCATGCGGGATGCCAAAGGCGACATCCACAGGCCAGCCAACTGGTCTTAGCGCGAGCTGCGGTTGAAGGGGTCCTCGGCCTGGCATATAATTAGCGCATCTCCCCTGTCGCCTCGGCGGCAGGGTGCGAGGCCCGCCTAGCGCGGGTCTCTGCGTTTCTGGATCAGCCAGCGCCGCGAGCACCGCCGAGCGTTCGGCTAGCCACCGCTCGATCTCGTCCCTACTTTGGAGGACCATGTACCCAGAAAGGGTACAAAGTCAACATAGTAGTTGTAGTTAAAAGAAAGGCAGCGAAGCGAACACGCCGATTGAGTGATGGCTCCGCTCTGAACTTCCTATTCCTGTTAGTTCTACGGATACAGCTTCCAGCCGTCTTATATCGACCCCTCGGGGCCGCAGCGGCTATCCTTGCTGGGGCAAGGACCGATCGTGTTGCTTTGCTGGCACATCTCCGACCCGTCCACGGCCGTCCTTACCGTGGTGAGGGGAGCGTTCCCTACGGGCGTGTGATGTAGCCAACGGTGCGGCGGGGCGTTCTGCCCCACCATGTTGTGGCGTCGGCCCCGCTGGGTGTGCGGGGTCGACGTCGTTTGATGAAGTTCTTTCCGAGTAGCAGCGCCAACAGCACATGGCGTTGAGCCGCAGGGAGCGCATGACGCCCCATTCGGGATGGGAGTCGCGCTTGCCGCAGAAGTGGCAGGTCATGCCATCCCCCTCGCGGCCTCACGCAGAGTCGCGGAAGCCCAAAGTCGTTCGAGAATTGGCTCTAGGGCCCGACCGGCACCTTCCACCGGTTCGATTCCGGTCGGCGCCTCTCCTGCGCCTGTCCCAAACCGGCCACTCGCGAATATCCCCCGCGGGTCCGGGTACCGAATAGCCAAAGTCCTCCTATGGGAGAAGGAGTGGACCAATGACGCAGACGCACGGCGGGGGCGCCGAGCGCGTGGGGACAGAACCCGCCGGCGCAGGTCATCACCCCGAGATCGACTGGATGGCCGCCGAGCGCTCCCCAGAGTTCCGGGAGCTCGTTCGGCGTCGGAGCGGGTTCGTGATACCCGCAACGATCTTCTTCCTGACCTGGTATTTCGGCTTCATCGTGCTGGCCGGCTACGCCCCGGACTTCATGGGAGAGGAGTTCCTGGTCGACGGCCTGACCGTCGGCTACGTGCTCGCCCTGACGCAGTTCGTGATGACCTGGGTGCTGGGCTGGATGTACCTGCGCCGGTCGGACCGGGTTTTCGATCCGCTTGCGAGGCGCGCGGCCGAGCAGGCCCTGAGAGCCGGCGCCGATAGAGAGGCCGCCGCGCACCGCTTCGATCGCACGGCGGAGCAGGCGCCTCGCGGGGAGGAGGTGACGGGTCGATGACCTGGATCGCCGCAGTCAACGAGACCGCACTCACCGTCTTCGCGATCGTCGTCGCTGTCACGCTGGTCGTCACGTACTTCGCCTCGAAGCGAGTCGCCACTGCGACCGACTTCTGGGCGGCCGGCCGCGGCCTTACCGGGCCCCAGAACGGCTTCGCCATCGCCGGCGACTACATGTCGGCGGCGTCGTTCCTCGGCATCGCCGGCCTGATCTTCCTGTTCGGCTTCGACGGCTTCCTCTACTCCGTCGGCTTCCTCGTGGCCTTCCTAACCGTGCTCTTCCTGCTCGCCGAGAGGATGCGCAACTCGGGCAAGTTCACGATCGCCGACGTGCTCGCATTCCGGCTGAAGGAGCAGCCGGCGCGCGCGGCCGCCGCGCTCGGGACGCTGTCCGTCGTCGCCTTCTACCTGATCGCCCAGATGGTCGGCGCCGGCGTGCTGATCGAGGGCCTCGTGGGCATCGACTTCTGGCTCGCGGTGCTCCTCACAGGCGGCTTCATGGTCATCTACATCGTGGCCGGGGGCATGCTGGCCACGAGCTGGGTGCAGATCATCAAGGCGTTCCTGCTGATGAGCGCCGCGATCGTGATGACGATCTGGGTGCTCGCGAAGATCGGCTGGAATCCGATCGATCTCTTCAGGGACGCGCGGGCCCGGTCCGCCGACGGCGAGTCCTACCTGAAGCCCGGCCTCTTCCTCGCGTCGCCGCTCGACACGGTCTCGCTCGGAATAGGTCTCGTGCTGGGCACGGCGGGGCTGCCGCACATCCTGATGCGCTTCTTCACCGTTCCCGACGCCAAGGCGGCCCGCTCGTCGGTGATGTGGGCGATGGTGCTGATCGGCGCCTTCTACGTGATGACCACGGCGCTCGGCTTCGGCGCCCGCGCGATCCTGGGCCGGGGCGGCGAGGAGGCGGCCGGCACCACCGGCAACTTCGCGGTGCCGACGCTGGCCGACGAGCTGGGCGGCGAGCTGTTCCTGGCGATCATCGCCGGGGTCGCCTTCGCCACCATCCTCGCGGTGGTGGCCGGCCTCGTTATCTCGGCGTCGGGTGCGGTGGCGCACGACGTGTGGTCGAACATCGTCCGCAACGGAAGCGACTCCGAGAAGGAGGAGGTCGTGGTCGCCAAGGTCGCCGCGCTTGCGATCGGGGCGATCGCGATCGGGATCGCCATCATCGGCGGAGAGGGCCTGAACGTGTCGTTCATGGTCGGCCTTGCGTTTGCCGTCGCCGCGAGCGCCAATTTCCCGGCGCTGCTGCTGGCGCTCACATGGCGGCGCTTCAACACCGCCGGGGCGGTCACGGGGGTGCTCTTCGGCGTGATCAGCTCGATCGCGCTCGTGATCATCAGTCCCACGGTGTGGCCGGGTCCCGACTCGGAGGGCGGCGCCTTCGGCTTCTACGACCTCGCCAACCCGGCGATCATCAGCGTCCCGCTCGGGTTCATCGGGTGCTGGCTCGGCACGGTGCTCAGCAGCGAGCGTGAGCCGCAGCGATCGTTCGACGAGCTCTACGTCCGGTCCGAGACCGGCCTCGGCGCCGAAACGGGCACGGGCCTGACCCTGACCGGCCGGGGCGGCGGCGCCCGGCGGGCGGCGGCGGTAACCAGCACGATCCCGCGTCTGTAGAGCCACAGCGGGGGCATCGCTGCCGGACTGGCGGGAGTTCGCGGGACTGATGTTCGGCCGCCGGCTCGAGCTTGGTTCGTGTGCCCGTGCGGGCCATCGGGTAGAAGTTGAGGACGACAAGGAGGAGCAATGGAGGCCACCACCAAGCCGTCGGCGGATCAGATCGAGCGAGAGCTAACCGAGCTCCTGGACCAGGAGATCTTCGACCCGCCGGCCGCGTTCCGCGAGAAGGCGCTGATATCGGATGAGTCGGTGTACGAGGAAGCGGCCCGCGACCCCGTGGCGTGGTGGGCAAAGCAGGCCGAGGCGCTCGACTGGTTCGACTCGTGGGATCGCGTGCTCGAAGACTCCGACGCCCCCTTCTTCAAGTGGTTCGCGGGCGGGAAGCTGAACGCCTCGTACAACTGCCTCGACCGCCACGTGGAGGCGGGCCGGGGCGACAAGGTGGCCTTCTATTGGCGCGGCGAGGAGGGCGAGGAGCGGAACGTGACGTACGCCGAGCTCCTCCGCGACACGAAGCGCCTGGCGAACGTCCTGAAGGAGCGCGGCATCGGACCGGGCGACGTGGTCGGCGTGTACCTGCCGATGATCCCCGAGGTGGCGGTCGCAATGCTCGCCTGCGCCCGCATCGGCGCGCCTCACAACCTGGTCTTCGGCGGTTTCTCGCCCGACGCGGTGAAGGAGCGGATGGAGTTCTCCGAGGCGAAGGCGCTCATCACGGTCGACCAGGCCCGGCGCAAGGGCAAGCCGGCGGACATCAAGCCGGCGGTTAACGCGTTTCTCGGGGACGTGCCGTCGATCGAGACGGTCATCGTCGTACGCAACACGGGCGCGAACGTGGACATGGAGGAGGGGCGCGATCTCTTCTACGACCAGGCGATCGAGGCCGCTTCGGACGATTGCCCGGCGGAGCCGCTCGATGCCGAGCACCCGCTCTACGTCCTCTACACCTCGGGCTCCACGGCTAAGCCGAAAGGCGTGCTGCACACCACCGGCGGCTACCTCACCGGCGTGGCCTGGACTCACAAGCACGTGTTCGACATGAAGCCCGACGAGGACGTCTGGTGGTGCTCGGCCGACGTCGGCTGGGTCACCGGGCACTCCTACATCGTCTACGGCCCGCTCGTGAACGGCGTGACCTCGGTCATGTACGAGGGTGCGCCCGACTACCCCGACAAGGACATCTGGTGGGAGCTGTGCGAGCGCTACGGCGTAACCGTCTTCTACACCGCGCCGACCGCGATCCGCGCCTGCATGAAGTGGGGCGTCGAGTACCCGCAGCGCCACGACCTGTCCAAGCTGCGTCTGCTCGGTACGGTCGGTGAGCCGATCAACCCGAAGGCCTGGCTGTGGTACTGGAAGGTGATCGGCGGCGAGCGCTGTCCGATCGTCGACACTTGGTGGCAGACCGAGACGGGCCACATCCTGATCTCGCCGCTCCCGGGCGTAACGCCCGCCAAGCCAGGGTCCGCGACCCTGCCGCTTCCAGGCATCGAGGCAACGGTGCTGGATGAGGACGGCAACGAAGCGCCGCCAAACGAGCAGGGGCTGCTCTCGCTCAGCCGGCCATGGCCGGGAATGCTGCGCACGCTCTACAAGGACCCCGAGCGGTTCAAGGAGACCTACTTCTCGAAGTGGGACGAGAAGAAGTACTACGTGGGTGACGCCGCCCGGCGGGATGAGGACGGCTACTTCTGGATCGTCGGCCGCGCGGACGACACCGTCAACGTCTCGGGGCACCTGCTCTCCACGGCACAGGTGGAGTCGGCGATCGTGGCCCACCCGAAGGTCGCCGAGGCCGCGGTGATCGGACAGGTCGACGAGGACACGGGCCAGGCGATCTGCGCCTTCGTGATCCTCGAGGGAGATCTCGAGGGCAGCGACCAGCTCGTGCAGGAGGTCCGCGACGAGGTGGCCCGCCGGATCGGGAAGTTCTCCCGCCCGAAGCGGATCATCTGGACCGCCGACGTCCCGAAGACCCGCTCCGGCAAGATCATGCGGCGGCTGTTGCGCGACATCGCGGAGGGGCGCGAGTTGGGCGACGTGACGACGTTGCGCGAACCCGGCGTCATGAAGGACCTCGAGGCGAAGTTCGCCGATCAGGAGCAGTGATTTGCGAGAGACGCAGGCCTCCGCCCACGCGCTCGCCGCGGCGCTCGCGGTAGGCCGGCACGAACAGCGACGTCACGATGCCGTGCTCGGCCGTCAGCTCGTCGATGATCGGCCACACCTCGGCGACCCTTGAGGGCCGGTCGATATAGGTCGTGTAGGTGGGTGCGTGGCTCCTGAAGCGGGCGAACTTGTCGCCGTGCGGGGGCTCGTCGCTCGAGAACCCCCAATGGCCGCGAATCGTCGTGACGCCGGCGGCGCCCGTCTCGCGCAGGCGCCGTGTCAGCTCGGTGTAGAGCGCGCGCCCGTTGACCTGCGCCGACTGGCGGGTATAGACGCGGATCGTCTGCCATACGGCCAGCCCGTGAGGGTCGTGGTCGGGCGCGCTTGGCAGCTCCTCGAGCCGCTCGCCGTCGTGCTTCACCTGGGCGATGCCCTCGAGCGTGACGAGCGGCCACTCGAGCGCCTCGCTCAGATCGGGTAGCGCGGCGGCGAGTGTCTCCCTGCGGCCAACGGAGATGATCATGAGCGGCGCCTCGCGCCTAGGGGAGAAGAAGGTCGCGCGCCTCCGCCAGCCGTGGTAGGTGCCGTCGACGCCGAGGAGCGCCGTCGCGCCCGCGGCGCCGTGCCGTCGGAGGACCTCCACGACCTCCCGGTAGGCCGGGCGACGACCGACTGCCGCGCGCTCGAGGCGCCCACAGTAGATGGTGAGCTTCGCGGCGCGCCCCGGTTGGCTTGGGAACTCCGCCTCGGCCACCTCGTCGCCACGGGCGAGGCGGGCGTGTTCGAGGGTCACGAGCCCGTCGGCCACCACGCCGTCGACGTCGTCGAGCAGCGCCTGGATGCGCTCGCGGGAATCGACCGCGCACGCCACGAGCGGCAGGTCGGTGGAGATGTCGGGGAAGCGTCCCGTGTGGATGCGGCGGCCAAGCCCGAAGCCCTCGATCCCGCGGCACAGCGCCGAGACGGCCACGTGGTGGCGCGCCAGGGAGTCCATGAGCGCGTCGCTCGTCAGATCGGCGCGCGTGAGCTGCGAGTCGCCGAAGAAAACCCACAGCTTGAGGGCCGCGGTCACGTTAGCCCGGCTCCGACGATCCATCCAAGACCGGTGGCCGCGAGCCCTGCCACCATCGGTACGGTGAGGTTCAACCACATGAGCCGCCACTCGCCGTCCTCGCCGAGGCGCTGCGCCTCGACCATCCACGTGGAGAAGGTCGTGTAGCCCCCGAGAAAGCCTGTGCCGAGCATCAGAAGGGCATCGCCCCCGACGCCGAGCCCCGTGAGCGCCCCGAGCGCGGCCCCGCCGCTCAGGTTGACCGCGAGCGTGCCGAAGGGGAAGTCGCTCGGCCAGCGAGCGGATACCGCCCCGTCGAGCGTGAAACGCCCGAGCGCGCCAAGGGCGCCAAGTGCGCCCACCCCGATCCATGGAAGCGCGTCGATCACCCGTAGGCCCTTCTGCGTGCGTACACGGAGCCGGCCACGGCGCAGGACATGCCCACCGCGATGCTTACCACTGCATAGAGGGCCGCCAGGCCCGGGCGATCGTGCCTGGCGATCTGGATCGTCTCCACTTGGAACGCCGAGAAGGTGGTCAACGCGCCACAGAAGCCGGTGCCGAGCAGCGGCCGCCAGAAGCGCGTCGGCACCACCATCTCGGCGAGCTCGGTGGCAAGCCAGGCGAGCAGCAGCGCACCGAGCTGGTTGACGATGAAGGTGCGCCACGGCCACTCGCCCGTGTCCGCGGGAAGGACCTCGGCTACCCCGGCGCGGGCGAGGGCGCCAACGGCGCCCCCGGCCAGGATCGCCGCTGCACGGAGCTGGCCCGCGGTAAGCCCTCGCTCCGCCGCCCACGCCGCCGGGCGGAAGCCCGCATGTGGAGTCCGCCGCCGCACGGCCGCGGCCACTCCACCCTCGCGGGGTGCACCGATCCTGCTCACGAGTGCCGGTACTGCAGCTCGACCTCCCGGGCGGTAGCCGCGTCATTCGAGCACGGCCGCTCCCAGGCGCCGCCCGATCGTGTGCACCGTGCACCCACATACCCGACGGCACGTTCCCCGCCGCCCGACCGTTCAGGCGAGCCCGATGGCGCCCGGAGCAGGTCGGGCGCCCATCGCGTCTGCCACAGAACGTGGCCAAGGACTCAGTTGGCTTGCATCCTCCCGTTGATGGCCTCGGCTCGTCGCGGACCCGCTCTGCGGGCAGGACAGTCACGGCCTGGGAAGGCGCCGGAGGGTGGGGGTGAGCGGGAGCACAGGCGTTCGCTTGCGCGCCCCGGTCCCGGGCAACGAGGCGACCACTTCCGGCTCGTCGCGGGACTTCTCCGCGTGATCGATCGCAGCAACCAAGGCCGGCGGCGACAGCGAAAGCATGGGTTTCGAGAACACTCGCCGCGCCTCGCTGCCGCAGACCGGACACGCGACCGACTCCGGTGCTGTACCGAGTGGCCGCGTCATCTCGAACGCACCATCGTCGTCGCACCGGTACTCATATATGGCCACAACGGTCGATCCTTGATACCGCGGCTTCGACGTTAGTTCGGCGACATCGGCACCGGAAGGCCTTGCGTCACCTGGTGCGGCTTCTCGGCTGACGGGGCGGGATCGAAGTCGAAGATCCTCCTGGGGATGTAAACCGTCGCGCACGAGTTCGGGATGTCCACCACACCGGAGAACCGCCCCTCAATCGGCGCCGAACCCAGGATCATGTACGCCTGGATATCGGAATAGCCGAACTTCATGAGGTAATCGATGGCGTGGTGGCAGGCGCGCGCGTAGGACAGCTGCGAGTCGAGGTAGTGTTGCTTGCCGGTGAGGTCCACCGACACACCGGAGAATGCGAGCCACTCGGAGTACTGCGGATCGCGGAGGCCGGGCATGAAGATCGCGTTCTCGGAAACCCCGAACGTCTCCATGCCGCCCTTGATGAGATCGACATGCAGGTCCATGAACCCGCCCATCTCGATCGCGCCACAGAACGTGATCTCGCCGTCGCCCTGTGAGAAGTGCAAGTCACCAAACGACAGATTCGCACCGTCAACGAAGACGGGGTAGAAGACCCGGGTCCCCGCAGTGAAGTTCTTGATGTCCTGGTTCCCCCCGTTCTCACGAGGCGGTGCGGTCCGGGCCGCCTCGCCCGCGACCCGATCGAAGTCGTCACCCTCAAGGGTTCCAAGAATTGCGCTATCCGGCAGGGGTGGCAGAGCCAAGGGCGGTACACGGTCCGGCTCCGTCGCGATCAGGTCGGTCTCGCGCTTCGTCCACTTTGCGAGCAAGTCCGCCGACGGCGCGGTGCCCATCAGACCGGGGTGGTGGATACCCACGTACGAGCATTCGGGAATGTGACGCGACGTGGCGACGTCACCCGTGAAGTCCCAAATCACCTTGTAGGCGTCCGGGAACCGCTCGGTGAGAAACCCTCCGCCGTTTGTCGTGGCGAACACGCCGGTGTAGCCCCAACCCATGCCGGAGTACGGGCCTTCGTCCTCTTGGTCGCAGGCGTCGATCTCGAGGATGTCGACGATAAGCAGGTCTCCAGGCTCGGCGCCCTCGACGCGGAAGGGCCCGGAGAGGACGTGAACCCCGGGAAGCGGGGCGTTACGAACGTCATCTGCGGACTCGTCGTTGTGAATTGCCCCGTCGAACCACTCGCGGCAGTCCGCACGGAAGACGTCGCCCGGCTTGACGCTGACGACCGCAGGGACATCCGGGTGCCATCGATTGTGCCCAACATGCTTCTGGTCGGTGAACTTCTTGGTGTTATCCAGTGGGAACAGGTTCTCAGGCATCCCCCGGCTCCTTTATGGCAGGCATGGCGGTCCGGATATCTCAAGCAGGCTGCCGAGCACAAGTCAATGCACCAAGGGAGAAGCCGGTCCGACAACTGGGGTCGCCCGATCCCGTCCGAGTGGGACATCAAACGGACAACGAGGCCGACGGTCGCCGTCTGAGGAACGCAAAAGCCCCGCAAATGGAGGCTCTTTCGGGCGCGGTTGAATGGATTCGAAATGCCGGTCTTCTGCACGCCGAGCAGACGCTCTCCAGATCGTGTGCACCGTGCACCCAGATGGTTGACGGCGCGCTTGGGCGCGAGGAATGTCCGGGCAAGCGGATGGTGCCGCGACGGCGGAGGCCGCCCGACGGCGCCGTGCGCGAGGCATCGCCCGACGGCCGAGTTCGCCGACGGCCGAGCTCGGGTGGATCGAGACCAGCGATCAGGAGGCCAGCGTGCACGTCGCATTCGAAGTTGACCAATCGAAGTCCGCGGCCGACCAGGCCGTACCGCTTCACAACCGGTGGCATCCCGACAACCCCACGGCATCGTCCGTCAAGCCCGGGAGCGAGTTCCGGGTCGAGTGCCGGGAGTGGACCGACGCCCAGCTTGGCAACAACGACAGCGCCAACGACGTACGCGACGTCAACCTTGACTTTTGCCACGTATTGAGCGGACCGATCGAGATCGAGGGCGCCGAGCCGGGTGACCTGATGGTCGTCGACATCCTCGACCTTGGACCGTGCCCGCCGCCCGACGACGACGGGCCGGCGCCGGGCCAGGGCTGGGGCTACACCGGGATCTTCGCCAAGGTCAACGGCGGCGGCTTCCTGACCGACCATTTCCCCGACGCCTACAAGGCGATCTGGGACTTCCATGGCCAGGACGCCACGTCGCGTCACATCCCAGGCGTTCGCTACACGGGCATCACACACCCGGGTCTGTTCGGCACGGCACCGTCGGCGGAGCTCCTCGCGGAGTGGAACCGCCGCGAGCAGGCGCTGATCGACACCGACCCCAACCGCGTCCCGCCGCTCGCGCTCCCGCCACTCGAGGCGGACTGCCTCGCTGGAAACGCCTCGGGCGACCTGCTCAAGAAGATCGCTCGCGAAGGCGCGCGCACGGTTCCGGCGCGCGAGAACGGTGGGAACCACGACATCAAGAACTTCACCCGCGGCAGCCGCGTGTACTACCCGGTGCACGTCCCCGGCGCGAAGTTCTCCGGCGGTGACCTCCACTTCTCGCAGGGCGATGGCGAGATCACGTTCTGCGGCGCGATCGAGATCGGCGGCTTCATCGACTTCGGCGTCGACCTGATCAAGGACGGCATGAACAAGTACGGGGTGCACCACAACCCGATCTTCATGCCGGGCCGCGTGGAGCCGCGTTACAGCGAGTTCGTGACCTTCATCGGGGTCTCCGTCGACGAGGAGGGCAACAACCACTACATGGACGCGACGGTGGCCTACCGCCGCGCCTGCCTCAACGCGATCGAGTACCTGAAGAAGTTCGGCTACAGCGGAGAGCAGGCCTACCTGCTGCTCGGCTCCGCGCCGATCGAGGGGCGCGTGAGCGGAATCGTTGACATCCCGAACTCGTGCTGCTCGCTCTACCTGCCGACGGCGATCTTCGACTTCGACATCCGGCCGAACGGGGACGGGCCGATGTCGGAGGCACGGGGAAGCGCCGCGAAGACGAGCTGAGCGTGCCGGTTTACGCGTTCACTTGCGCCGGCTGCGGCCCGTTCGAGCTCGTCCGCCCGATGGTCGAATCAGGTGCGCCGGCGCGCTGTCCGGGGTGTGGAAGCGACGCCCGGCGGGTATTCAGCCCGCCGGGCATCGCGGTGCTGGCGCGGCCTGTGCGAAGGGCGCTGGACATCCAGGAGAAGAGCGCGCACGAGCCCAAGGTGGTGAGCGAGAAGCGCGGGCGCCCGATGCCGCACCGGCACGCCCCGTCGCCGCCCTGGGCGGTCGGACACTGATGCGAAGGAGAATCGGATGCTGCTAGGCATCGTCTTGCTCTACGTCGGCGTGGTGCTGATCGTAAACGGGATCTGGCTTATCGGCCAGGCGCGAGTCGCGGAGGCGGCGCCTGCGCCCGCCGGCCCGGGCGGCGCCGCCCTCGCCACGGCCGAGTCGCACCCGACGTTCATCGAGAATCGGGAAGTCGCGGTTCTGAACATCTTCACGGGATTCGTGGGGGTGGTGGCCGCCGTCACGCTGGCGGTTCAGGGCAACCAGGACGGGGACATCGCGTCCATCCGTGGAGCCGGCTACATCCTCCTGTTCGCGTTCACCTATATCTGGGTGGCGTTCAACCAGTTCCTTGGCGTTCGCGGTCACGCCTTCGGGTGGTACTGCCTGTTCGTGGCCATCACCGCGCTTGTGGCGGGCTACTACACCTTCAGGGACGCGGACGGAAACGACGCCTCCATCTATCTCGGGGTCGCCTGGTTCGCTTGGGCCGTTCTCTGGTTCCTGTTCTTCCTGCTGCTCGCGCTCGAACGCCCGATCGCCCGCATTACCGGCTGGCTGGCGATCCTCGAGGGAATCGGCACCGCCTGGGTGTTCGCGATCCTGCTGCTCCAGGACGAGCTCGCCTTTTGAGCGAGGACTACGAGATCCTCGAGCTGGGCGAGGTCCAGCTCCAGATGGGCGCCACGCTTCGCGACGCGAAGCTCGCGTACAAGACCTACGGCACCCTCAACGACGACAAGTCAAACGCGATCGTCTACCCGACGTGGTACTCGGGCCGGCACTGGGACAACGAGTGGCTGATCGGCGAGGGCATGGCTCTCGATCCGGGCAGCTACTTCATCATCGTCCCCAACATGCTCGGCAACGGGCTGTCCTCGTCGCCGAGCAACACACCGCCGCCGTACGATCGAGCGCGCTTTCCCAAGGTCACCGTGCTGGACAACGTCACGGTCCAGCATCGCCTCGTCAGCGAGCACTTCGGGATCGAGCAGCTCGAGCTCGTGACCGGCTGGTCGATGGGGGCGGGGCAGACTTACCAGTGGGCGGTGAGCTACCCCGACATGGTCAAGCGCATGCTGCCCTTCTGCGGGTCGTCGAAGACGAGCGAGCACAACATCGTCTTCCTGGAGGGCGTAAAGGCGGCGCTGACCGCGGACGACGCCTGGAATCACGGCTGGTACGAGGAGCAACCCTCCAAGGGCCTGCGGGCGGCGGCCCGCGTGTACGCGGGCTGGGGCTTCTCCCAGGCGTTCTACTGGGATCAGGTCTACAAGGAGATGGGCTACTCCTCGCTCGAGGACTTCCTGGTCGGTTTTTGGGAGGGGTTCTTCCTCGACGACCGCGACGCCAACAACCTCCTCACCATGCTGTGGACCTGGCAGAACGGCGACATAGGGAAGACGCCAGGCTTCGACGGCGACCACGGGAAGGCGCTCCGGTCGATCCAGGCGAAGGCCATCGTCATGCCGGCCGAGAAGGACCTCTACTTCCCACCAGAGGACGAGGAGTACGCCGTGCGGCACATGAGCGGGCTCGAGGCCCAGCACCGCGTGATCCCGGGCGTCTGGGGCCACTTCGCCGGCGGCGGCGTCAATCCCACCGATACGAACTTCATCGACGAGGCGTTGAAGGAGCTGCTGGCTAGCTAGAGGGCCCCCGCATCTTGAGTGCGACGTGAAGCGCCAGCCGCTCCTCGGGACAGGAGAGATCCACGTCGATCAGCTCGAGTGCCCTGGCCAGCTGCCGCCGGAAGGTGTTGCGGTGCATGAAGGCCGCTCGCGCCGCCGTGTTGCGGTTCTCGTGATCGAGGGCGAGCTCGAGCACGCGCTGCAGGTTCGTCCCGTGCTCGCGGTCGTAGGCGCGCAGGGTCGCGAGCTGGCCCTCCACGAAAGCCGACGCCTGGCGCGGATCGATCGTCTCGAGCAGGCACGCGAGCGAATAGCGTCGAGCCCAGACCACATCCTCGCCTCCGCGGGCGCAGGCGTAACCCGCGAGTCGCCGCAGCCGCGCTGCCACGACCGGGAGGCGCTCCCGGGACGCAATTCGATCGCCGACAACCGCGTGAATCTCCGCCTCGGGTCGCACCGCGTGCACCGCCTCGACTACCGAACGGACCGCTGCGTGGAGGCGCTCCCTGCCCGGTCCTCCGGGCGCATCCTCCGGCACGAGCAATGCCTGGGCGCCGCTGTCGACCGAGACGAGCAGGCTCCTCCGGTCCCAGTCGACCGCGGCACGTCTCATCCGCTCGATCAGGACATCGGACGGCCTGCCACCCACCCAGCTCAGCAGGCAGGGCCGGTACGCGCGCGGGGCGCGGAGAGGCCCTGCGGCGAGGCCGCGCCGCGCCCTCGTCGCCGTCGAGTCGAGGCCCGCGCCCAGCCGGCGCGCCGGAGCAGCCCGTCTCGCTGCGAGGCCCTCTCCCACGCAGGGCAGTCTACCCAATACTTTCAATCAGAACTATTTCACGACGGGCGAGCGGGCACCTCGAAACGCGCCGCGGGGTCGCTACAGCTGTGCGATGACGTCGAACTCGATGTCGTTGGCTTCGGCCAGGTAGACCCGCTGGTCGACGTGGCGGTCGCGCATGTGGAGCTCCCCGCGAGGCCCGTCGTAGGAGACCGAGTCGGCCACCGCGCACATCGTCCGAGGGTCAAGGCTCTGGGCCTGCCGGGCGAGCGCCGCCAGCATCACCACACCCTCGTAGCACGACTCACCGAGGGAGTTGAGGGTGGGAGCGTCGGACCCGAATCGGCGCGTGTACCGCCAGCCGAAGTCAAGGCTCTCGGGTGTGGTGAGCGCCTCGAAGTAGGCCGCGGTGGCGCAGATGCCGCGAGTGCTGCCGGCGCCGCTCGCCAAGAGCATGTTCTCGTCCATCAGCGTGCTGAGCCGGCGGCAGCGCTGGTGGAGGCCCGCCTTCGCGAAAGCTCGGTTGAAGTGCACGGCGTCCTCGCCAACGAGCAGCATCAGCACAGCGTCGGCCCGGCAGCGCTCCACGCGCTCGAGAACGTGGCCGAAGTCCGTGGTCCCCAGGGGGATGAAGATCTCCTCCGAGATGCGGCCGTCGCAGAGCTCGGCGTAGGCGCGGGCCGCCATGGCGGTGGTGCGCGGCCAGACGTAGTCGTCGCCGACGATGCACCAATTCCGCACTCCGTGCTCGGTGCGAAGCCAGCGCATGGCGGGGAGGAGCTGCCGTGCCGGTGTCTCCCCGGCAAGGAACACGCCCGGCGTTCGCTCACCGCCCTCGTACAGCGCCGTGTACACGTAGGGAACGCGGCCGGCGATCCGGGGCACGATCGCCTGCCGGACGGCGGAGATGTGCCAGCCAACCACGGCGTCGACAAGTCCGGAGGCGACGAGCGCGCCCACCTCGTCCGCGACCCTCTGCGGCGGTCCGGAGCCGTCCACCACGGAGAGGCGAAGCTCGCGGGCGAGGACGCCGCCAAGCGAGTTCAGCTCCTCGGCCGCGAGCTGGCCACACAGCTCGCAGGAGGGGCCGAAGATCCCCGCGGAGCCGTGCAGCGGAATCACCAGGGCCACGTCGAGTGTGGGATCGGTCACGCGACCTTCGCGTCGCAACATTCCCCTTCTGTCACGGGCGGCTCCGTTCAGCGGCAGGAGCTTGACGTATCTCGTACTGTGGCACAGATGCTCCATGGATGAGGGGATCGCCGGGGCTTCGCCCTCTGCCGCGGTAATGCAGCGCTTGGCCCAGCTGCTGAGTCAGGCCGAGCGCGGTGTCACGCGTCAGCTCGGCCGGGTGCTCGGGGAGGAGGGCTGCAGCGTCGAGGAGTGGCGCGCGCTGGTGCTTCTCGCCGACGAGGTCAGCCACTCGATGTCGGAGGTCGCGGAGTTCGCACTGCTTCCCGCGCCGACGCTCACCCGCCTCATCGACCGCATGGTCGCCGACAACCTCGCCTACCGAACCGCCGATCCGCAGGATCGCAGGCGCGTGCTCGTTCACATCACCCCGCGGGGCAGGGCGCTCCAAAAGCGGCTCGCCGGGCGCATCGAGAGCAGTCAGGCGGCGATCCTCGCCGAGGCCGACCCCGACGACGTCGCGCAGCTCGCCGCACTCCTTACCGACCTGGCCGACCGGCTCCGCTGAAGCGTCCGGAGGGGCTGGGATGCTTGAGAGGCCCGCCCGGATTGATCCACGGGACGACGGACGGCGCACAGACGTTCGAATGAGAAAGCGGATCATCGGCATCCAGGTGCACCACTCGGTCTTCCTCGAGGATGCGCTCCGCGGCGCGGCGAACGCGTGCGCCGGACTCGACTCCGCCATCGTCCGCACGGGGAACAACGAGCTGATCGACCTCCTCTGGCGCCTCCGCGGGCTCACCAGGGAGCTCGGCGACGCTCGGGACCGTTCGCGCGGCCGGCTTCGTGAGCTGCCGAAGGATCAGGTGGTCCGCTGCCGGGAAGGCGAGGAGCCCTGGCCGGACGAGCTGTCGGAGGGCTTCGTCCCCCGCTGCACCTGCTACGACCGCTGCCTCACGCACCACACCGGCGTGGGCAGGGCCGAGGACTGCAACTGCGGCAAGGTCTGCCCGGCCCACGGGCGGCGGGCGGCCTGAAGCTCCCCAGCCGCTGGCTGATCGCCGCGGCCGGCGTCACGGTGCAGGTAGGTCTGGGCACGTCTACGCGTGGAGCGTTTACCGGCGTCCGCTCTCCGATGCCTTCGGATGGTCGATCACGGAGGTGACGCTGACCTTCAGCCTCCTGATCCTGACGGCCGGCTTCGCGGCGTTCCTCGGGGGCATGTGGCTGAGTCGTTCGGGCCCTCGCCGGGTGGCGGTCTGCGCCGGCGTCCTCTACGGGGCGGGAGTCAGCCTCGCTTCGCTGTCGGAGGATCGGCTGCCCGTCCTCTATCTCACCTATGGAATGGTTGCGGGGGCGGGCGTGGGGCTCGGCTACATCGTCCCGATCGCGACGCTTGTCAAATGGTTCCCGGACCGCCGTGGCTTCATCACGGGTCTCGCGGTCAGCGGCGTCGCCGCCGGGTCACTCATTGCCTCCCCGATCACCGCGGAGTTGATCGAGCGGGTCGGCGTGGTCGACACGCTCGCCGTGTTGGGAGGCGTCTACCTGGTGGTGGTCGTGGGTGCCGGGCTCGTCCTACGCGATCCGCCGGAGGGGTACCGACCGGTGGGATGGACGCCGGAATCCGAGGAAGGTGGCAGAGGGCAGCGGGACTTCGACCTCCGGGGAGCTCTTCGCGGGTGGCAGTGGTACCTCCTCTGGGCGATCTTCTTCCTGAACGTGGTCGCCGGTCTCGGCTTTGTCTCCGAAGGCGCCCCGATGGCAAGAGACCTCGCCGGGGTGGGCGCGGTAGCCGCGGCGGGGCTCGTGGCCACCGCCTTCATCGGAGACGCCGTGGGGCGTGTGGCATGGCCATGGCTGTCGGACGCGGTCGGGAGGAGGGCCGTGCTCGCCGCCATCTTCCTCGTTCAGGCCGGCCTCTTCGCCGGCCTCAGCCTGGTCACGTCTGCCGGCGTGTTCGCGGTGCTGGGCGCGCTGATCCTCTTCTGCTACGGGGGCAGCTCGGGCACCATGGCGGCGACGACAGCCGACCTGTTCGGGTCGCGCCACCTTGGAGCCATTTACGGGCTCATGCTCACGGCCTGGGGGTTCGGCGGAGTGCTGGGGCCGCTCATCATCGCCGCGCTGCGCGAGTCCAGCGGCGGCTACACCGGCGCGCTTCGGATCATCGCGGCGATCATGCTCGCGAGCGTTGCCCTGCCGTTACTGATGCGCCGGCCGCGGCGCGGCCTCTAGCATCAGCGCGCATGCGCTACCTGATCACCGGCGGCTCGGGTTACATCGGCTCGCGCCTCGTCGACCTCCTCTCCCGCCGCGACGACACCGAGCGGATCGTGATCTGCGACGTCGCACCGCCCAGGGACTACAAGCCGAGGTCGCAGTTCGAGCGGGTCGACGTGCGCGACCGCGACGGAGTGCGCACCTTGCTAGACCGCACGCGCCCTGACGCGCTCGTGCACCTCGCCTTCATCCTCAATCCGTCACACGACGAGCACCTCATGTACGACGTGGACGTGAACGGCACCCACAACGTGCTCGAGGCGGCAGGCGACGCCGGGACCGGGCAGGTGCTCGTAACGTCGTCGGCGGTGGCCTACGGCGCCTTCCCCGATAACCCCGTGCCGCTCACCGAGGAGGATCCCGTGCGCGGCGTGGCGGCCTTCTCGTACGCGCGCGACAAGACGGAGTCCGACCGCATCTGCCAGCTCTGGGCCGCCAAGTATCCCGACCGCGTGATGACGATCGTACGCCCGTGCATCGTCTTCGGCCCCAACGTCGACAACAACCTGGTCCGTCTCTGGACGAAGCAGCCGCTTGCCTTCGACGCGGGCAACCTGGAGAACCCGATCCAGTTCGTCCACGAGGACGACGTGGTCGACGCCCTGGCGGCGCTGCTGCTCGGCCGCCACGCGGGCGCGTTCAACGTCGCGGGCGACGGTGAGATCACGTTGCGCGAGTGTGCGGAGCTGATCGGAACGCCGATCCGCAAGCTGCCGGCGCGCGCGTATCGCAGCATCGCGCGGACGGCATGGCGGCTGCGTGCCTCCGAGATCCCGCCGGGGCAGCTCGACTTCGCTCTCTACCCGTGGATCGTGTCGAACGAGAAGTTGAAGCGGACGGCGGGCTGGGCGCCCCGGTACACGAGCCGCGAGACATTCGAGCTGACGATGCGGGCGCACGGGAAGCTCCCACCGGCGGAGCCGCCGGCGGCCACGGCGCTGGCGGCCGAGGCCAGCGCGTCGTAACGAACCACCCGGGGGTCGGCAGGCTGCAAGTGGGGGCAGCTGTGGGGGATTCCCCCATACCCAGCGCGGTGCTCGGCCGCGATCCTGCGTTGTGTGATGTTCTTCACACCCGAGCGCAGCGACACCCCGCCGGAGGGCCTCGTAACGGGCACCGGCCAGAGCTTCCTCTGCCCCGATGTCGAGCTCGATATCACCGAGCTCCTGGACGGCCGGATTCTCAGAGGCCGCGAGGCAGTTCAGGCGTACCTCGATTCGCTGCGGTCCGACGTCTGGCAGGAGCTGACCATGCAGATCGAGACGATCGCCGAGGAGAACGACGCCCTCGTCGCGCTCGTCCAGTTGCACGGCGTGGGACGCGGAAGCGGCGTGCCGGTGGACATGCCGGCCGCATGGGTGGCGACTCTTCGGGACGGCCGGGTTGCGAGCGCCCGCCTCACCCTGGACCGCGAGGGTGCGCTCGAGGCCGTCGCCGCTCTTACTCGATAAGCGTCACTTAGGGCGCGGCGGGACGGACCGTAGTCAGCCCGACTCCTCGACGGGGCGGTCCAGCACAAAGATCTCGAAGGCATGCTCGGGGTTGAAGACGATCTGGCTGTGATAGGCGATCACGCTGCGGCCGGTGATGCGCTGAATTGCCTCGACCGTCGGATCCTCCATCGCCTCCTGAAAGCGCAGCCGGTAGGTGCGCACGAGATCCTCGTGGCCGCGCTCGATCAGCGTCTCCTCGTTGCGCGTCAGGCCGCCTTCCATGACGCAGAAGACGTAGTTGTCGTTGAGAAACGTCTTCGCCTTGGTGGGACCCTTGCCATAGAAGTCCTTCATGAGCCCGACCATGGCGTTAGAGATCTCCGCCCTGACGCTCTGGTGGCGTTCGCCTTGGCCGCTGTCGACGTCTTTCAGCCAGTTTGGCTGCGTCAGGCGGTCGGCGTCCTCGTGCACGTTCTTCTCCTCGCCGGCCATTGCCAAAGTCTATGCCCGCCCGGGCTGCTCGGGTGGCACCGGGTTGGCGCGCCGGGGTTCGGGTACTCGTATTGCAGCTGAGATGCCATCTTGGCTAGGCCGAGAGCCGCACTGCAGGCCGGGACCTCGCGGGACTGGCTAGCGGGGCGGCTCCCGTTCTTGTAGGACTGACCCGGGCTCGGGCGGTCCTGCCTCGGCGCTATCTGTGCGCTTTTGCGGGCTTTCCCGAGATGGGCCGTGCTGGGCTCGAACCAGCGACCTCCGGCTTGTCGAGCCGGCGCTCTCCCAGCTGAGCTAACGGCCCTCTGGTGCCGCCGCGCAGGCCGAGCGCGCGCGGCGGCTGGGCGGCCGAGTATAGCCCTGGGCGGTCCGGCGCCGTAGGCGATCGCGCCCGGTGCGCCGCCCCGCGCTTCGCTAGCGTCCCGGCCGTGCTGGGGCTGTTGTACGACATCCACGCCAACCTGCCCGCGCTCGAGGCCGTGCTCGACGACTGTCCGGCGGAACGCTTCGTGCTCGGAGGCGACTATGCGGAGTTTGGCGCCTGGCCGCGCGAGACGGTCGAGCGGCTCAGGGAGCTCGACGCCGAGTGGATCAGGGGCAACGTCGACCGCTGGCTGGTGGATCGTGCTGACGCCCCGGACGAAGTCGTCCCAATGCTGGACAAGGCGCGGGAGGCCCTGGGTGAGGAGCTGACCGGCTGGCTGGCGGGGCTGCCGGAGAGCTTCACCGACGGTGGCGTGCTCTACTGCCACGCGGCACCCGGCTCCGACATGACCCCGGTCCCCACTGCCCCGTCGGACGAGGATGCCGAGCTCTTCCTCGGCGTGGAGGCCGAGCGAGTGGTGTTCGGCCATACCCACGTGCAGTTCGAGCGGCCGGGGCCGGGCGGGATTCAGCTCGTCAATCCGGGCAGCGTGGGAATCCCGCTCGACGGCGACCGTCGCGCGGCTTATGCGCTCGCGCACGACGACGGCAGGGTCGAGCTCCGGCGCGTCGAGTACGACTGGCGGGCGTCGGCCAAGGCGGTGCGGGAGGAGGTCGGAGAGCTCCCCGCCAAACGCATCGAGCAGGCCCGATTCGTCGTGTCTTGATGCTACGGTCCGGCCGGTGCGCCTGTCCCAGGTAATTGCCCCGCGCGACAGGGAGTTCTTCGACCTCTTTGAGGAGGCGGGAGGGAACATCCTTCGCGCGGCGGGCCTGCTCGAGGAGATGCTGCGCGACTTCCCCGAGCGGAACGAGCTCGCGCGCGACATCCTCATCTGCGAGCAGGAGGGTGACCGGATCACCCACGACATCATTCAGCGGCTCAACCAGACGTTCGTCACGCCGCTGGATCGCGAGGACATCCACGAGCTGGCGTCTGCCCTCGACGACGTGGTCGACTACACCGAGGAGGTGGCCGACTACCTGGGGCTGTACAAAATCGAGGCGCCGATGGCGCAGGCCCAGGAGCTCGCCAAGGTCCTGCACCAGTCGGCGCGGCAGATCGCCGAAGCGATGCCCCGCCTGCGCGGCTTCAAGGACCTCTCGCACTACACGGTCGAGATCAACCGGCTCGAGAACGACGGCGATCGCATAACTCGCGAGGCGATCGCGTCGCTGTTCGACAACGGCATCGATCCGATGGTTGTCATCCGCTGGAAAGACATCTTCGAGCGCCTCGAGGAGGCGATCGACGCCACAGAGACCGTTGCGAACATCCTCGAGGGCGTCGCAATCAAGAACTCCTGAGTGGAGGGAGACCTTCTTACCGTCGCGATCGTGGTTGGGGTCGCGCTGATCTTCGACTTCACGAACGGCTTCCACGACACCGCCAATGTCGTTGCCACGTCGATCTCGACCCGGGCGATGGCTCCGCGGCTCGCGGTGGGCTACGCCGCGATCCTGAACTTCGTCGGGGCCTTCATCTCGCTCGAGGTGGCCGCCACGGTAGCCGAGGACGTCGTGAACCCGGCCTCGATCGGCCTGCTCGCCGTGTTCGGCGGCCTCGTGGCGGCGATCGCCTGGAACCTGATCACCTGGTACTTCGGGCTCCCGTCGAGCTCCTCTCACGCGCTCATAGGGGGGATCGTCGGCGCAGTGCTCGTGGCCGACGGCACCGACGCGATCTTCTTCAAGGAGGGGGTCCTCGGAAAGGTGATGATCCCTGCGCTCGTCGCGCCCACGCTCGCCTTCGCCGCGGCGGGGCTGGCGATTCTCCTGATCTACCGCATCGTCGGGCGGCTGCGCCCACGGGCGGTCACGCGCGGTTTTCGCGGGGGTCAGGTGCTCTCCGGCGGCCTGCTGGCGCTCGCCCACGGCACGAATGACGCCCAGAAGACGATGGGCGTGATCGCCCTCGCCCTCGTCGCCCACGGGAACCTGCCGGCGTCGGATCCGACGCCTCCCACCTGGGTCGTCGTCTCGGCCGCGACCGCGATCGCGCTCGGGACCTACGCCGGCGGCTGGCGGATCATCAAGACGATGGGCAGCCGCATCCACAAGATGGACTCGGCGCAGGGCTTCGCGGCTCAGGGCGCGGGCGCCGCGGTGATCCTCGCCTCCTCGAGCGCGGGGTTCCCCCTCTCAACCACGCATACGATCTCCGGCGCGGTTATCGGGTCGGGGGCCGCCAAGCGCCTGTCAGCGGTGCGCTGGGGCGTGGCCGGCAACATCGTCGCCGCGTGGGTGTTCACGCTGCCGGCCGCCGCGGTGATGGGCGCGGTCACCTACGCGGTCACGCGCATCTTCGGCACCGGGGCGGTCGGCCCGGTGGTCGTCTCGGTCCTCATCCTGGCAGGCGGGGCGCTGCTGTTCGCGAGGCGGGCCCAGCAGGCCCGTACCCCCGCGACGGCGGTCGAGGCATGATCGGCGCGATCGTCGACGGTGGTGACCTGATCCATGTGGTCTGGGTCTCGCTGGCCTCCGGCCTCGGTGTGACCGCGGCCTACGCCGTCGCGATCGTCGGTGGCAGCCGCGCCGTGGAGTTGCGTCGCGACGGCCGGGCGGTCGAGGCCGCAATTTTCGCGATCGTTGGGATCGCAGCGCTCGCGGCCGTCCTGGCCGCGATCGTGTTCGGGATCGTTGCGCTGACGGACAAGTAGCCTCTCGACAGCGCTCGGGGGCTCACGCGGCGCTCGGAGGCTTCCCGGGAGGCAGCGCTCATGTCACCCGGCGCTCGCCAGCTCCACGAGCCGGTCGAGCTCGTCCTCGCTGCTCCAGCCTCCAACCGAGGCCCGGACATAGGGGGTGCCCGGGATGGCTCGCACCAAGATGCGCTCCTCCGCCTCCACCCGCCCGACGAAGGCCGTCGGATCGTCCACCTCGAACGAGACGAGCGTGGATGCGCCGCGCTCGGCGACGGCTACGCCGCTCTCGTCCAGCCGGTCCGACAGGCGGCCGGCGAGGGCCACGGCTTGCTCCTGCACATCCTCGATCCCCGCCTCCTCGAGCACGTCGAGTGCCGCGTGGGCGAAGGCGGTGTCGTGAGGGGCTGGATACCCCGTTCCGAGCCGGCGCGCATCCGCGTGGAGCTCCGAGTCGAGAGGCCGCGCGGAGTCGGCCAACACGTGGTATCCGGGCCATGGCGCCGGGAGGTCGCCGACGAGCTCCCCCCGCGCGTACAGGTAGCCGATGCCGTTCGGGCCGCAGAGCCACTTCTGCCCGGAGGCGGCGTAGAAGTCGCAGCCGAGCGAGCGCACGTCCACCGGCACCGCGCCCAGGCCCTGGGCGCCGTCGAGGAGCACCGGTGCGCCGGCGGCAGCCAGCGCCGCGGTGTCCATCACGCGCCCGGTCAGCCACGAGACGTGGGAACACGCAACGATCCGCGTGCTCGGCCGCACCTCGCCCGGCAGCTCCGCGAACGGCGCGGTGCGGACGCGGATACCGAGCCGCGCGCGGCGCGCCGCGAGCGGCGCCCACACACCCGGATGTTCCTCGTCGCTCGAGAGTACGTCGTCGCCGCGTCGTAGATCGAGGGCCGTGAGCACGGCGTTCACGCCGTCTGTGGTCGAGCACGTGAGGGCCAGCTCGGCTTGGTCGCAGCCGAGCAGCTCGGCAACCCGTCCGCGAAGCGCCTCGGGCTCCTCCGCGAAGGCCTTGAAGAACGCCGCGCCGCTGCGACCGCGCTCCGCCTGCCGGCGCAGGGACTCGGAAGCCGCATCCAGTGCCCGCCGCGGCACCGGGCCGTTCGTACCGGCGTTCAGGTAGGCGTTCTGCTCGAGGACGGGAAACTCGGCACGCAGGCTGTGCAAGGGCGGAAGTATCCTCCGGTCATGCCCCTCCTGACCTCCGGCACACGTTCTGCCGGAACTCCCTCGGCCCGCGAGCGGATCCTCGACACGGCGTACGAGTTGTTCAGTCGCCATGGCGTCCGGGCGGTTGGCGTGGATCGGATCGTTGAGGCGTCGGGGGTCGCGAAGATGAGCCTCTACCGGCACTTCCCCTCCAAGGACGATCTGGTGCTCGCCTTCCTCCAGGAGCGCGAGGAACGCTGGACGAACGCGTGGCTCCGCGCCGAGGTGGAGCGCCGTGCCGAGACTCCGGCCGACCGGCTGCTCGCGATCTTCGACGTGTTCGGCAAGTGGTTCCGGCGCAGCGACTTCGAGGGCTGCTCGTTCATCAACGTCCTGGTGGAGTTCGACGATCGCGATCATCGCGTCCGCCGCGCGACCGTCGACCACCTCGGCAGCATCCGGTCCTTTGTCCGCGGGCTTTGCAAGCAGGCCGGCGCGCGCGACCCGGACGGCCTCGCGCGCCAATGGCATCTGCTGATGAAGGGCTCGATCGTCGCGGCAGGCGAGGGCGACCGGCAGGCGGCTCGGCGCGCCCGCGAGATCGGGGAGGTGCTGCTCGAGCGCGAAGCGGCCGCCAGTTCGGGAAACGACGCGCGGTGATCCTCGAGCGGTCGATGCAATCCGACTGGCTCTCGAACGCCTATCTCGTCGGCGACCGGGAGGGCGGCACGGCCGTAGTGATCGACTCGGGCGGGCCCGCGGAACCGCTGCTCGAGGCCGCCGAGCGGCATGGCCTGGACGTGAGCCTGCTGCTCCTTACGCACCACCACCACGACCACGTAGCCGAGAACCACGTCTGGAAGCAGCGCCGCCGCGTCGAGATCCTCGCCCATCCGCTCGAGGCGGAGCGGCTGATGGACGTGGACAACACGATCGAGGCGGGCGAACTGATAGAGGCCGGCGAGCTCCGGATCGAGTCGCTTCACACGCCGGGCCACACCGCCGGAATGCTCAACTTCGTGGTGAACGGCGAGCACGTCTTCACGGGCGACACGCTCTTCAAGGGCTCGGTCGGCGGCGTGCGGGCGCCCGGTTCCACGAGCTTCGAGGACCTCCGCGGCTCCATCATGGACGTGCTGATGAAGCTGCCGCCCGAGACGAACGTGCACCCCGGCCACACCGACCCGACCACGATCGGCGAGGAGTGGGAGGGCAACGCTTTCGTCCGTCTCTGGCGTGGGCTCGACGACGAGGGCGACGAGCGCTGCCGCGTAGGGGACGACGAGGCCACGCTGGTCCTGTGGGCTCCCGACTACGACGGCGGGCACAAGGCCTGGGTGCGGTGGCCCGACGGCCGGGACGACATCGTGCCCGGCAGCGCGGTCACTCGCGAGTCGTGACCGTTACGGGCGCCGCGAGCGACGCCCGCAGCGCCCTGCTCGGACGCCTGATCGACCACGCCGCCCTCTTCCCGCCGGCGAGCATGTCCGTCCCCGACGCCGCGGCCGAGGACCGTCGCGCTCGCGAGAGCCCGTACGCGTGGATGCTGGCCCGTTTTGTCTGCCCGGCCTCGAAGCTCGAGGCCCTTGCACGGGAGATGCCGTGGGGCGATGCGCCCGGCATCAGCGTGGTGCTGGACACGAATCAGTTCGGCCCGGTCGAGAGCGCTGCTGACGCGGGAGCCCCAATCGAGGCGGTCGAGCTGCGCCTCCCCGACCCGCGCCCAAGCCCAGCCTTCCTCGCCGAGACCACACGGCTCGCCTGGACGCCGTACTTCGAGTTGATGCTCGGCGAGCGCTGGCGCGACACCGTCCCCGAGACCGTCGGCGCAGTCGTTGAGGCGGGTGGCCGGGTGAAGCTGCGCTGCGGCGGCGAAGCCGTCCCCTCCGTCGAGCAGGTGGCCCTCGTGATCTCCGCCTGCCGCGACGCCGGCTGTGTCTTCAAGGCCACCGCCGGGCTCCACCACCCGATCCGGCGGGGCACGGAGCACGGCTTCCTCAACCTGCTCGCGGCGGTCACCTTCGCTCACGCCCACGGCGCAGACGCACCCGAGCTCGAGCCGCTGCTGGCGGAGGAGGACGCTCGGGCCTTCTCGGTAGAGGCGAGCGGCATCGCCGTGCACGAGCGGCGGGCGGACCGCGGGGAGATCGCGGCCGCCCGTGAGGGCCTGTTCGCGAGCATAGGCGGCTGCAGCTGGCGCGAGCCCGTGGAGGACCTCCAGGCGCTCGGCCTCCTGTGATCGCATACGGCGTCTTCCGCGAAGGCGGCCGAGCGCGGGTTGGCGCACGAGTCGACGATGGGGTGCTCGACCTTGCCGCCGCCCTGGGCGACGAGGTGTTCGGCGCCGTGGCGCTCAACCCGTTCATGGCACGCGAGCCCGCGTTCTGGCGCGAGACGCACGCGCGTGTGAAGGAGCTCGACGGGCCCCTGCTCGAGCCGGCCGGTGTCGAGCTGCTGATGCCGTTCGAGGTCGCCGACTATGTGGACTTCTTCTCTTCCCTGCACCACGCCGGCAACATGGGCCGCATGCTTCGCCCCGGCGGCGAGCCGCTCTTCCCGAACTGGCGCCACCTGCCGGTCGCCTACCACGGGCGGTCGGGGACGGTCGTCCCGAGCGGGACGCCCATCGTGCGGCCCTACGGGCAGCGGCCCGGACCGGAGTTCGGACCCAGCCGTCGCCTCGACATCGAGCTCGAGGCCGGCTTTGTGATCGGGACGCCGAGCGCGCTGGGGGAGCCCGTGTCGGTGGAGCGCGCGCTGGACCACGTGTTCGGAGTGGTGCTGGTCAACGACTGGTCCGCGCGTGACATCCAGGCCTGGGAGTACCAGCCGCTCGGGCCGTTCCTGGGCAAGTCCTTCGCCACGTCGGTCAGTCTCTGGGTCGTGCCGCTGGCCGAGCTCGAGGAGCACCGAGCGGCGGCGGCCCCGCAGGAGCCCGAGCCGCTCCCCTACCTCCGTGAGGAGCCGTGGGCCTACGACATCGCGCTCGAGGTCGAACTGAACGGGACCGTGATCGCGCGAACCAACATGCGCCACCTGTATTGGTCGATCGCACAGCAGGTGGCCCACCTCACGGTGAACGGCGCGAACCTCCGGACGGGCGACCTCCTGGCCACGGGCACGATCTCCGGCCCAGAGCGCGAGTCGCGGGGCAGCCTGATCGAGCTGAGCTGGAACGGCCAGGAACCGGTCGAGCTCCCGGGCGGCGAGGCGCGCAGCTTCCTGGAAGACGGTGACGAGGTGGTGCTTCGCGGCGACGGGATCGGCGAGGTCCGCGGCCGGATCGAGCCGGCCTCGGTCCCCGGCACCCGCTAAACATCCAGGTCATGGAGGAAGCGAGCCGGCTAGATGAAACGAGCGGCCGATTGGAAGAGCCGGTCCTGCCCGGCCCCGGGGCAAGCGACTACGAGCGCTACCTGCGCACCGACGAGCTGCTGTCGCTCCAGAAGCGCCCCGAGGAGCAGGTCCACCGGGACGAGCTCCTGTTTCAGACCGTCCATCAGTCCTCGGAGCTGTGGCTGAAGCTCGCGGTCGCCGAGGTCGGCGAGGCCACTGCGCTCCTGGGCCGACGCGAGCCCGCCGCGGCCATCAGACTGCTGCGCAGGGCTTGCCACTGCCTGCGCTTCATCACCGACCAGCTCGAGATGCTCGAGCACATGTCGCCGTGGGAGTACCACGAGGTGCGCAAGGTCCTGGGCCACGGCAGCGGTTTCGACTCTCCGGGCTTTCGCGGCGTGCGGGAGGTGACGCCCGCGCTCGGTCGGGCATTCCAGGACCTGCTGTCGGATGCCGGGCTCACCGTGATCCAGCTGTACCAGCGCGGGCGCGAATACGAGGAGCTCTACCAGCTCGCCGAGTTGTTGATCGAGTGGGACGAGCGCGTGACGGTCTGGCGCTTTCGCCACTACAAGGTGATCACTCGGGTGATCGGCGCGAATGTCGTCGGGACCCAGGGCACACCGGTGGAGGTGCTTGGGAAGCTGATCCACCAGACCTTCTACCCCGACCTGTGGGAGGCTCGGGACCGCTTGACCGCGCTCTCGAATGAGTAGGCCGTCGCCGCCGGGGTAGACGGTGACCGTGAACGAAGAGAGGACACCTCCCACCGACGAGCGGACCGAGGACGATCCGCGGAGCCACCAGCAGCAGCCACCGAGGACGCCCCCGGGCGAGGACAGCGGCGAAGAGCGCGCGGAGAAGGTCGCCGGCGAAGGGAA
The DNA here is from genome assembly GCA_036519295.1 of Thermoleophilaceae bacterium. GTDB lineage: Bacteria > Actinomycetota > Thermoleophilia > Solirubrobacterales > Thermoleophilaceae > JACVRW01. Next base: position 36,095 of record DATDLN010000024.1, read on the forward strand.
GGACATCTCCGACGAGGAGTCGTACGAGGGCGGGCTGCCCGCCTAGCGACTTCGCAGCGGCCGCACCGCGACGAGGGGTTCGGCACAAAAGTCAACCCATGGTTGCCTAATGTGACCAACCCCCTGGCTTATCCAGCGCCAACACGGCCGGTCAAGCGCAACGCGCCCGGCGCTAGCGGCGCCGTATGACGAGCGCCAGCAGCGCGAGCACCGCCAGCAGCGGCAGCCCAACGCGCGCGTAACGCCCCAGTCGCGACTCCGACAGCAGAGCGCCCAGGTCCATCGCCTCCGGCTCCGCCGGCGGCGGGGGCTCCGCCGCCTCTGCCGCCGGCTCAGCAGGCGCGATCTGCCGTTCCAGGCAGGTCGAGAACTCGCTCAGCACCCTGCCCGCCACGTCCTCCATCACGCCGCGCCCGAAGCGCGCCTGGGGGCCCGTGATCCGTAGGTCGGTCTCGGCTCGCACCCGTGTTCCGCCGTCGATCTCCTCCACGACGTTCGTGATCGTCGCCAGAGCCGTCCCCTGGCCCCTTGCCTCGCGCGCGCGCAAAGAGATCACCGCGCGGCGCTCCTCCTCGTCAACCTCCGCCAGCGTCGCCGTGCCCTGGTAGGCGACGGTCATGGGGCCGATCTTCACCCGCATCGAGCCGTTGTAGGCGCCCTCGCGGTCGGGGGCCTCGATGGTGGCGCCTGGCAGGCAGCCGGCCACGCCTTCCATGTCGAGGAGCGTTCGCCAGACCGTCTCGGCGTCCGCCCCGACCGTGAACTCGTTGGTCAGCTTCACCGCGACTCGACTCCCACGCCGCGCCCCGTCCCCGGCTCTGGATTGAGCAGCCAGTAGACCCGCTCCCACGGATTGTGGGTGTGGGCCACGATCGGCGACTCGTCGTCCAGGGCGTCCTGGATCGCGCTGCAGACGGCGTGCAACGGGGCGCCGCCGCCCTCGCCCATCCCCTTCGCTCCGTTCGGCGTGAAGGGCGAGGGCGTCTCAACGTGCACGGTCTTGAGGGCGGGCACGTCGAGCGACGTGACGGCGTGGTACTCGTAGAACGACGACTGCATCAGCTGGCCGTCCTCGTCGTACTCGAGCGTCTCGTAGAGGGCCGCCCCGATGCCGTGGGCGGTGGCGCCGTGCACCTGACCCTCCACGATCGTCGGGTTGATCAGGCGTCCGCAGTCGTCGGCAACCGCGTAGTCCAGGATCTTCACCTCGCCCGACTCCTCGTCGATCTCGACCACGCACGCGTGCGTCTGGCTGGCGTAGGTGAGAGTGAGGTTGCCGCGCTTCGTCTCCGGGTCGGGCACCTCGAAGGGCGGCCGGTAGGTGTGGCGGCAGTTGAGGCTCACCGAGTCCGCCAGCTCCGGCGGCATCGCCGCGACATTCGAGTACACGAGGTTCGCGATTCCCATGAACGGGATCGCGCGCTCGCGGTCGCCGCGCACGAAAGCCTGGCCATCCTCGAGCTCGATGTCCTCCTCGGCCGCCTCGAGTGCGAACGACGCGACCCTGAGGATCTCGCCGCGAAGGTCCTCCGCGGCGCCCATCGCCGCGCCCAGGCCGGTGACGGCGAACTGGCTCGCGTAGGTGCCGGAGAAGGCGACGTAGGTGTTGTGGCGCTGGTCGAATCCCGACGTCACGTGAACGTCGTCCGGCGACACCCCGAGGATGTCCGCCACCACCTGCGCGGCGGTGGTCTCGTGGCTCTGCCCCTGCGGCGTTGTCCCGAGGTTCACGTTCACCTCGCCGTAGAGGTCGAGCTTCACGTATGCCGCCTCGCCGTTGCCGGAGAATGGAAGCCCCGGGTTGATGATGCGCGCCTGCCCGAAGTTGTTCGTGCCGGAGTCGAGCGTCGTCCCGATGCCGATGCCGATGCGCTTGCCCGACCCTCTTCCGAGCTCCTGCTGGCGCTGCCGCCAGGCCGGATAGTCGATCGCCTCCAGCGCCATGTCGAGCGCCCTGGGGAGGTTTCCCGAGTCGTAGATGCAGCCGTTCGGCGTCTCGTATGGATAGTCCCCGGGCTGCACGTAGTTCTGCTTTCGCAGCTCCACCGGATCGAACCCGAGCTCGTGCGCCACGAGGTCGACGATCCGCTCCGTCAGCCACAGGTGCTGGAGGCGCGAGTAGCCGCGGTTCGGGACCGTTGGGCACTTGTTGGTCACGGTCTCCGTGTAGTCCACGTGGATGTGCTTGAAGCGGTAGCAGCCCGGCGTCACCTGGGACCAGATCACCGCGCCGAGCGGCTCGTAGTGGAGGTACGCGCCGGCGTCGTCGAAGGCGCGCACCTTGAAGCCGAGGATCGTCCCGTCGCTCATCACGGGCACCTCGATGTCCAGGAACACTCGCTCGTTGCCGTGCCCCGCGGAGAGCATGTGATCGGTGCGGTACTCGGTCCACTTCACGGGCCGGCCCGCCTTCTTCGAGAGCAGCGCCAGCCCCGCCAGCTGCGGGTAGCTGCCGATCTTGATGCCGAACGCGCCGCCGATGTCCTGCGAGCGGAACTGCAGCCGGTTGCTCGGAACGCCCAGCGACGGGCCGATCACGAGCGAGGCGAACATCGGCATCTGGTTGTTCGAGTAGATCTCGACCACGTCGGTGCCGGGATCCCAGTTCACCACCGCCGCGCTGCACTCGAGCGGCGTGGAGGAGAAGCGGTGGAAGTGAAGGCGGTCGATCTTCACCACGTGGTCGGCGTTCTCGAGCGCCCAGTCGACGTCGCCGTAGTCGTAGACGCCGTGCCACACCACGTTCGAGCCGACCTCCTCGTGGAGGACGGGCGCCTCCGGGTCGGCCGCCGCCACGGTGTGGACGACGGCCGGGAGGTGCTCGTACTCGACCTCCACCAGCTCCGCGGCGTCGCGTGCGATGTCGCGCGACTCGGCGAGCACCAGCGCGACCGCGTCTCCCTGGTAGCGGACCTTGTCCGTGGCGAGGCAGTACTCCTCGATCTTGCCGCCGGGCTCCGGAGCGATCTGGAAGAAAGGCTCGGTAAGCTCGCGGACCTCCTGGCCCGTGAGCGTGGCGAAGACGCCGTCCAGGCTCTCGGCCTTCGAGGTGTCGATGGAGACGATGCGGGCGTGCGCCACGGGCGAGCGGACGAAATGGGCGTATCCCATGCGGCGCTGCCAGGCGTCGTCGGCGAACGCGCCCTGGCCCTGGAGGAGCCTCCGGTCCTCCTTTCGCGGGACGCTCGTGCCGGACCACTTGCCGAGTCGGTCGACGCGCTCGGCGGGCTCGATGGCTGTCTCGCCGCTCGGCCTGCCGCTCATTTCGAAACCTCCTCCGCGGCCGCCTCGATCGATTTGACGACATTGACGTAACCGGTGCAGCGACACACGTTGCCGCGGATTCCACGGCGGATCTCGGCCTCGGAGGGGCTCGGGTTTTCCTTCAACAGCGCCGTGGCCGACATGAGGAGCCCAGGCGTGCAATAGCCGCACTGCAGGCCATGGTGCTCGTGAAATGCCCGCTGTATCGGGCCGAGCTCGCCGTTCTCGTCGAGTCCCTCGACCGTCTGGATCTCCGCGCCGTCGGCCTGCGCGGCCAGCATCATGCAGCTCTTGATCGTCCTGCCGTTGTAGATCACGGTGCAGGCACCGCAGTTCCCCGTGTCGCACCCGATGTGCGTGCCTTTGAGGACGAGGACGTCGCGAATGAAGTGAACGAGGAGCGTCCGCGCCAGCACCGTGCGCTCGTGGGTCTCGCCGTTGATCGTGACCTTCACCGCGTGAGCCGTGTCGCCGTCACTCACCGCCGCTGCCCCCTTTCGCCATCGCCTCGTTGACCGCTCGTCGTGCCACCACGCGCGCCATGCGGCGCCTGTAGTCCGCGCTCGCATGTGCGTCGGTCGGCGGCGACAGGTCGTCGCCCTCGCCGACAGCCTCGCTCGCACGGGCCACGGTCTCGTCGGTGGCCGGCTGGCCGCGCAGGCGCTCCTCCATCCCCGCGTGCCGGATCGGGCGTGGCCCGACGACGGACAGCACCACGCGTGCCTCCTCGATCGTCCCGTTCACGCGCACGTAGGCGGACGCCCTGACGATCGCCTTGGAGTCGCCCGCGATGGTCAGGGAGTTGTAGCCGGCCGCGGCGTCCGGCTCGAGCGCGGGCAGCGTGATGCTGCGAAGAAGCTCGCCTTGCTCGACCGCGGTCGAGAAGTAGCCGTGGAAGAAGTCCTCGGCGGGCACCTCCCGCGCGCCGGCGCCGCCCTGGATGTTCATCGTCGCCCCGAGCGCAATCAGGAGGGGAGGGAGGTTGTTCGTGGGGTCGCTCAGGCAGCAGTTGCCGCCGATCGTGCCGCGATTGCGGATCTGCTGGTCCTCGATCCGCCCGGCGACGTCGGCGAGGATGGCATGCCCCCGCCGCACGTCCGCGGAGCGGTCGAGCTCGTCGTAGGTCACGCACGCGCCGATCTCGAGCGAGCCGTCGGACCGCGCGTCCACGTTCCTCAGCTCGCTGAGCCGGGTGATGTCGACCAGCACTGCCACCGAGGCGACGCGGTTCTTCAGCACGTTGATCAGGCTCTGACCGCCGGCGAGGGGCGCGGCTCCCTCGTTCGAGGCAAGGGCCGCGAGCGCCTCCTCGACCGTGGCGGGACGGGTGTACTCCACGGACTCGAGCAGCATCTCTACCTCCTCCGAGGCACGCTTTCAGATACTTGATCAAACGTCAAGGACGGTCCTCTCGGGCCGCTCGTCCTGCGCGCGGCCCGCGCCCGGTGGCGGTGGCGGGGCCGCCAGCGCCGCTCTCAGGAAGGGCAGCGACGCCTCCCGTCCGCCGGTGATGCCGCCGGAGCGAAGGATCAGCATCAGCGCCAGGAGGACGCCGAGGATGACGATGCTCGACCCGTTCGGAAGCGTGAGCTCGGCCACGACCACGTTCGTGCCGTTCTCGGCGTTCAGCAGGAACGAGTCCAGGAAGCTGACGAGGAGCGCGCCGACCACCGCCCCCCAAAGACTCGACGCCCCGCCGATCACGAGCATCGCGAGCGTCAAGAAGGTGAGGTCGAGGTAGACCTGCTCGGTCGTGATGCTCCCGAGCTGGTGCACCATGAGGCCACCCGCGAACCCCGCCAGCGCGCCGCTGATCGTGAATGCCAGCAGGCGCTGCCTGTGGATGTTTATGCCTACTGCCTGGGCCGCCGGCGGGTCCTCCCGCGAGGCGCGCAGCTTCCTGCCCGGCGGGCTCCTCCTGAAGGCGATCGCGGCGGCCGCGGCGATCAACGCGCCGACGGTTGCCTGGAACAGGCCCGTGGTCTCCGGCACGAGCGACAGCGTCTTCGCCCCCGGCCCGATCTTCTCCCAGAACCGCAGGACGTTGTGGGTGATCTCGAGCACGGCCAGCGTGGCGATGCCGGCCGCGAGGCCCGACAGCCGCATCAGCGGGATACCGACCAGGGCGGCGAAGAGGCCGCCGAGCGCCGCGGCGAGGACGAGCGAGGGGATGTTCCCCACGTCGTGCTCGGCGAGGAACGGGAACAGCTCCGGCATCAGAGTCGGCTTCACCGTGGCGGGGATGGTCATCAGCCCGGCCGCGAAGGCGCCGAGCGCCACGAAGCTGATGTGGCCGAACGAGAGCACGCCCGAGTTGCCCACGAACACGTGGAGCGCGATCACGATCGTCACCGCCACGAGCGCGGCGATGAAGTCCTCCTCGGTGCCGGGCGCCATGAAGCCGCCCACCACCCCGACCAGCACGATCAGGCAGGCGGGCACGAGGAACTCCACCGCGCCGTCCGCGAAGCGACGGGCCCTCGTCATACCCGCTCAACCGCAGTCTTGCTCGGCCTCGCGAACAGCCCGGCGGGGCGCAGCAGGAGCACGAGGATCACGAGCAGGAAGACGAAGGAGGGGAGGAAGACCCGCTCGTCGGCGGGCAACGCGTCGCCCAGCACGGATGTGAGGAAGCCGATCGCGAAGCCGCCGAGTGTCGCGGTGCCGAGGCGGTCGATCCCGCCCACGACCACCCCGACGAGCCCCAGGATCGTGACCTCGAGCCCGAACGTGGGCGTCACGAGTGGACGCTGGACGGTCAGGAGGATCGCCACGGCCGCGGCGAGCAGCCCGGCGAGCACGAACGCGAAGCTGATGACGGTGTCGGCGCGCACGCCGAGGAGCCGCGCAGCCCGGAAGTCGGCCGCCGCGGCGCGCATCTGGAGCCCGATCGTCGTGCGGCCGAGAAGGAAGGCGGTGCCGCCGAGCAGGAGACCCCCCACGGCGAGCATGGTCACCGTGATCCAGCGAACGTCCAGGTCGCCCTCGAACACGCGCTGGTTGAGGCTCGCCAGCACATCCGCGGTGCGGCCCTCCGGTCCGAAGGCGATCAGCCACACCCCCTGGAGCGCGAACGCGACCGCGAAGGTGGCGACGAGGGTGGTGGTGGGGCTCGCGGCGCGCAGCGGCCGGAAGGCCACCCGCTCCATGAGAAGGGCGAGCGCGATGCAGACCACCACGGTGATCGTCACGCTGGCAATCTTCGGGAAGGCCGCCGTCAGCGCCAGCGTGTAGCCGCCGGCGGTGATCAGCTCCCCGTGCGCAAAGTTGATCAGCCGCATGACTCCGAAGACGAGCGCGAGCCCGACCGCGACGAGCGCGTAGACCGCCCCCAGGGCGACGCCGTCGACGATCGACTGGAGGACGCTCATGACCCGAAGTAGGCGGCCACGAGGCGCGCCGTGTCGTGGGCGTCCGACGGCGTGAGGGTCGCGCGCACTCGGCCGCCGGTGAGCACGTACGTCCGGTCGGCCAGCGCGACCGTGATCTGCGCGCGCTGCTCCACCAGCACGATCGTCACCCCGCGGTCCCGGATCTGGCGGAGAGCGTCCCAGACCGTCTCTACGACCGTGGGGGCGAGCCCCAGCGAGGGCTCGTCGAGGAGCAGCACGTCCGGTCCCGCCAGCAGCGCCCGGGCGATGGCGAGCTGCTGCTGCTGGCCGCCGGACAGGGCGCCCGCCGGGCGGCTCCGAAACTCCTCTACAACGGGGAACAGCCCGCCGATCCAGGCGAGGTCGACTTGGTGCCCGTTCCCGGCTCGTCGCCCGACCAGCCCGAGGTTGAGATTGTCCTCGACCGTGAGCCCGGCAAAGATGTGCCTTCCCTCGGGCACGAGGGCGACGCCGGCGCGGACGATGTCCTCGGGGCGCCCGCCGGTGATCGCGACCCCGCGGAGGCGGACCTCGCCGCCGTGGACGGGCACGGCGCCCATCACCGCGTGCAGGGTGCTGCTCTTCCCGGCCCCGTTCGGGCCAATCACGCCTACGATCTCGCCCCGGCCGACCCGCAGGTCGATGCCCCGCACGGCGGGCACCGGTCCGTAGCGGACCTCGAGTCCCTCGATCTCGAGGATGGGGTCAGTCACCCGCGGCCCCGTCCGCCGGGCCCGCCCCGCCCAGGTACGCGGCCGCGACATCCGCGCTGCGCCTGATCTCGTCCGGCGTTCCCTGCGCGATGACGCGGCCCCCATCGAGGACGCAGAGGCGGTTGCACACCTCCATGATCAGCGCCATGTTGTGGTCGATGATCAGCACACCTCGGTCGTGCGAGTCGGCCAGGGAGCGCAGGACGGCGATGAAGGCGGGCAGCTCCGTGTCGGAGAGGCCGGCGGCGGGCTCGTCGAGGAGCATGTAGCGGGGGTCCGTCGCGAGCGCCCGCGCGACGCCGAGCTTCATTGCCAGGCCGTGCGGGAGTCGTCCCGCAGGCTGCTCGGCCTCACCCGTGAGCTGGAGCAGGTCGAGGATGCCCCGCGCCCGCCGTCTCGCCTCGCCGGCCGAGCCGCCGACTCCCAGCGCGGCCACCTCCACGTTCTCCCGCACGCTCAGGCCGCCGAACAGGTGCCCCTGCTGAAAGCTGCGGGCGATGCCCGCACGTGCGCGGCGCGTCGCCTTCCAGGTGGTTACATCGGACCCGTCGACCATCACCGAGCCGCTGTCCGGGAGGTCGAACCCGGTGATGCAGTTGACCAGGGTGGTCTTGCCGGCTCCGTTCGGGCCGATCAGCCCCACGACCTCTCGGCGGCCGACCTCGAGGTCCACCTCCCTGAGCGCCTGGATGCCCTGGAACGAACGGGAGACGCCGGTGGCCCGGAGGCGGTCGTTCACGCCCTCGATTCAGCCATCGAACGTCACCGGCTCTCCAGCCTTCACCGTCCCGGTGAAGCGCGGCTTGCCGTCCTGGATCTCGATCACCCGGTACTCGCGACCGAAGGCGGAGTGGAACTCCGGGGAGAAGCTGACATTCCCCGAGACCGTGGCGAGCCCCGAAAACCCCTCGGTGGTATCGGCCAGCTTCCCGCCGTCGGTCGTGCCGCCGTTCTTCTTGATCGCCTCGACGATGCCGTCCACGGCGGCCGCGCCGGTGACGAATCCGCCCGTCGCGGGCGGCTGGCCCGCCTTCTTCATCTTGGCGATGAGGTCTCGGACTGCCGGATCGGGGTCGTCGCCGTACACCGACGCATAGGTGATCACATAGATGTTGTCCGCGACCTTCTTGCTCTTCGGCAGCCAGAAGGAACCGTCGATCGACCAGGGGCCGATGATGGGGGTGGTGTTGCCGCCGCCGCGCACTCCTGACACGAAGGCCGGCAGATCCTGCTGGGTGGTCGCGCAGATGGCGATCGTGTCGGCCTTCGAGTCGTTCATGCTGCTCACGACGTTGTTGATCGTGCCGTCGCCCTCGGTGAAGCTCTCTTCACTCGCGATCTTGCCGCCGAGCTCCTCGAACCGCTGCTTGAACGCCTGGCACACGTTCTGGGTGTAGACGATCGCCTTGTCGGTGACCACGCTGGCCGTCTTCCAGCCCTTCTGGTTCGCAAGCTCGGCCAGCGCGGCGCCCTCGTCCTGCGCGACGTTGCCGTAGCTGAACGCCAGCCTGCCGGCGTCGCCGAACCGCTTCGGCCCCATCTGGTCGGTGCCGATGCACGGGGCGACCGTCAGCAGCCCGGCCTGTATGCCCTCCTGCGTCGACGGGGTCGCCCAGTCGACGTCGCAGGTGACCCACATGACGTCCGCGCCCTGATCGATCAGATCGACCGCCGCCGCCTTCGTCCGCGCCGGGTCCAGCCGCGTGTTCTGAACCTTGAACTCGAGCTTGCGGCCGTCCACGCCGCCGGCGGCGTTCACCCGGTCGGCCTCGATCTGCGCCGCGGTCAGGGCCGGCCCGTCGAAGAACTTCATGAGCTTGGTCTGGTCGACTGCGGCCCCGATCGTGATCGGGCCCTTCTCGGCGGTGGCCTCGCCGCCACCGTTTCCGCCGTCGCCCCCGTCGTCGTCGTCGCCGCAGCCGGCGACGGCGGGGAGCGCGAGCAGCATCGTCGCGATGAGGGCCAGTCGGGTCAGCCTCCGGTGCATTGTGCGTTCCTCCTCGTTGCTGTGTCCTTCAGGCACGGGCGGGTTCGGGCGCGAGCGAGTCCTGCTGGGCCGTGCGGAAGCGCGGGATCACCCTCGTCGCGAACAGCTCCTGCGCCTTGATCGCCTTCCAGTGCTCGAAGCCGCCGGCGTTCGTGGTGATCCCGACCTCCTTCAGGCCGTCGCACTTCCGAATCACGGCCTCGATGCGCTCGACGATGTCGTCCGGCGTGCCCACCCAGACGATGTCGCCGTCGAGCATCTCGTCGTAGGGAGTGGCGGCCAGCTTCTCCATGATCCCGCTCGAGTAGAAGCCGAACCCCGACTCCTCGAGCACCTCCTTCGGTGGCAGCTCGTCGCCGTAGAGAAGGGGGGAGGCGTTGCCGGTCAGGAACTTGCGCATGCCGTCCTCGGCTTCGCGCCGGGCGGTGTCGCGATCGTCGTCGATGTAGACGGCATGGATCCACGCGATGTACGGCTCGTTGCCGTGCCGCGCGCAGCTCTCCCGGTAGATGTCGAGCTGCTCGGCAAGCGCCTCGTAGGGAAGGAGCGGCGGCACGGCCATGCACCAGCCGCGCTCGCCGGCGATCTCGTACGTGCGGTCGCTCGTCCCACCGAGGAAGACGCGCGGGCGCCGCCCCTCCGGCAGCCGCGGGACGATATGGGAGTCGTCGATCTCGTAGTACTTGCCGCTGTAGGAGAAGCGCTCGTTCTCGAGGGCGAGGAAGAGCACCTCGAGCCCCTCCTCGTAGAGGTCACGCGTCTCGCGGATCGGCACACCCGCCTTGATCGGCATCCATCCGTGTCCGCGCACGACGCCGAACTCGTAGCGGCCGCCCGACAGGATGTCGAACTCCGCGATCTGCGAGGCCAGCACCGCGGGGTTGTAGTACGGCACCGGGTGGCCGAGCGTGCGGAAGTTGATGGTGTCCGTCCGTTCCGCGGCCATCCCGAACAGCGCCCAGGGATTCGCCGAGACCGAGAACTGCGGGAAGAACCAGTGCTCGATCACGGTGTAGACGTCGAAGCCGACCCGCTCCGCGTGCTCGATCTGCTCGAGGACCTCGTCGTAGAGCTGCCGGTAGGGCTTTCCCCCGTGGTACTGGACCTCGGAGTAGATGCTGAACCTCATCCATCGCTCCTCTCAGCGGTGCGCGGGCGCGCGCTCACCCTCCGTCGAGCGACCGTATCCGATACTTGATCAAATCACAAGTATGCGGCGGTGCTCGCGTCAGTTCCGCGGGAGCCGGGCGCGTACCCGCTCTCGCACCGGCGGCTTTAGCAGCTGCATTGCCACTATGCGCCCCGAGGCGGCGTTCAGCCCCGGCCCCGGGTAGGTGCTCGCTCCGCACTGGAAGAGGCCGTCGAGCGGCGTCGCGTGCGAGCCGTAGCTGGGTAGCGGGCGCCACACGTAAGACTGGTCGAGGTCCGTGGCGCCCGCGTAGATGTCGCCCCGCACGAAATTGGGGTTGCGGCGCTCGAGCGCGGCGGGGGACAGGATCGCCCGCCCCACGATCGCCGCGGGGAGGTTCTCGATCCGACGCGCCAGGTGGGCCACGATCCGGTCCGCGTAGGCTCGCTCGAGCTCGGGCGTCCAGGGCCCATCGCCGACGTCGATCTCGCCGGCGGCATCGCCCGTCGGCCGGTAGGGCACCTCCTGGAGCTGGACCCAGATGATGGCCGCGCCCTCCGGCGCCCTGCTCGGATCGAGCGCCGTGGGCTGCCCGCAGACGATCGTCGGCTCCGCCGGCAGCAGTCCCGCGCGGGCATGCGCGCAGGCGAGGCTCACCGCGTTCAGGCCGCCGGTGAGGTGTACGACTGCCGCCTGCGCCAGCCGCTCGTCGTCGCGCCACCGCGGCGGCTCCGACAGCGCGAGATGGATCTGCGTGCCGGCGCGCGTCGAGAAGCGAAATCGCCTTGCCTCCTCGGCGGCTCGCGCCGGGACGGCGCCTTCCGGCAGCAGCCGCCCGTAGAGCTGGGTGGGTGTGGTGTTGGCGATCACCGCGCGCCCGGCCAGCACCTCCTCGCCGCCGGCGACCACCCCGGCGGCGCGGCCGCCGCGGACCAAGATGCTCTCGACCTCGTTGCCGGCGCGCACGGCGCCACCGTTGTCCTCGATCAGGCGCACGAACGCCTTGACGAAGTTGTCCGAACCGCCGCGGACCACCGGCATGCCGATCTGGTGGAGGGCGCCGGCGAGGGCGAGGAGCTGGAACCCGCCGCCCGCGTCGTCGGGCGTGAGACCCGTGTGAAGCACCCAGGGCGCGAGGAGATCGCCGACCTCCCGCCCCTCGAAACGGCTCTCGAGCCAGCCGCGCGCGCTCGACGCCACCCTCGCGCCGAACGCCAGGCCGTCACGCACGCCGAGCCGGCGGGCGAGCGTTGCCGTGAGCCGGGCGGCGTGTGCAGAGCCCAGCCTGGTTCCGAGGAGGTCGCCGATCAGGTCCATCTGGGCGCCCAACGAGGAGACGTCCTCGAGGTAGGCATCGCGGTCGGCGGCGGCGGCCAGGCGCTCGACCGTGCGCTCAGGGTCGCGGTGCGCAACCACTGCTCCGTGCGGCGTGGCGCTCGCGGTCACGACGTCCTCGGCGTTCACGTACTCGAGGCCGCGGGCCCGCAGCTCCTCACCCAACTCGGCCCAGGCCGCCGAGGTGTGGAAGAGCGGGTGCCAGCTCGAGAACGTGTCGTGGCAGTAGCCCGGCTCGGTCAGTTCCTCCGTCGCCACCGCGCCGCCCGGCTCGGCGTTGCGCTCGAGGACCTCGACGCTCCAGCCGGCGCGGGCGAGGTAGGCCGCGGCAACCAGTCCGTTGTGGCCGCTTCCGATGACGACCACGTCGACGCTGCGGCTCATCGGGGCGGGACTTGATCAGACATCGCCGTTGCGCGCAAGGGACACCGATCCGGAGACCGGAGGTGTTCGGGCGTTCCCATGTCGCCTGGGGCGCCTGGTACTGTTAACCCTGTGGTTAACGATCCGTTCAGGGCGCTTTCGCACCCGATCCGCCGCGGCATCGTCGAGCGCCTCGCCGCTGGTCCGGCGACCGTAGGTCACGCCACCGGCGGCTTCGGGGTGTCCAAGCCCGCGATCTCCAAGCATCTGAAGGTGCTGGAGGAAACCGGCGTCGTCACGCGGGTGGTCGAGGGACGGACGCACCGGCTCTCGCTCGACACCAATACGCTCGGTGAGGCGGCCGACTGGATGGATCGCCAGCGCGTCCTCTGGGGGCGCCTGTTCGACGTAGTCGAGGAGTACCTAAAGGAGGACAAGCCGCAATGAACGCCCCGCCGACAGTGTCGCCGCAGGAGTGGGAAGCCGCCCGCGAGAAGCTGCTGGTGAAGGAGAAGGAGCTGACCCGCGCCCGCGATGCCATGGCCGCCGAGCGCCGCCGGATGCCGAGAATCGCGGTCGAGAAGGACTACCGCTTCGAGGGGCCGGACGGCCCGGCGAGCCTGCCCGACCTGTTCGACGGGCGCCGCCAGCTGATCGTCTACCGCTTCTTCTACGACCCCGGCATGGACACCTATCCGGAACGCGGTTGCGGCGGTTGCTCGTTCCTCGCCGACCAGGTCGCGCACCTGGCGCATCTGAACGCGCGCGACACGACGCTCGCGTTCGTCTCGCGCGCGCCGCAGGAGAACATCAAGCGCTGGAAGGCCCAGATGGGGTGGGAGCAGATCCCCTGGTACACGATCACGGACGACTTCGACAAGGACTTCGGCGTCGACGAGTGGCACGGCACCAACGCCTTCTTCCGCGACGGCGACCGGATCTACCGCACCTACTTCATCAACGACCGCGGCGACGAGGCGATGGGCAGCACCTGGAGCTACCTCGACATCACGGCGCTCGGGCGCCAGGAGGAGTGGGAGGACTCGCCGGAGGGCTACCCGCAGACCCAGCCGTACCAGTGGTGGAACTACCACGACGCGTACGAGGACAAAGCGTGATCGCTCACGTGGGGGTCGTTCCGGTGGAGGAGATCCTGCCGTCGGTGACGGGCGCGGGCGTCGCGCTGCTGCTGGCGCGTGCCTGGGTAAGCCTGCACCTGAGACGCCGACGGGAGCCCGGGAAATGATCGACAACACAACCCTGCGCATGGAGCGCACCTTCCAGGCGCCAGCGCAGGCGGTCTTCGACGCATGGACGAGCGAGGAGGTGATCCGGCGCTGGTGGCACGCCGAGCACGACTGGGAGACGACCGAGGCCGAGGTGGACCTGCGCGTCGGCGGCGCCATCCGGGTGGTGATGCGCAACCCCCACGATGACGTCGAGTACGGCGGCGGCGGCACCTACACGGAGATCGACCCCCCGACCCGCCTTGCGTTCACCTGGCTCTGGGACGGCGACACCAAGCGCCAGCTGATCGAGCTCGACTTCGAGGAGACCGAGGGCGTCACCACCGTCCGCTTCACGCACAGCGGCCTGTGGGACGAGGAGGCGGTTCGCTCGCACGAGGACGGCTGGGGCAATGCCTTCGACAACCTCGAGCGCACGCTCGCGGCGGATCACGCAGGGGGGTAGCCGCCGAGGCTTCGCCCTTACCGCGCGTCCAGCGTGGCCCGGAGCGCAGCGAGGTCGGGCGACCCGAAGACGACGCGATTTCGGGTGGCGACGTACACGAGGTCGAGGTCGACTCCAGCCCGGGCGATCTTCCGAGTTAGATCCGCAAGCACGCCGGGACGGTCCTCGACATCGACCACGACGACCTCGCGCTCGCGGGTGACCGCGACGTGGGAAATCGCGAGCGCGTGCTTCGCGGCCCCGGCGTGCGGGACGAGAATGTGGAGCTCGGCCCGCTCGCCCGGCCCAACGCAGGTGGCCGCGGCGATATTCACGCCGGCATCGCTGATCGCGGCCGCGACCTGCGCAAGTGCGCCGGGCGTGTTCTCGATGTCGATGACCAGGTCGACCGCCATGTGACCCGTGCCGGGTGAGCCTACTAGCCGGCGTTCGGCGATCGGAGGACCCCGCCGCGGGCGTAGCTCGGCCGCACTTCAGGCTTTGATCACCGTTGCGCAGCGGCGAGCGCGGCCGCCTCGTCGGTGAATTCCTCGACGCGAGCGATCCGCGAGCCGTCGAGAGTCACCAGGTTCCAGAATCGCATGGAGGCCTCCGCGTCGCTGCCCGTCCCGCGCATGTGGATTCGGAACGCGGCGAGGGCGCGGCGGCCGTCCACTGCGGTCAGCTCGAGGTCCTCGACCCGCATCCCACCGGCGTCGAAACGGTCTCGAAAGAGGGCGGCGACCGCCTCGCGTCCGTGGTGAGTCGTGGCACCCGGAGCGGCGGCGGCCTCTACGAACTCGACATCGGGGTGCAGGTAGTCCCGCGCCAAGACGTCCGGAAAGTCCGCTCCGGCCGAGTTGTGAGCTTCATAGATGCCGCGGATGAAGTCGAGGTTCACGAGCGGCATCCCTTTCAGTATCCGCGATCTCGCGTCGCGCGCAGCCGCGAAGGCCGGCCGCGTGCTAGAGGTCGTACGCGTAGCGCGTCAGCGTCTCGCACCCGTCGTCGGTGATCAGCAAGAGATCCTCGAAGCGCACGCCGCCGACGTCCTCCAGGCCCTCGATCCCGGGCTCGATGGCGACGACATCCCCGGCGACGAGGGTCTCGCCGGAGGCGAGTCCAAGCGAAGGTGGTTCGTGCACCTCGAGACCGACGCCGTGGCCGAGGCCGAAGTAGAACCCCTGCGTCAGCCGCTGCCCGGGAGCTCGCGTGCGCTGCGTGGGGTAGCCGCCGCTCTCGACGATCTCCGCCGCGATGTCGTAGAGCGCTCGGCCGCTGATCTCGGGACGCGCGGCGGAGCGCACCGCTTCCAGTGCGTCCCGCACGACGTCGCTCAGCGCGGCCACCTCGTGCGTCACCTCGCCGGCGACGAACGTTCGGGTCATGTCCGCCCAGCAGCCGCTCTCCTCGTCGCGGGGCCAGAGGTCGATGACGATCGGCAGGTCGGCGGGCAGCGGCCCGGAGCCGGGATCATGCCCGCCGCCCGACAGCGCGGACACCACCATGATGTCCGCCGGCGCCGGCGCGCCGGCGGCCGCGCAAGCCGCGCGGAGCGCCGACCGGACGGTCTGGGCCGTCAGCGCCACGCCGTCCCGGATCAGCCGGCCGTCGTCGCGGTCGGCGCCGCGAATGAGCGTCTCGGCCGCCGCCATGCCGGCCTCGGCGGCGCGCTGGGCGCGCCGGATGCCGGCCAACTCGGCCAAGTTCTTGACCCGGCGACGTCCCCCGACCGTTCCCGCGTCGACCTCGACGCGAATTCCCGCGTCGCGAAGTCGGTCGGCCAACGCGACCGGCAGGTCCGCCGCGACGGCCGCGTCGCGAATGCCCCACCTTCGCACGGCGCGAGTCGCCGTCTCGAGCTCGGCCTCATCACGCGGCATCCCGTCGCCCAAGAGCTCGTAGAACCCCAGCTCGTCGATCACGAGCAACTCCGCATCGGGAAGCACTCTGGAGATGCGTTCGGCCTCGAGCGAGTTGGTCAGCACCAGCGCCTGTCCGTCGCGAGCGACGAACAGGAACGGGTCCATGATCTCGAGCGGAACCTCGTGCCGCAGCGCGGGATAGCGGATGGTGTCGCCGTACAGCAGTATGGTCGCCACGCACCCGAAGATACGGGGTTGCGCCCCCCGCTCACGCGGCGAGCGCCGGCGTGGGGGCGATCCCGAGCTGATGTAGTCCACGCTGACGGCGCGGCCGGTCGCGGGGATGTCGCCCGCGGGGGCGCGAAGGGTGCCGTCCTGGGTCCCGGTGAATGTGCCCTCCTACACGGCGACATCGTCGATGATGTGAACGTCGGTGACCTCGACGTGGGCGTCGGCGAGCACTTCCGCGAACCCGTCGATGTCGTGGGCGTTGAAGGTGTCGGTGCCCTTCTCGAACGCCTCGCGTGTGGTCATCGTCATCGGATGCTCCTTTCGGAGACCAGTAGACGGTCAACAGCTGAGCCCGGATGAGGGCGCTCGATCACCGCCTGGCGCGCCACGCGGCGAGCGCCGCCGCGCCGCCGAGGCCCACGGCGGCGACCGCACCCGCGCGCGCGACGCGTCGCCTGCTTTGACGCGTGATCATCTGCGCCGCCAGACGTCCCGATATCGCATTCACGCCCGCCCCCGGCCAGGTGCCGGCGCCCACCATCCAGAGGCGGTCCACCGGGGTTCTGTAACTCGACCAGCCCGGCACGGGCCGGAAGAGCAGGTTCTGCGAGAGGTGGTGGCTGCCGCCCACGCTGTCGCCGCCCACCAGGTTCGGGTTGTGGCGCTCGAGATCGTCCGGGCCGAGGACGGTCCAGTCGAGGAGGCGGTCTCGCGTGCCCGGCGCGTACCGCTCCAGCTTGTCGAGCACCCGCTCCGCGACCGGTTGTTTCGCATCCTCCCAGCGGCGCGCCTCGATCGAGCCCGCGGCGTCCCCGTCGATCCGCGACGGGACCATCCGCACCTGGACCCACAGCACGTGTCCGCCGGCGGGCGCACGGCTCGGATCGACTGCCGTCGTCTGCCCCACGACCAGGGTCGGGCTCGAGGGCAGGAGTCCGGCCAGCGCCTCGGCGTAGGTGCGCGCCATGTCGTCCACGTAGGGGGCCACGTGCACGTAGCCGAACTCGTGGAGGTCCTCGCCGGCCGCCCATGCCAGCGGGTCGGAGAGCGCGGCGTGGATCATCATCGTCCCGGGCCCGTAGGCGTACCGGGCCACGCGGCGCCGAAATCCGTCCGGCAGCGATTCGGGCGGCACCATCCCAGCGAACAGCACGCCGGGGGTGAGGTTCGCCACCACCGCCCTGCTCGCCTCGACCCGCTCGCCCGACACGAGATCGATCGCGGTCGCGCGCCCGTCGTCGACGGTCACGCGCCGGACCGGCGAGGAGGTCCGCACCTCGCCGCCCGCCTCTCGCACGATTCCGGCCAGCGCCTCGGGCAGCCGCCCGGCGCCGCCCTCCACCACGGACATGCCGTTCCGCATGTCGGTGAAGAGCTCGAGGAACGGGAACAGGGCGCCCATCGCCACGTCGGGGCCGAAGTCGAGGTGCATCCCCCAGGACGCCACCAGCGCCTTCGCCTCCGGGGTCGCGAAGAAGTCGTCACCTAGTGCCCGGGTGGAGCTCGCGACGAGCTGGGCGAGCTCGTCCAGCCCCTCGGCGCCCAGCGACCGACGCGCACGCGCAAGCTGTCGCAGCACTTCGCGCGACGGCATGCGGGTGCCGTAGAGCTCGAACAGCACCGGGGCGAAGCGGTCGTACAGCGCTAGCAGGCGATCCCAGCCCGCCGCGTCGCCGGCGTCGTGGAGCTCCAGCAGCGCGCGCGTCCGGTCGGCGTCCTGGTGGACGCGGAGGCTTCGGCCGTCGGGGAACACGTTCGAGTACGGCCGATCGGTGGTTGCGAAGCGCAGGCCGTGACGGGCGAGGTCGTCGCCGAGCTCCGCGAAGGCGGGGGAGCCGAGGAACAGGTTCTGGTTGGTCGCGAACAGGTCGTGCACGAACCCGGGACGGGTGATCTCGCCGCTCGCGACGGCGCCGCCGACCCGCTCGTTCCGCTCCAGGACGAGCGTGCTCATCCCGGCCCGAGCGAGGTACACCGCCGCCACGAGGCCGTTGTGCCCGGCGCCGATCACGACGACGTCGTACCGGGGCGAGATGCTTGCACCCATGCCGGTGATTTGATCAAATATCCACGGCCGCTGCAGGGAGAAGGCCCGACGCCTGCGTGCGCGTGCTGCCGGCCACGAGAGAGAGGAGCATTAGGAGAGTGACCGTCCCCTTCCGAGTCGGCGTCATGCAGCTGACCATGGAGCCGCTGCCGGAGATTCTCCGGCATGCACGCGTGCTCGACGAGCAGGCCTTCGACACGATCTGGCTCGCCGAGGCCTATCCCTGGTGGCGCAAGCATCAGATGGAGGCGCGCTCCTCGACGGCGCTCTCCCCGCTCATCGGGTGGGAGACCGAGCGTCTCGCCGTCGGCTGGGGGATCATCTCGCCCTACACGCGCCACCCGGTGCAGGTGGCGATGGAGGCGCGCGTGACTCAGGAGGCGCTGGGCGGGGGGCGCTTCTACCTCGGCTTCGGCGCCTCGAAGATCTTCATGAAGCACATCGGCGAGGGCGAGCGGGGGCCGGCGCGGCCCCGGACGGCGGTCAAGGAGGCGATCGAGATCGTCCGCGCCGTCCTCTCCGGCGACGAGCTCGACTACGACGGTAGGGAGTTCGCCGCTCACGTGCCGCGGCTCGCGGACGAGGCGGAGACCCCGCGGGAGGCGGTGCCGCTCTACGTGGCCGGCACGGGCCCGCGCATGCAGGAGCTGGCCGGGGAGGTCGGCGACGGACTGCTCACGCCCAGTATCACCACGCCCGCCTTCGTCCGCTACGCGCGCGAGAACCTGGCCAGGGGCGCGGAGCGATCGGGCCGCGATCCCGACGAGCTCGACCTGGGCTGCACGATCGTCGCAAGCGTCGACGAGGATCGCGATCGTGGCCGCGAGGGCGCGCGGGAGATCGCCGGGATGTACCTGGCGAACAAGGTGCAGAACATCCAGGCATCGGCCGACACGCTGCTCGACAAGGCCGAGCTCACGATGGACGAGATCCGGCCGGTCGCCGAGGCGATGGAGCGCGGCGGCCGCCTCGCGGCGGCCGGCGCGGTGAGCGACGACATCCTCGACAAGTGCAAGCCGATCGCCGGCACGCCGGAGGATTGCGTCGCCACGATCGAGGAGTACCGCGAGGCGGGCTGCACGCACGTCATGCTCGAGCTGTGGGGGGAGGACCGGGAAGAGCAGATCCGCCTCTTCGGCGAGCGGGTGCTTCCCGCCGTGAGGGCGGCCGTCGCATGATCTCCGGCATCACGCCGGGCTCGCTGCTCCAGCACGTGAGCGAGGAGCGGCTCGTGGACACCGCCAGGGAGCTCGTGGACATCTCGAGTCCCACCGGCTACGAGCTCGAGATGGCGGAGCACATGCGAGCGCTGTTCGCGGAGCTGGGACTCTCGATCGCCTGGCAGGAGGTGGAGCAGGATCGGCCCAACGTGGTCGGCACGCTCGCCGGCGAGGGCGGCGGGCGGAGCGTCATGTTCAACGGGCACATGGACACCTCGTACTCCGGCTCCGAGCCCCACCTTCGCGGTATCGGCTTCAGGCCGAGCGCAGTGGTGAAGGACGGCCGTGTCTGGGGGCTCGGCATCTCGAACATGAAGGGTGCACTCGCCTGTTACCTCGAGGCGATCCGGGCTCTCATCGACTCGGGCCTGCGCCTCCGCGGCGACGTGACGATCGCCGCGGTGGTCGGCGAGATCGAGAAGACGCAGTGGGGGGAGGAGTTCCGGGGCCGTGACTACCGCGGCTACGCCGCCGGCAGCCGCCACCTCGTGACACACGGCGTGGTGCCCGACATGTGCGTGCTGGGCGAGCCCACCGAGCAGCGCATCGTCCTCGGCCACTACGGCGCGATGTGGTGCCGCATCGGCGTGGCGGGGCCGTTCGTCCACACGGCGTTCAGCGAAGGGCGGCTGCCCGAGAACTCGATCGTCCGCGCCCGGGAGGTGCTCGACAGCGTGCTCGAGTGGGTCCCCGACTGGGAGGAGCGCGCAAGCTACCGCGGCCTCCGCGGCGTGGTGAACGTGGGGGCCGTTCGCGGGGGCTTCCCCTGGAGGCTCTCGCGCACACCGGGGCGCACCGACCTGTTCCTGGACGTGCGCGTGCCGCCGACGATGCCGATGCAGGACGCCCGCCGGGCGTTCGACGGGCTGGTCCGCGACGTTCGCCGCCGCCATCCGGACTGGGGGATCGACTCGGACGTCTACGTGACCGCCCCCGGCGCCGAGATCTCCGAGGACCATCCCCTGGTCGAGGCGATCGATCGCGGCCACTCCACAGTCTTCGGCGCGCCGCCGGAGCGCGACGCGGTGCGCTGGTTCTCGGATGCCTCGGCGCTGACCCGCTACGGCGTGGCGACCGTCAACTACGGCACCTCGAGCGGCCTGCCGGGCCCAGAGGGCGAGAACCTCGACGTGGAGGGGCTGGTGCGGATCGCCAAGGTCTACGCGCTGGTCGCGGCCGACGTCTGCGGGGCGGCCGAATGAAGCTGGCCACGTTCGACACCCCCACGGGCGAGCGCCGCTGCGGCGTGGTGCGGGACGGGACCGTGACGCTGCTGGACGTCCCGGACCTGCGAGCGCTCTACCAGCGGGGCGACGCGCTCGTCCAGGCGGAGGCCGCCTCCGGGGAGGAGCTGGCGCTGGCCGACGTAACGCTGCGCGCCCCGATCGAGCCCAAGAAGTTCTTCCATACGGCCGGCAACTTCCGCGAGCACGAGGAGGAGTCGAAGCAGGTCGACTGGTCCCACAAGATCGCGCCCTGGATCTTCTTCTTCCAGAACGTCGACGCGATCATCGGGCCGGACGAGCCGGTCGTGTACCCGGAGCACCTCACCAGCGAGCTCGACTACGAGCTCGAGCTCGCCGTGGTGATCGCCAAGGCCGGCCGCGACTTCCGCCCGGAGGAGGCGCCGGACTACATCGGCGGCTACACGATCTTCAACGACATCACCGCCCGCGACATCCAGCGACGCGAGATGGAGTCGGGCGTCTTCAGCTTCTGCAAGGCGATCAACACGTTCTGCCCGCTCGGGCCCTGGATCGTGCTGCCGGACGAGCTGCCCGACGCACACGACCTCGCGATGGAGCTGCGCGTGAACGGCGAGCCATTCCAGCGCTCTCACTCGAGCCACATGGCCGTGACGATCCCCGAGATCCTCGCCCACTACTCGCCGATGGGGTACAGCGCGGGCGACGTGCTCTCGACCGGCACGGTCTCCGGCGTTGCGGGCTTCCGCGAGGACGCCGGCGACTACTACCTGAAGCCCGGCGACGTGATCGAGGCGGAGATCGAGCGGATCGGCGTGCTGCGCAACCCGGTGATCTCGCGTCAGCAGGCGCGCGCGATGCCGGCGCCGGCCGTGGCGTAGCGCCGTGGCCTGGCCGGTCGACGAGGTCAAGCTCGAACGGGTCCGGGCCCTGATGGTCGAGCGCGACCTCGAAGCGCTCGTGTGCCGGGCGCCGGACGACGTGCTCTACCTCAGCGACTACTGGTGCATGAAGGGCTACGACCACGTGATCTTCCCGCGTGAGGGGGAGCCCACGCTCGTGGTGATCGAGCCGCAGGAGGGGGACGCCCGCCGCACCGCCTGGACCGACGACATCCGCCTGTTCAAGGGGTACGACCCCGCCGACCCGCGGCCGCCGCTGGTCCGCGCGCAGGAGCGGACGCTCGAGGTGCTCCGCGAGCGCGACCTCACCGGGCGGATCGGGATCGAACGCACGAACGGGAGCCAGACCGCGGACCGGATGGTCGGCGAGCCGACCGTGTACACCGCCGATTGGTTCGCGGCGTTCGAGGGTGTGGCCCGTGAGGTGGCGGACGGCATGCCGGTGCTGGTCGAGGCGCGCGCGATCAAGACCGAGCAGGAGATCGAGCGCATGCGCATCGCCAACGAGCTCGCCGCGCTCGCGATGGAGCACGTTGCGGACCGGATCAGGCCCGGCATGAAGGAGAGCGAGGTGGCGGCCATGTGGGAGGGCTACGTGCACGGGGAGGGGGTGGGGTTCGAGGGACGGGTCGAGATGGCGCGCGGCTTCTCGCTCGTCTGGTCGGGGCCCGGGATCGCCACCTTCACCGCCACGCGCGACCGGCCGGTGGTGAGGGACCAGCCGACCCTGTTCGAGATCTGGGTCTGCGTGGACGGCTACTGGTCGGACCTGACGAAGAACGTCTGCCCGGGGACGCTCGCGCCGGAGTACGTCGAGCTGCTCGAGCTGCTGCTGGAGGTCTACCGGCGCGCCATCGACCATCTGCGCCCCGGAGCGTCGATGGCCGAGCTCGACGTTCTCATCCGCGCCGGCATCGCCGAGGGCGGCTACCCCGGCCAGCCGTCTCACCCGGTGGCGCACGGCGTGGGGGCGCGCGCCCACGAGCCGCCCTGGCCGCATCAGGCGGGCGGCGGTCAGCTTCGCGAGGGAATGGTGCTGGCTATCGAGCCCGGCGCCTACTGGGACGGCGGCGGCGGGTTGCGGCTCGAGGACAACTTCCTCATCACCGCGGACGGAGCCGAGCGCCTGTGCCGTTACCCGGATGACTTCCGGTGAGCGAGTTGCGGCCGTTGCAACGTCGCCGCAGGGTTGATCAACTATCAATTCCTCGCCGATGATCGACCCGGAGCGCATCTGAGATGGCAATCGAACGTGTCTGCGTGGTCGGCGCGGGCACCATCGGGAGCCTCTTCGCAGGCCATCTCGCGCGCGTGGCAGAGGTCACGGTGCTCACACGGCGGCACGCCCAGGCCGCCGCGCTGAACGAGTCCGGTCTGCAGGTGTCGGGCAAGAGCAAACTTCGCGCGCGCGTCACCGCGAGCCACGAGCCGGAGGGGATCGACGACGTGGACCTGGCGATCGTGGCCTGCAAGGCCGTGGACCTGCCGGGCACCGCCGAGCGGCTCGAGGGCCGCTTCCGGCGCGCGGCCGTCATGACCGTGCAGAACGGGCTGGGGGCGGAGGAGGTGGTACGGCTGCACGGCGAGTGGCCGCTGATCTCGGCCGTCACCTTCATGAGCGGAACCCGGCGCTCCGACACGCACGTCGAGTACGAGCTCGACACCGCCACATGGATGGGCCCCTACATGGGAGGAGGCCCGCCGTACGAGACGGTGCGGGAGCTCGAGAGCCTGCTGATCGCCGGCGGCCTGGAGGCCGAAGCGATGCCGGACCTGCGCCCGGCGCAGTGGTCGAAGCTGATCTTCAACTCCGCGGTGAACGGCGTGGCCGCGCTGACGGACCTGCCACACGTGCACGCGTTCGCCGAGGAGGAGGAGTTCGCCGACCTGGGGCATCTACTGCGCGGTCTCATCGACGAGGGCAAGGCGGTGGCCGCCGCCGCCGGCATCGAGCTGCACGACGATCCGTGGGAGATGAACGTGCGGGCGGTCACCCGCGGCGAGACGCAGCGCAGCGACTACGCCCACATCCCCTCGATGCTCGCCGACATTCGCGCCCATCGCCCGACCGAGGTCGACTACATCTCCGGGGCACTGGCCCGCGAGGGCGAGCGGCTCGGGGTGCCGGTCCCGCTGAACACGGCGATCTACCGACTGGTGAAGGCGCGGGAGGCGTCCTGGCGATGAGGGTCTGCGTGGTGGGCTGCGGGGCGATCGGCAGCCTGTTCGCGGCGCACCTCGCGGATGTGGCCGAGGTGTGGGCCTACGACCTCCAGCGCGCCCATGTGGACGCGATCAACAACGGCGGACTCCGGATCTCCGGCGTCAGCGACCTGGTGGCGAACGTGCGCGCCACCGCCGACCCGGCGGAGATCCCGCCCTGCGAGTACGGCATCGTCGCGACGAAGAGCATGCACACGGAGAGCGCGATCGCGGCCACCGCTCCCGTGTTCGAGGACGCGGCGGTCTGCTCTGTGCAGAACGGCGTCGGGAACGAGGAGCTGATCGCACGGCACGTGTCGCGCGTGATCCGCGGGACCACATTCCCCGCGGGGCATCTGGTGGAGCCGGGTCACGTGGAGCAGGACACGGGCGGCAAGACCTGGATCGGGCCGTTCGAGCCGAAGCCGGCGGCGATGGAGGAGGTGGAGCGGCTCGCCGGGGCGCTCAGCGAGGGGGGGATGGAGACGATCGCGATGCCCGACTCCCGCGGCGCCCAGTGGACAAAGCTGATCTTCAACGCCGCTTCCAACCCCGTCGGCGCGCTCACCGGGCTCCCTCATGGCTGGGCCTGCGAGCGGGCGGACATCCGGGAGCTGGTGCGCGGCCTGGTTGCTGAGGGCCGCGCGGTTGCGGACGCGCTCGGTGTGGAGCTCGACTCCGATCCCGACGAGCTCGTCGACCATGCCACGCGGCTCGCCCACGACCACAAGGCCAGCATGCTCCAGGACGTGGAGGCGCGACGGCCGACGGAGGTGGACTTCCTGAACGGCGGGATCTCCCGCTTCGGGAGGGAGCAGGGCATCGAGACCCCGCTCAACGACGCGCTCTGGGCGCTGGTGAGGGGGCTCGAACACTCTTGGACCCGACAGGAGCAGCGATGACCGACATCACTCACATCCCCAGCTCCGGCGAGATCGAGCGCCGCTATCGCAACATACGCGAGGCCGCGTCTTCGGCAAGCCTCGACGCGGTGCTCGTGTGCGGTAGCGAGTACACCGGCTTCGAGGGCGCCCTCACCTACACCTGCGGCTTCCGGCTGCTCCACCGCTACGCGTACGTGCTCATCCCGCTCGACGAGGACCCCACCTGCGTCTTCCCCCAGGAGGCCGCCTGGGTGGGCGACCACAGCGAGACGTTCGTGGAGGACCGCGTGTTCGTGGACACTCCGGGCGCGTGGCTGCGCGACCGTTTTCGGGATAAGGGGATGCGCCGGGTCGGCGTCTACGGGATGGACTTCGCGATGTCCGTGCGCGACTACCGCGCGCTGGCGGACGGCGACGCCGAGCTCGTCCGCTTCGACGAGGAGTTCGACCACGCCCGCGCCGTGAAGAGCGAGGAGGAACTGCGCTCGGTGCGCGACAGCATGGCCGTCAACGAGGCGGGCTTCTGGGCCGTGCTCGAGGCCTACGAGCCGGGCCGCACCGAGGCCGAGCTCATGGCCGAGGCGGAGCGCGCCTTCGCCGCTCGGGGCACCACGCGACTGACGATGGACATGGTGCTTTCGGGCCCCGGCGGCGCCATGACGCCGGAGATGCGCCACCCGGACCCGCGCCGCCCCATCGAGTCGACCGACCTGCTGCTCTACGGGCTCGAGGTGGCCGGCCCCGGGGGCCACTGGGTCGAGTTCTCGCGCCCCATCTGCGCCGGCCCGCTGGCCGCCGACACGCAGACGCTCCTCGACGCCTACCGCGAGTATCACGAGGTGGCCCGGGCGGGGCTGCGCGACGGCGCCTCCGCGCAGGACGTGCACCGCGCAGTGGCGAGGCCCTTCACGGTGCGCGGCTACCGCCTCGGTCACGTGACGGGCCACTCGATCGGGATGACCATGATCGAGCTGCCGCGCGTGGGGGAGGGGGCGGACGTCGCACTGCGGCAGGGCATGGTGCTCTCGATGCACCCGCACGCCTACAACGAGGAGCGCACCGCCTGCCTCTACATGCAGGACACCTGGCTGGTGGGAGCGGAAGAGGGAGAGCCGCTTTCGCGGGTCCCCGTGCAGGTGTTCGATGGGTCCGAGGTCGGATCGGGGGTGGCCTGATGGCCCTCGCATCCACCACCAGGCTCGGCGGCTGGGCACCGGAGACGGGGCACCGCACGCTCGCCGAGAAGGCGTTCGTCGCGCTGCACGACGCGATCGTCCGTGGCGAGCTCCAACCCGGCGAGCGGCTCCCGATCGAGGAGCTGGCCGACGTGCTCGACATGAGCCCGATGCCGATCCGCGAGGCCCTCCGCCGGCTCGACGCGGTCGGGCTGGTGGAGAACGTGCCCCATCGAGGGGCCCGGGTGACCGAGCTTTCGCTCGAGGACCTGCGCGACGTCTACGAGGCGCGTCTCGCGCTCGAGCCGCTCGCCGTGCAGCACGCCGCGGAGCGCTTCGACGCCGAGGACGCGGCGCGCGGGCGCGAGCGGCTGGCCGCCCTCAACAAGCCGGGCGATCGCGGAGGTTCCGAGACCTGGGCGGCCCACACGGCCTTCCACTTCTGCCTCTACGAGGCCGCCGGATCCGACTGGCTGCTGCGCCTCATCCGGCCCCTCTGGGAGTCGAGCGAACGGTACCGGCTGGCAGCCCCGTCCAAGCGCAAGCTCTCGATGCGCCGCGAGGAGCACGAGCGCATCCTGCGGGCCTGTACGGACCACCAACCCGACGTGGCCCGCGCGGAGCTCCACAACCACCTGACACGCACCGCCAGCCTGGTGGCGCGGAGCATGGGCGGAGGCGATCTGTTCGAGCCGGTAGAGGTGCCGAAGCCGCGGCGCAGGCGCGGTTGAGCCGCCGGCTCTCGCCCGGTTTCTGGGCGCCACGAAGCGTGGCCGGGGCGGGACAGTCCAGCCCAGGCGAACGGAACCGGCCCCTCACCCAGCCCAGGCACGGCCCGCGCGGCCGACCGCCCGCCGACCCGATCGGATCGGGTGAAACCTCCCGATCTTGCCGCGGCGTCGCGAGCTTGGGAGGTTGTGGTCCGCTGAAGGGCAATAGCTCCCGATTTGGACGGCGCAGAGCAACTTCGCGAGGTTCTGCAGGGACGGGCGCTCGCAAAGTTTGATCAACTATGCGCCGTGCCGACACGCCTCGAGATAGAGCGGCGCGGGCTCGGCCGGTCGCCGCTCGAGGCGCCGCGGATAATGCTCGGCTGCGGCAACTTCGGGGGCGTCGGTTCGGCCCCCGAGTTCTTCGGGAAGGGACAGTCGGAGGAGGAGGCGTTCGCGCTGATGGACGCCGCCTGGGAGCTCGGGATCACCTGGTTCGACACCGCGGACGCCTATGGCGGTGGACGCAGTGAGGCCGCGATCGGGCGCTGGTGCCGCTCCCGGGGCGCGCGGCCCCAGATCACGACCAAGACCTACAACCCGATGGACTTCGGTGCCGACCGCGGGCTATCGAGCGCGCGGATCGAGCGCCAGCTCGCCTCGAGCCTCGAGCGACTGAACACGGATCGCGTCGACGTCTACCTCGCGCACGAGTTCGATCCGGAGGTTCCGCTCGAGGAGACGGTCGGCGCCTTCGAGGACCTCGTGAAGAGCGGGACGGTCGGCGCCTACGGCGTCAGCAATTTCAGCGCGCACCAGCTCGAGCAGGCGGCCGACGCCGGCTCGCCCGCGTGCGTGCAGAACTCCTTCTCCCTGCTCGAGCGGTCGGACGAGGACGAGCTACTCCCGCTGTGCGAGGAGCGCGGCATCGCGTACCTCGCGTTCGGGCCGCTCGCCGGCGGATGGCTGACGGGCAAATACCGCCGCGGCGCCCCCTTCCCGGCCGGCTCACGGATGACCCAGCGTCCGGAGCCGTACAAGAGCTTCGTGCGGGACGGCGTTTTCGACGCTCTCGAGGTGCTCGAGGCGATGGCCGCCGAGCGCGAGATCTCGATGGCGGGCCTGGCGCTCGCGTGGCTGCTCGCCGAGCCGCGTCTCACCTCGGCGGTGGTCGGCCCGACGCGTCCGGAGCACCTCCGGCCGGTCGTCGAGGCCCTCTCCAACCCGCTGGGACCGGACGAGCGTCAGGAGCTCTCCAGGGTGTTCGCCCGATGACGAGGGTGCTGCTGCTCGGCCGGGCGGCTGTGGCGGAGGCCTTGCCGATGGGCGAGTGCATCGAGGCGATGACGGATGTGCTCGCTGCGCACGCCCGCAACGAGGTGCACCAGCCGCTGCGCTCGGTGACGATGCCGGAGGCCTCCGACGGCTTCATGGGGCTGATGCCCGCGCACCGCGGTGGCGAGCGCCCGCTCTTCGCCCTGAAGGCGGTATGCGTCTTCCCGGGTAACCCGGCCCGCGGCCTCGACGCCCACCAGGGCACCGTGACCCTCTTCGACGGCACGACCGGCCAGCCCACCGCGATCCTCGACGCGTCCGCCATCACGGCGATCAGGACCGCCGCGGTGTCCGCTCTCGCCACGCGGGTGTTGGCCGCGGAGGACGCACGTGAGCTCGCCATCCTCGGTGCCGGGGTTCAGGCGGCGGCGCACCTCGAGGCGATGCGCGCCGTGCGCGATTTCGAGCAGGTACGCATCTACGCGCCGACGCGGGAGCACGCGGAGCAGCTAGCGGACCGGGCGGGCGCGGATGTCGCCGACAGCGCCGAGAGCGCGGTCCGCGGCGCCAACGTTGTGGTGACCGCGACGAACTCGCGCGAGCCGGTTCTCCGGCGCGAGTGGCTCGCCCAGGGAGCGCACGTGAACGCCGTGGGAGCGAGCGCGCCCACGTCGCGCGAGCTGGACACCGCGACGGTGGCCGCCTGCTCCCTGTTCGCGGACAGCCGCGAGTCGGTGCTGAACGAGGCGGGCGAATTCCAGCTCGCCGTCCGCGAGGGCGCGATCGAGGGCCCGGACCACATCCGCGCGGAGCTCGGCGAAGTGGTATCCCGCATGCACCCGGGCCGCACGGAGCCGCAACAGCTCACCGTGTTCCGCTCGCTCGGCCTGGCGATCGAGGACATGGCCGCCGCCGAGCGCGCCGTCGAGAACGCCCGCACCCGCGGCACGGGAGTGGAGGTGGAGCTGTGATATCGCTCGACGACATCGAGTCCGCCCGGGAGCGGATCGCCGGCGCCGCGGTGCGCACGCCGCTGGTGCGCCTCCACGTCGATGCGCCCGCGGAGATCTGGCTGAAGCTCGAGAACCTCCAGCCCATAGCCTCGTTCAAGATCCGCGGCGCCGCGAACGCTGTGCGGGTGGCGGATCCCGCCGAGGTCGAGGCAGGCCTCGTGACCGCGAGCGCGGGCAACATGGCTCAGGGCGTCGCCTGGGTCGCGCGCGAGCTCGGCGTTCCGGCAACGATCGTGGTCCCGGAGCACGCGCCCGCGACCAAGCTGGCCGCCGTCGAGCGGCTCGGTGGGAGGGTGATGCGCGTGCCTTACGCGGACTGGTGGCGGGCGATCGAGGAGTCGCGCGTGTCGGGCGTGGATGGCCTGTTCGTCCATCCGGTCGAGGACGAAGGGGTGATGGCCGGCAACGGAACGATCGGTCTGGAGATCCTCGAGGACCTGCCCGACCCGGACGCCGTGGTGGTGCCCTACGGGGGCGGCGGGCTCGTGACGGGCATCGCCAGCGCGCTCAGGCCGCTGCGCCCCGAGACCCGCGTCTATGCCGTCGAGCCCGAGACCGGCGCGGCGCTGAACGCGGCCCTGGCCGCCGGCGAGCCGACGAAGATCGACTACCGACCGTCGTTCGTCGACGGGTCGGGCAGCCCCACCGTGCTGCCGGGCATGTTCGCGCGCGTGAGGGAGCTGATCGACGGCGCCTTCACCGCCTCGCTGGACGAGACCGCGGCCGCGGTGCGCCTCCTCGCCGAGCGGACCCGAGTGATTGCAGAGGGCGCCGGCGGACTCGCGCCGGCGGCGGCGCTCGCCGGACGCGCCGGCGAAGGGTCGGTCGTGTGCGTCGTGTCCGGCGGCAACGTCGACATGTCCACGCTCGGCCCGATCCTGGCCGGGCAGACTCCGTCCTAGCGTCCGAGGTAGGCGCGCTTCAGGTCCTCGCTCTCGAGCAGAGCGTGGGCGGTGTCGGACAACACGATCGACCCGGTCTGGAGGACATATCCGCGGTCGGCGATCCGCAGCGAGATGTTCGCGTTCTGCTCGACGACGAGAACGGCGACGCCGCTCCTGTTGATCCGGCGGATGATCTCGAAGTTCTGGCGCACGAGGGAGGGGGCGAGTCCCATCGAGGGCTCGTCCATCAGCAGGAGCCGCGGCTCGGACATGAGCGCACGGCCCATGGCCACCATCTGCTGCTCGCCGCCCGAGAGCGTGCCGGCGATCTGCTTGCGCCGCTCGCGCAGCCGGGGGAAGAGGTCGAACACCTGCTCACGCGCGTCGTCGATCTCGCCGTTTCGCAGGTAGGCGCCGAGCTCGAGGTTCTCCTCCACCGTGAGGGGGGCGAAGAGGCGCCGGTTCTCGGGCACGATGGCCATCCCCATCGCGATGCGGCGGCTGGTGGTAAGGCCCGTCACGTCCTGCCCGTCGAACTCCACGACTCCGCTGCGCGGACGAACCAGGCCGAGGATCGTCTTCAGGGTCGTCGACTTCCCGGACGCGTTCCCACCCAGCAGGCAGACCAGCTCGCCCTTGCCGACCTCGAGGGAGACGTCCTCGAGGATCCGGATCTCGCCGTAGTAGGTGGTCACTTCCCGCAGCCGGAGCAGCGTCACGCCGCGTCCTCCACCCGCCCGAGATAGGCCTCGACCACGGCCGGGGCGCGCGCGCAGTGGTCGAACGAGCCCTCGGCGACCTTCACACCGTGGTCGAGCGCGACCACGCGGTCGGAGATGCCCTCGACGACGTGCATGTCGTGCTCTATCACGAGGATCGTCAGGCCGCGCTCGTCGCGCAGCCTCCCGATCAGCTCGGTGACCTCGCCGGTCTCGTGAGGGTTCATCCCGGCGGCCGGCTCGTCGAGCAGGAGGAGCCGCGGCCGGGTGGCCAGTGCGCGGGCGATCTCGAGACGCCTGCGGTTGGCGTAGGAGAGGCTGTAGGCCGGCTGGTCGCGGCGGTAACCGGCGAGCCGATCGCCGAAGAACGCGAACACCTCGTCGGCCAGCTCGCTCACCTCGCGCTCCTCGCGCCGGGCTCGCGGCGTCCGCAGCACCGACTGCCAGACGCGCGCGCGGGTCCTCCCGTACGTCGCGGCGGTCACGTTCTCCTGGACCGACATGTTGAGGAACAAGCGCAGGGTCTGGAACGTGCGCGCGATGCCCATCGTCGTGACGCGGTGGGGTGGGAGGCCGACCAGCTCCCGGCCGTCCAGGCGGATCGATCCCGCGTCTGGCTCGTACACGCCGGTGATCAGGTTGAAGACGGTGGTCTTCCCGGCGCCGTTGGGGCCGATCAGGCTCACCACTTCGCGCTCGCGCACCGTCAGGTCGAGCTGGCCGATCACCTCGAGCCCGCCGAAGGACTTGCGCACGCCGGACAGCTCGAGCAGCGGCTCCATCGTCAGGCCACCTCGATGCGCTTGGCGCCGAAGAGCCCCGCGGGGCGCAGGATCATAACCACGATCAGAAGCGCCCCGAGCATGAGCTGGCGCGTGACGCTCGGATCGAGCATGAGCCGGTTCTCCCACACGAAGGCGCCAAGGTAGACGAGCGGCACGAGCGCGAGCAGGCGGGCGCGCCGGCCGGCCTGGCTCAGCCACACGACCGCGACCACCAGCACCACGAATGCCCAGTTGCCGATCGTCTTGGGGTCGTCGGGAAGGAGGAGCCAGTTGTCGATCGCCGACGAGAGGGCCCAGTCCGCGCGTGGGGATCCGGCCACGGCGTCGGGCCATAGGCCGCCGACCACCGCGTGCAGCGCCAGACCGAGCACGACCACGCCGGCCAGCACCGCGGCCAGCCGCCGCCACGGGCGGACCGTCAGCACGAGAGCCAGCAGCACCCCACCGTAGAAGATCCAGCTCGCCTCGTCCGGCTCGCGCAGCAGCTCGAAGGAGATGCCCACCACGGCGGCGCCGGCGAGCATGCCCTTGATGCTGCCGGCCCCGCCCAGGATCACCGCGGCGTAGATCAGGATCAGGAACGGCGTCTCGAAGTTGCGTGGGAAGACGCCGATCTGCAGCGCGGCGAAGATCGCCCCCGCCAGGCCCGCGACCGCCGCGCCGAAGGCGAACGCCATCAGCTTGAGGCGCTTGACCGGCATCGTCATGAGCCCGGCCGCGAGCGGATCTTCCCTGATCGCCCGCCACGCCCGGCCCGTGCGCGAGTTGTCGATCAGGTACAGGCCGCCGATCAGGATCACCAGCACGACGAGGCTGAGATAGAAGTAGTCGGTCGGCGTCAGGAACTCGAAGCCGAAGAGCTGGATCGGATCGACCCCGGCGATGCCGTTCGGCCCACCGGTGATGTCCACCGGCTCGTCTTTGCCGGGGAGTGTGACGCGGTCGAGGTTCGTGACCACCTCGACGAAGACCTGCCCGAAGAACAGCGTGACGATCGCCAGGTAGTCGCCGATCAGCCGCCGCGACGGCAGCCCCAGTAGGAAGCCGAGCAGCGCGCACGCCACCACCACGCAGACGATCGCCAGCCAGCTCGCCAGGTGGACGTCGATCTGGTCCGAGGCCAGCAGGGCGTAGGTGTAGGCGCCGAAGCCGTAGAAGGCGATGTAGCCAAGGTCGAGCAGGCCCGCCCAGCCGACCACGATGTTGAGGCCGAGGGCCAGCATGGCGAGCAGGAGCGTGTTGACCCCCACCCGGATGATGAAGTCGGAGTCCGTGACGAAGGGGACCGAGGCAACGAGTGCGGCGAACAGCACGAGGCGCCACACCGGGGCGATCCGATCCCACGCCGCGAGCGCCTGGCCAAGGAGGCCGGCGCGCTGCTCGCGGCGCTCCTCGACTCGGGCAACCCATTCGTCGACGCCGACGGGGGGCACAGCTCAGACCTTCTCGATCGCCGGGGAGCCGAGCAAGCCGGTCGGGCGGACCAGCATCACGACGATCAAAATGCCGAAGACGATCAGGTTCTGGAACGTCGTGGAGATGTAGCCGGCGGTGAAGGCCTCGGCCAGCCCGATCAGGAGGCCGCCCAGCATGGCGCCCGGAATGTTCCCGATGCCGCCGACGACAGCCGCCGTGAACGCCTTCAATCCGGCGGTGAAGCCCATCAGATGCCACACGCGGTCGAACACGAGGCCGACCATGACGCCGGCCGCGCCGGCGAGCACCGACCCGATGAAGAAGGCCGCCACGATCGTGCGGTCCACGTCGATGCCCATCATCTCGGCCGCCTCGCGGTCGTAGGCGACGGCGCGCATGGCCTTCCCGAGCTTGGTCTGGGCGACGAAGCGCGCCAGGGCCACCATCAGGAGCGCCGCCGACAGGATCACCAGGATCCGGACGAGCGAGATGTCGAGCGGCCCGACGTGTATCCCGGTGGAGGGGGAGATCAGCTCGGAGGTGTCCATGTTGCGCACGTCGGCGCTGAACAGGAGCAGCGCCGTGCTCTGGAGGAAGAACGACATGCCGAGAGCCGTGATCAGCGGCGCGATCCGCGGCGCGTCGCGCAGCGGCCGGTAGGCGAAGCGCTCGATGGCCACACCGAGCACCCCGGCGCTCAGCCCTGCGACGAGGAACATGAGCACGAGCACGAGCGCCACCGGCACGGCCGGCGAGGCGGCGCCACCGAGCGCGACGAGGGTGAAGTAGCCCATGAACGCGCCCATCATGTAGACCTCGCCGTGCGCGAAGTTGAGCAGCTTGAGGATGCCGTAGACGATCGAGTAGCCGAGGGCGAGCAGCGCGTAGACGCTGCCCAGCGTCAGCCCGTTGACGAGCTGCTGGACGAAGAAATCCATCTACTAACGCCGCCGGGCGCGGCCGGGGCCCCGGCCCCCCTCAGGGCCGGGGCACCCCCTCCGGCCGGTCTGCCTACTGGACGTTCTCGAAGTCGCCGTCCTTGCTGATCTCGAAGATGAAGAACTTCGCGCCCTTGATGTCGCCGTTGTCGTCGAACGCGATCGGCTGGCCGAGGATCGACTGCGGCATGTTCACCTTGCGAATCTGGTCGGCGACGGCCTCCCTCGTGGGATCGCCCTCCTTGCATGCCGCAAGGATCGCGGTTGCGACCACCTGAACGGCCGCCAGCGTCGGCGGACCGAAGGTTCCGTAGTTGCCGTACTTCTTCTTGTACGCGTCGCCGATCGGCTTGCTCTCCGGGATGCTGTTGATGTCCGGCGCGAACGCCGAGACGTACGAGCCCGCGATGGAGAAGTCGTCGGGCGAGAAGAGCCCGTCTGAGCCGAAGATCACCGCGTCCTTGCCCTGCTCCTGCATCTGCTTGCCGAGCTGCTGGGCGTTCGCCGCGATCTGCCACGGCAGGAAGACGACATCGGTGTCGCCGGAGATCTTCGAGACGATCGCCGAGAAGTCGGTCTGCTTCTGGTTCACCGACTCCCGGCTCGTCTGGACGCCCCCCTTCTTCAGCTCGTCCTCCAGCACGTCGGCGATGCCGGTCGAGTACGACGTCTGGTCGTCGACGATCAGGACCTTCTTCGCCTTGAGGTTGTCGATGATGTACTTGGCGTCGGTCGGCCCTTGGACGGAGTCCTGCGGAACGACGCGCGAGAACGTCGGGTAGTCGCCACTCTCGGTGAGCTCGGTCGCGGTCGCGGACTGCGAGACGAAGCCGATTCCCGCCCGGTCGAACAGCGGCCCGGCGGCCTCGACCTCCTGACTCCCCGCGGGGCCGACCACGGCCACGATCGCGTCGTTCGACACGAACTCCTGCGCGACGGTGGACGCCTGACCCGGGTCGAGCTGGGTGTCTCCCTCGACGAGCTTCAACTTGGTCCCGTTCTCCTTGTTGAAGCGGTCCAGGCCGAACTGCGCCCAATTGCGCTGCTCCTCGCCCAGCTCGGCGGCGTCCCCGGTGATCGGCGCCATCACGCCGATCGATGCCGTGCAGTCGGCGGCTGCGTTGCTCGCCTCGCCGCCGTCGCCGTTGCCACCACCGTCATCGTCGTCGCCGCAGCCCGCGGCTGTGAGCGCGCCGAGCGCGAAGATCAGGACGGCCGCCAGCAAGGCGAGCCGCCCCTCGTGGCGGGCCCGCAAGGCTCGGATCAGGGCCATGGTCGTCTTCTCCTCCCCCTTGGTCCGGAGCTTGGACCATGAGCCTATTCAGCAACTTGATCAAAAGTCAAAAGGATCCGGCGATCGGATCCTCGGCTTAATCTGCGGGCAACAGGAACTCGGGGACCTGTCGGGGCAGCGCGCGGCCGCTCTCGCGCTCCCAGGCTCGCTCGAGGATGGAGAGGTGAGCGTCCATGACGCGTTCGATGGCGTGGAGCTCGCGGCTCATGAGTGCCGCCAGCGTGCGCTCGTGGATGTCGATGGCGCGCTCGGCCTCGCCCGGCTCGATGGCAAAGCGCTTGGCCACCTCGAGGCGCTCGAACAGCGTGTGCATCAAGGCGACGACGGTGGCGTTGTGGGTCGCGCGCGCGAGCGCCAGGTGGAAGGGCGCGTCCAGGTCACGGACGCGCTGCGGCTCTGCTGCCAGCTCGCGCTGGAGATCGATCACCCCCTGCAGCTCCGCGAAATCATCCTCGGTCGCGAGGAGGCCGGCGAGCTGCGCCACGCGCGGCTCGAACAGGCGCCGCGCCTCGAGCACACCGGAGATCTCCCCGATCGGGAGGCGGGCCGGGCCGTGCAGCAGCTCGGACGGAATCAGGTCCGAGCGCACGTGGATGCCGCTGCGTGAGCCCCTGCCCGACGTGACCTCCAGCACGCCGGCGTCCACGAGCGTGCGCACCGCCTTGCGAACGGTCTCGCGGCTCACGCCGAGCTGTTGGGCGAGCGCGCGCTCGGCAGGCAGCCGGTCGCCGAAGCGGAGCCGGCCGAGCCGAATGGGCTCCGCGATGCGCTCGACCACCTGGCGCACGGTGCCGCGCGCCTCGACCGGCTGGAAGGTGAACACCACGGCGGCCTATCTTGCCCGCTGCCGCCGCCGGACGGCGCTATGGACTCCGCAGCGAACCATCATGGTCTAGGGTACGGCCACGGTGCTCGGGTCCAGGCATGTCGTAGCGGAGCGCGATGTGGAGCAGCACACGCACGCCGGCGACAGCGCCACCCTTCGTGTGACCTTCGACCGCGGCTCGGGCTCCGAGGCACTCGAGCAGAGGGTGATCCGGTTCGCGCCGGGTCGCTCCGGCGAGCTCGGTCCGGAGGAGCGCGAGGAGGCGCTGTTCGTGCTCGAAGGCCGCGGCGCGCTCCTGCTGGACGGCGCCCGGCACAAGCTCGAGCCCGACACGGCGGTGCTCGTCGCCCCCGGGACGGGCTATCGGGTGGAGAACAACGGGCCGGGGGAACTGGCGCTCGTCTCGGTGCTCGTGCCGGCCACCGACGGGGGAGCCACGGGAGCGAACGTCCGCCGCCTGGCGGACCAGACCGCGCGCGACGCCACGAGCGACCGCGAGTTTCGCATCCTGCTCGACCCCGAGGCGGGGCTTAGCGGCGCCACTCAGTTCGTCGGCTACATCCCGACGAAGCGCGCGCCCGAGCACTACCACCTCTACGACGAGGTGATCTACGTGCTCGACGGCGAGGGAGTGCTTCACATCGGCGACGAGCAGAGCGCGATCGCGGGCGGCTCGTGCATCCACCTGACCCCGGAGCTCCGCCACTGCCTCGAGAACACGGGCGCCGGGGAGATGCACGTGCTCGGAGTCTTCCGTCCGGCGGGCGATCCGTCCGAGGCCTACCTGCCGGACGGCACCCGTGCCTACGTCTCCGAGGAGGATCGATGAAGTTCAAGCGTCGCTCGCGGGCCGCCTGGCAGGGCGGCGTCGAGGACGGAGGGGGAAACATCAGCCTCGGTAGCGGCGCCTTCGAGGGGGCGTACTCGCTTCGCGCTCGCACCACGGACGAGAGCCCGGACACCAACCCCGAGGAGCTGATCGCGGCGGCCCATGCCGGCTGCTTCACGATGTCGCTCTCCAACGAGCTGACCCAGGTGGGGCACCCGCCGACGCAGCTCGACACCACCGCGACGGTCTACCTCGAGCAACGCGACGAGGGATTCGTGATCCCGCGCATCGACCTCGCCGTGACCGGGGAGGTACCGGGCATCGACCAGGCCGAGTTCGAGCGACTGGCCGGCGAGGCGGAGCGCGGCTGCCCGGTGTCGAAGGTGCTCGCGGCCGCGGAGATCACGCTCCAGGCCAGACTCGCGTGATGGAACGGGCCGCGCCGGCCGTAGGCCTCGACGTCGAGTCGGTCCGTAGTCGCTTCTCCTCGCTCCGCGGCGGCTTTCACTTCTTCGACGCCCCGGGCGGGACCCAGGTGCCGGACGGGGTGGGGGAGGCGGTGGCCCGCGCGATGCGGGAGGCGAGCGGCAACCTCGGCGCTCCCTACGAGACCGGCCATCGTGTCGAGCGGATCCTCGGCGACGCCAAGGCGGCCGGGGCGAGGATGCTCGGCTGCGATCCCGGCGAGGTCATCTTTGGCGCCAACATGACGACTCTCAATTTCGCGCTGGCGCGGACATTCGCGCGCGAACTCCGGGCGGGCGACGAGATCGTGGTCACACGGCTCGACCACGACGGCGGCGTGGCTCCCTGGGTCGAGCTGGCGCGGGACCTCGAGCTCGTCGTTCGCCACGTTGACGTCCGCGAGGACCTCACGCTCGACTACGACGACCTCGAGCGCCAGCTCACGGAGCGCACCCGAGTCGTCGCGTTCGCCTGGGCGTCGAACGCCGTGGGCTCCCTCACGGACGCGCAGGGGGTCTGCACGCTGGCGCGCGAAGCGGGGGCGCTGTCGTGGATCGACGCGGTCCACTACGCCGCGCACGAGCCGATCGACGTCGCGGCAATCGGCGCCGACCTGGTCCTGTGCTCGTCCTACAAGTGGTGCGGGCCGCACCTGGGCATGGCCTTCGGCCGTACCGAGGTCGTCGAGCGCTGGCGGCCGTTCAAGGCGCGGCCGGCGCCGAGCTCGCCCGTTGGCCGTCGCTTCGAGACGGGAACCTCGCCGTACGAGCTGCTCGCAGGGCTGATCGCCACGGTCGAGTACCTCGACGCGATCGGCGGGTACGAGGCGATCGTGCCTTACGAGCGCGACCTCGGCGAGCGCTTCCTCGTCGGCCTGCCGGAGACGGTGACCGTCTACGGCCCCCAGACCATGCGCGACCGGGTGCCCACCTTCCTACTGAACGTCGACGGCGTGCCGGCTCGGGACCTGGCCCACCGCCTCGCCGAGCGCGGCTACGGCGTCTGGCACCACGACAACTGGTACTCGCTCGGGCTCTATCCGCGTCTGCCCTACGACGGCGAGGCCGTGCGCGTGGGAATCGCCCACTACAACACGGCCGACGAGGTCGACGGGCTCGTGGGCGAGCTTCGCGCCTACTCTCACGGCGGCTCCTCGCACGCCACGTTCACGTAACCGGAGCGGAACGGACGTTCCTCGCCGGTCGCGGGGTCGTAGGCGTGCCGCCAGACGCAGCCGGTGTCGTTCGTGAGCAGATGGATCGACACCGACGTTTCCGGCGAGGTGGTACGCACCCTGTGGATGTCGTCGCGCGGCGGGATGAGAACGTAAAAGTCTCCGGGCGACAGCGGTCGCTGCTCGACGAGCTCGAGGCCGGCCTCGCCGCGCGCGTAGATCTCTTCGTCCTGCGTTCCCTGGTAGAGGCCGACGAGCCCCCACGCGAGGTGGTCGTGCACGGGCGTCTGGGCACCCGGAGGAACAACCAGGCTGAACAGCGAGAGCGAGCCGTCTCCGGCTCGATACAGCAACCATTGGCCAATCCCGCCTCCCATCCCGCTCTCGGGCGCCGGTTCCAGGTAGGCGCGCGGGAGCCAGTCAGGGTCGGCCAGGAGGTCGGCGAACGCCGGCCGAATGCGCTCGCACGCACCGGACGGGGAGCCGCTGGTCTCGATCGTCGCGCGCACGTGCCGGATGAAGCTGCGGACGACCGATGTGTCGAGCACGTACTCGTCAGGCATGCCGTAGGTTGAGCTCATGCAGGCGCTCTGACCGAGCCCGGAGCGCGGTGGCCAAGGTCGGCTATGCGGTGGCTCCAGCCGTCTGGGCCTCGACCGGGGCGTGCTCGCGAAGCAGGCGGATGAACTCGCGCATCCAGCCGGGGTGGTCGGGCCAGGCACGTCCCGACACGAGCCGTCCGTCTACCACAGCCTCGTCGTCCTGGAACGTGGCTCCCGCCACGGTGACGTCGGGCGCCAGGGCAGGGTACGCAGCGGTGGTGCGCCCCTGCAGCATGCCCGCCGCGGCCGTCACGAGCGGCCCGTGGCAGAGGTGCGCGACTGGGCGGTCGTCGGAGAAGAAGGCCTGCACAATCCGCTTGCAGTCCTCGTCGTTGCGAATGTATTCGGGCGCACGTCCGCCTGGAATGACGCAGGCGACGTAGTCGGACGGATCTACGTCGGCAAAGGCAACGTCGGCCTCCCAGGTGTGCCCGAGCTTCTCCGTGTAGGTGTCGAACCCGTCCACGAAGTCGTGCACCACGAACTGGAGCTTTTTCTTCGTCGGCGCCGCGATGTGGACCTCGTAGCCTTCCTCCCGCAGGCGCTGGTACGGGTAGAAGACTTCGAGCGTCTCGGCGGCGTCGCCCGTGAGGATGAGGATCTTGGGGGCCATCGGTCCTCCTTGCTGGCACGACGACAGGGACCTCTGGACACTACCGCCGGGGGCGCTCCGGCGGCGGCGCACCTGGTACGACGGTGAGGACCGAAGGCGCCGGTCTGCTACTCCTCTGAAGGGAGCGTGGCGATCGAGGAAACCACTACCAGACAGATTCGCGCCGAGAGCTTTCCGGACCTTGGCGAC
The DNA here is from genome assembly GCA_036519295.1 of Thermoleophilaceae bacterium. GTDB lineage: Bacteria > Actinomycetota > Thermoleophilia > Solirubrobacterales > Thermoleophilaceae > JACVRW01. The sequence goes on from DATDLN010000024.1 coordinate 75,391, forward strand.
GAGGTGATGTACCCCCGGCTGTCGGAGCGGAAGCTCGAGCGGCTGGCGAAGGCGGGCACGCGCCGGTCGTTCGCGCCGGGGGAGACGCTGTATGAGCAGGGCCAGCGCGACACGCCCTTCTTCGTCATCGAGCGCGGAAGGGTCCGGGTTCTGGATCGCAAGCCGGGTAAGGACGTGTGGGTCGCCGAGGCGGATGCCGGGACGTTCCTCGGCGACATCGCCACCTTTACCGGCGAGTCGGCCATCGCCGAGTGCGTGGCGGACGAACCGACCGACGTGATCGCCTTCGACCGCTCGGCGCTACGGACGATGCTCGCGTCGTGGCCGGAGTTTGCCGAGCTCGTGCTTCGCACGATGATGGCGCGCAGGGAGTGGCACGCGGAGCATGGGTACGGCGTGCTCCGGCTGATCGCGTCGCGGTGGTCACGACGGGCGTTCGAGGTACGCGATCTGCTGGAGCGGAATCTCGTGCCGGTGCGGTGGTATGACGTCGACACCGACGAGGAGAGCGCGGCGATGCTCGAATGGCTGAAGATCCCGCGCGAGGAGACGCCGCTCCTTGTCCGCAACACCGCCGTGCTGCGCAACCCCTCGGCCGCCCAAGTGGCACGGGAGCTTGGTCTGCGTGCCGAGGTCGACGGCAAGCGGTTCGACCTGGTCGTACTCGGCGGCGGGCCGGCCGGGCTCGCGGCCGCGGTCTATGGCGGGTCTGAAGGGCTGCGGACGCTGGTGGCGGAGGCGTGGGCGCCCGGCGGGCAGGCCGGCACGAGCACGCGGATCGAGAACTACCTCGGTTTCCCCACCGGAATCGCGGGCAACGAGCTGACGCGCAAGGCGACGCTGCAGGCGCGCCGATTCGACGCGGTGCTGTCGAGCTTCCACCGCGCGGTCGAACTCGCCCGCGGACCGGAGGGACTCGTCCGCATCGACCTCGACGACGGGCAGCACGCGCTCGCCCGCACGGTCGTGGTCGCGACCGGTGCGCGCTGGCGAACGCTGGCGGCCGACAACGCCGATCGGCTCACGGGCGCCGGCGTCTATTACGCGGCCATGCCGACCGATGCGGAGCGTTGTCTTGACGAGGACGTGATCGTAGTCGGGGGCGGCAACTCGGCCGGCCAGGCGGCCCTGCACCTCTCCCGCGCGGCGCGCAGCGTCCGCATGGTCATCCGGGACGAAGGCTTGGCGTCGACGATGTCGCGTTACCTCCTGGAGCGCATCGAAACACGTCCGAACATCGAGGTCGTCACCGGGGCCGAGGTCAGCGCCGTCCACGGCAACGGCCGCCTGGAGCGCGCGGATCTGCTGAGTCGGGCGGACGGGAGCGTTGAGCGGGTTGCGGTGTCGGACTTGTTCGTAATGATCGGAGCTGATCCGTGCACCGAGGCGGTGCAAACGATGCTCGACCTGGACGAGGGCGGATACATCAGATGTGGCGATGGTGCGGCGTCCGGCCAGGGGCCGAACCGCTGGCCCTCGACCGACAGGCAACCGCATCTTCTCGAAACGGTGTGGCCCGGAATCTTCGCGGCAGGCGACGTCCGCGCCGGCGCAACCAAGCGCGTCGCCGGCGCCGTAGGCGACGGCGCGCTGGCTGTGCGCTTCGCGCATCAGGTCCTGCAGGGATAGCGCCGTCGCACGCCGGGAACGCGTCGCGTCGCGTTCGCACGCAACCGCCTCACGCGCTGCTCCCTTGCGCGACCGGCAGAAGTGACGCCTCGAGATCGCCCTCGCGCGAGCGGGTTAGTTTTGTCATATGGGCACTCCTGAGAAGCCTCGGCCCGCCTCCCGAAGGATCGCCGCCCGTGCCGCCAGCGGCTGAGCAGCCCCCGCCCGAGGCGCCGCCGCCTGCTGGACTGGCTGTTTCCCACGCAGTCGCCGTGACCGATCCGGCCGGACCACCATCGCCGGTTTACCCGGCCCGGTTTGAGATCAGCTACCCGTCCGAGCTCAACCGGTGGCTGCACCTGATCACGTGGTTGTTGGTCATCCCGCACTTCATCGCCTTGCTCTTCGTCGGCATAGGCGCGTTGTTCGTGGCCGTCTACGGGTTCTTCGCCGTGCTGTTCACGGGGCGCTGGCCCCGAGGGGCCTTCGACTACCTGGTTGGAACGTTCAGGTGGGGCTTCCGCGTGGTCGCCTACTCCCAATTGATGACCGATGCCTACCCTCCGTTCTCAGCGGCCGACGATCCTGACTACCCGCTACGGCTGAACATCGAGTACCCAGAGCACGTCGCGAAGTGGCGGCCGCTCGTGCAGTGGCTGCTGGCGATTCCCTACCTGTTCATCGCCGGCGTGCTCTACTCGCTGACCGTCGTCTTGACCATCGTCGCCTTCTTCACTGTCCTTTTCACGAAGCGGATCCCGCGAGGGATATTCGAGCTCATGGTGCCCGGCCTGCGGTGGAACCTACGCGGCGGCGCCTACGCGATTTTCATGACAGGGCGCTATCCGCCGTTTGTCTGGGGGTAGCGGACGGTCTTGCCGGCTGGGCGACGCGCGCGAAGCGGATGCGGCGTCGGCCTGAGCGCTTCTACCGCCCGCCCGGCGGTTCTAGAACGTCCATCCAGACGACCAATCCATCAACGAGCCGGTAGCGGTGACGAACGCGGGAATCGGAGATCAGATCGCCGGTGCGTGCGTCGTGGACCACCTGACGGACGTCGACGGTGATGCTGCCGTCCGGCTCCTCGGTGATGTCCTCGGGCTCGACCTTGCTCGAGATCGCCGCGAACTGCCGCTTCCAGTAGTCGCGGACCGCCGCGCGGCCGACAACCCGACCGCTTTCCCAGGCGTTGGGCCAATCGACGTCGCGATGCATCAACTCGATAGCGGCCTCGACATCGCGCGCGTTGAACGCTCGGTACGCGGATCGCAGGACCAGCTCGGCTGCTGCTCTCGCGCAAAGGAAGCGTCTCAGTCGGTGCGCCTCATACGCTCGCTGCGGACGACCCGCGATCGCGGCGTCCGGCCGGGCGAGGACTACCGCAACCGCGAATGAAGCGGGCGCGAGTCAGTCGGTTGGAGTCGGACTCCCCTCTATCGTCCCAACGCAGGAGCGAGGGCCAGCTTGGCGGAGACGTCTCCTTCCACGCAGGAGCGACTCTCTTGACGCCGATCGCCGAGAGGGCAGCTCGCATGGGGACGCGGCACGCCGGCCAGTTGCGTTGGATACTGGTCGGCGGCCCGATGAAGCAGCGGCTGGCCTATCTCGACAACCTGAAGATCCTGCTGGTGGTTGGGGTGATTGCGCTCCACACGGCGATCACCTACGGGTTCGATGGCTCCTGGTACCTGGAGTCGTACGACGAGATGGCTAGCGCTGTGGTTGACGCGCTGACTGTCGTCCTGGGCACGGGCTGGCTCTTTGGATTGGGTCTGTTCTTCCTAATCGCGGGGCGGCTGACCGGGCCGTCGCTCGATCACAAGGGCGCCAAGCGTTTCACGGAGGACCGGCTGATTCGTCTCGGGACGCCCGTCGTGGCGTACACGCTCCTGATCAGCCCCTTCCTAGAGTACGTGGACTATCGCTGGAACGGGGGCGGGACTGAGGCGCTCTGGCCGTTCGCGCGAGAGCAGGTCTGGCACTTCGCGCCGGGCCCGACCTGGTTCCTGGAGGCTCTGCTCGTCTTTTCGCTCGGCTATGCGCTCTACCGAGTGGTGCGCCCCGAGGCGGAGCGCCCTTCGCGCGAGCCGCTGCGGGGACGGCAGGTGGCCGCCGCGGCAGCTGCGATCGCCGTCACCTCTTTCGCTGTCCGCCTCGCCTTCCCCCTCGGCTCGGAGCAGTTCCACCTGCAGCTCGCGGCGTTTCCGCAGTACGTGATCCTGTTTTCGCTCGGCGTGGCCGCCGGACGGCGCGGATGGCTGGAGTCGCTGACTCCGCGCCTTCAGCGCCGCTGCGGCCTGGCTGGCGCAATCACGGCACTGATGCTGCCTGCAATGCTGCTCGCGGGTGGCTTCTTCGAGGGCGGCGCCGCCGAGGATCGGTTCGCGGGCGGTTGGCACTGGCAGGCTGCCGTGGTCCCACTGGCGGAAGGCGTGATCGCCACCTGCGTATCCCTCTGGGCGATCGGGCTCTTTCGGCGGCGCCTCGACCACCTGCGTCCGCTCGCACGGCTCATGGCACCCGCCGCCTACGGGGCGTTCATCCTGCATCCGCCGGTGATCGTCGGCCTAGCGCTCGCCGTGCAGCCCCTCCCCCTGCCGGCGGAGCTCAAGTTCATCGCCGTGCTCGTGGCAGGCGTGGCAGGGTCGTTCGCCCTGGTGAAACTAGTCAGCCGGGCCCGTCCGATCGCAAGGATCATTGGATTCGGTCCCACGCCGGCACGACAGCGCCCGAGCGCGGGCCCGTCGGAGCGACCGGCGTCTCGTCCCGCGCCTGCACCGCCCGGCGCCTAGTAGGCACCGCAAGGGCTTGGGCGGGGGTTCCGGTCTTCGTCGTGGCTGTTGCACAAACGCCTAGCGAGCCCGCTGGATCGCTTGTAAGGGGGGGCTCTGAAAACAGGCATCTCGGCCCGTCGCGCCCGGTCCCTCCGTCGCGACCTCGTCGCGGCCAGCCGCTCTAGGGCCCTCTGCGGCGAGCGTGCGGAGACTTCTCGACACGGCTTCAGGCAACAGCCACCGTCCAAAGCAGAAGCCCCGTTAACGCGGCGCGAAGGTCGCGCCGGACGTTCGCGTACAGCAAGCGCGACGCCACACACCGGGCATATGTGGGGTCATGGGGTGACGGCCATGGGCAGGCGTATTGGAGTGGGCACGGCGGCGCCACCCCATGACGTGGTCAGCGGTCGACGGTGGACATGTTCGCCTCGTCGTGGCGCTCGCCGGTGGCCGGGGTGAGATCGTTGAGCCGTCGGATCTGCTCCGCGCTCAGCTCGATACCGTCGGCAGCCGTGTTCTCCTCGACGCGGGAAACCCGCTTGGTGCCGGGGATCGGGGCGATGTCGTCGCCCTGCGCGAGCAGCCAGGCCAACGCGACCTGCGCCGGTGTGGCGTCGACCTCGGAAGCGACTGCCTGGACCTCGTCGACGATGCGGAGATTCTTCTCGAAGTTGCCCTCCGTGAAGCGCGGGTTGCTCTTGCGCCAGTCGTCGTCGCTCAGCTCCTCGGGGGAGCGGATCGTCCCGGTGAGGAAGCCGTGCCCGAGCGGCGAGTAGGGCACGAAGCCGATGCCCAGCTCGCGCAGCAGCGGTAGAAGCTCGGCCTCCGGGTCACGGGTCCACAGGGAGTACTCGGTCTGCAGCGCGGCGACCGGGTGCACGGCGTGGGCGCGCCGGATCGTTTCGGGTCCGGCCTCCGACAGGCCGATGTGCAGGACCTTTCCTTCGGTCACCAGCTCGGCCAGGGCGCCGACGGTGTCCTCGATGGGCGTGTTGGGGTCGACCCGGTGCTGGTAGTAGAGGTCGATGCGGTCGGTACCCAGCCGCTTCAGGGAGCCCTCGACGGCGGTGCGGATGTTCGCCGGGCTGCTGTCGAGCACTCCGGGGCCATCGCCGGAGTGCGAGACGAAGCCGAACTTCGTCGCAACCACCACATCGCCGCGATGCCCCTTGAGGGCGCGGCCGACGAGTTCCTCGTTCGCGTAGGGGCCGTAGATCTCGGCGGTGTCGATGTGGGTGACGCCGAACTCGAGTGCCCGCTGGATGGTGCGGATCGACTCGGCGTCGCTGCTGTCCGGATCGAGGTAATAGCCGGACATCGCCATCGTGCCGAGTCCGATGCGCGAGACGTCAAGTCCGTTTAGCGAAATGTGCTTCATGACAGTGTGCCTCCGGTTCTCGGATTTTTTAATGTGCTCGGGACGTTCAGCTCCCGGCCGCGGCCTCGTCGATCGCCAGCGACGACGACAGCTCCCGGAAGGCGTCGATCTCTGCCTGGAACTGGGCGATCTGCTGCTCGGCCTGTGCGATTGCGTCGGCGCCGGCGATGAAGCGGCGTGGCGGCTGCTCCTCGTCGGCGATGGTCAGCAGCGCCTGGGCGAGCTTGGCCGGGTCGCCGGCCTGCCGGCCGTTCTGGCTCTCCCAGAACTCGCGCTGGGCGGCGTTGCGCTCGGCGTAGTCCTCGATCGCCGGCGTGGCGTAGCTGGTCGACTCCTTGGTGAGCAGC
>DATDLN010000025.1:0-43513 GCA_036519295.1 Thermoleophilaceae bacterium
CGCCGGTCCGGCCGTCGGCTCCGGCGCCGGTGCGGGCGTCGGCTCCGGGGCCGGGGCGGGCGGCGGCTCCGGCGTGGGGACGGGCGCGGGCGCCGGGGTGGGCTCCGGGAGCGGCGTGGGCGTGGGCTCCGGCGGAGGTGCTGGTGTGGGTTCAGGCGCGGGATCGGGTGCGGGCGTGGGCTCGGGTGCGGGCGCCGGGGCCGGCGCGGGTGTGGGCTCAGGCGTTGGCTGGGGTGCAGGTTCTGGGGTTGGCGCCGGCGTGGGCTCGGGACTCGGTGCAGGCGCAGGCTCGGTAACCGGAGCAGGTGTGGGCTCCGGGGAGGACGTGGGTTCGGGTGTCGGCGGGGGCGCGGGTTCTGGGGTTGGCGGGGGCGGGGGCTCCGGAACCGGGGCAGGCGGCGGCTCCGGAACCAGGACGGGCGTGGGCTCGGGAACCGGGGCAGGCGGGGGCTCCGGAACCGGGACGGGCGTGGGCTCCGGCGACGGCGTCGGCTCGGGGCTCGGGCCCGGGGCTGGTTCGGGCGCCGGCTGCGGCGCCAGCTCCGGTATCAGCTCCGGCGTGGGCCCCGGTGTCGGGGTAGGTGCAGGCTCCAGTGTCGCGGCAGGCGCGGGCTCCAGAGTCGGCTCCGGGTTCGGCGCGAGGGGCGCCGGTACGGTTTCGGAGGTCGGAGGCGTGAGCTCGGGCACCGGCGCCGGTGCGGGCTCGGAGCTCGCAGGCGCGGGCGCGGGTGTCGGCTCCGCTGCGGGCTCGGAGCTCGCAGGCGCGGGCGCGGGTGTCGGCTCCGCTGCGGGCTCGGAACTCGGAGACGCGGGCTCGGGTGCGGGCGCCGGTGCGGGCTCGGAGCTCGGAGGCGCCGGCTCGAGCGTCGGGGCCGGTGCGGGCTCGGAGGTCGGAGGCGCGGGCTGAGGTGTCGGCTCCGCGGTCGGCGCTGGTGCCGGGTCCGCCGCAGCGGGCGCCCCCGAGCCGGGGTCCGGCGCTGCGCTTGCCACGGGGGCTGCGGCGTCGATCCCCGGCTCCGAACCGTCTGCGCTCAACTGCGCGGATGCGGTCGGAACCAGCAGCGCAAAGGCGGTCACCGTCATCAGCGCAAGGCGCAGAATGCGGTTGGCGCCCCCGCTCGTGGCGCCCAAATTCCGACCTTCGCTCATCTGCGTCGTATCCGCACGGTTCTAGACACCACTAGCGAACGGCACTCTCCAACCTACGTTCGAACTCTGAGCCCGGTTGGAAGCGTAGGCATGAATTCCCGCAAATTGCGGTAATTAGTGGGGTGCTGCGTTTGCGTATACGCAATTCTTGTGCTACGGGGCCGCCGGGACGGCCGGCTCAAGGATCACCCAGGCGACCGTAAGTCCTGCAGAAAGCCGGCGAAGACATCGGTCGGCCGGCCGCCGGAGGACTCACGTCCCCCGCGCGTACCGCCCGCCACTGCTCGGCACCCGTGGCCCTCAAGGGGCGGTCCATCCGAGCCCCGCGGGGACCTCCCCCTCGTCGATCAGCCGCCGGATGTCGCCGCTGCGGCGCGGGTTGAGGCTGACGTGACGCTGGCCGACGCTCGGCTTCTCGAGCAACAGACCCGAGGCCACGAGCCGCTCGCCCATCGCGTATGCCAGTGAGCGCTCGTTCCCGGCGAACCCGCGGGCGATGTGATCGAACGCGGTGTGGTAGCCGCCCCACTTCCCCATGCCGTCGAGTCGCTGCAGGATCCGGCGGACCGCCCGCCTCTGCGGGTCGGGATCGTCGTGGGCGCGGGTCACGGAGCCGGGCGCCTCGAGCAGGTCGAGCAGATGGCCCTCGAGCGCTTCCACCGACTCGTCGTCGAGCGGGGAGCCCCCCAACCGGGCGACCGCTTCGGCCACGCGCAGCGGGTGGGTGCGGCCCAGCGGCTCGCGCGGATCGGCGACCGCCTCGACCGTGTAGCCCGGCACAACCAGGGCCCGGGCGCGCAGGCGGTCGATGTCGGCGAACGCCTCGTCGAGCGCTTCCTTTGCGTACTCGGCGGCATCGGGTGCATCGGTCGCTGGAAAGGTGAGAGCCAGCGCCCCGTCGAGATCGCCCAGCCGCAGGCGCAGGTCGTCGGGCGAGGCGGCCGGCCCGGGGCTCGTCGCCTCCACCAGCTTCTCGACCGCCGCTGCGGCGAGCCGGCCACCGCGCTCGTTCACGGCGTCGGGGTCCGCTCGCAATGCCGTCGGCAGCGGGAGGGCCGCCACGATGGCGGCGTCGGCCGCAGCCAGCGCCACGACTATCGGGTCCGGGTAGCCGGTGCGCCTCTGACGCAGCTCGCGGGCCCCGCGCTCGAGCTCGAAGGACAGCAGGCCGCGCAACCGCGCCGACCATTCCCGCGGCGCCGTGGCGCCGCCGGCGTCGGCAAGCACTCGCTCGAGCTCGCTCGCCGGCTCCACGCTGGCAGAGTAGAAAGTAGGGTGACGGCGGATGGTCGACAGCACGCGGCTTCGCATCTACCTGCAGGACCACCTGGCGGGCGCAACCGCCGGCCTCGAGCTCGCCAGGCGCACACGCGGGGCGAACGAAGGCACCGACTACGGCGAGCCCCTCGCCCAGCTCGCCGACGAGATCGAGGCGGACCGCGGCGCGCTCGAGGCCATACTCGACGATCTCGGCTTCGGCCCGGACCGGGCGAAGAACCTCGGCGCCTGGGCCGCCGAGAAGCTCGGCAGGCTGAAGCTGAACGGTCAGCTGACGGGCTATTCGCCTCTCAGCCGGGTCATAGAGCTCGAGGGGCTCATGGCCGGGATCAACGCGAAGCTATCGCTCTGGCGGATCCTGGTCGACGTGGCCTCTGAGGAGCCGCGGCTCGACGCCGACCACCTGCGGCGGCTGATCGAGCGCGGGGAGAAGCAGCACCGCACCGTCGAGGAGCTGCGCACCCGCGCCGCGCGCGAAGCGTTCCTTCCGTCGTGAGCTGGGAACCCGAGCTCGAGGAGCTCCGCCGCCGAGAGGAGCTCGCGCGCGCGATGGGCGGCGAGGAGCGCGTGGCCCGCCAGCACGCCTCCGGCCGTCTCACCGTGCGCGAGCGAATCGCGCGGCTGTTCGACCCCGGCAGCTTCCACGAGACCGGTGCTCTCGCCGGCCGCGCCTCCTACGACGAGGGCGGCGAGCTCGCCGGCTTCGTGCCGGCCAACACCGTGGTCGGCCAGGGACGGATAGACGGCCGCCTGGCGGTGGTGCAGGGCGACGACTTCACGATCCGCGGCGGCGCCGCCGACGCCGCGATCTGGGAGAAGGCCGTCTACGCGGAGCGGATGGCGCATGACCTGCGCCTGCCGCTCGCACGGCTCGTCGACGGGACCGGCGGCGGCGGCAGCGTCAAGACGCTCGAGCAGGCGGGCTTCTCCTACGTGCCGCCGCTGCCCGGGTTCGATCTCGTGGTGCGCAATCTCTCGATCGTCCCCGTGGTCGCGGCGGCCCTCGGCCCGGTCGCCGGGCTCGGCGCCGCCCGCGTGGTGTGTTCGCATTTCTCTGTGATCGTGCGCGGTACGGCACAGTTGTTCGTCGCGGGGCCGCCGGTGGTGGCCGCGGCGATGGGCGAGGCGCCGGACAAGGAGGAGCTGGGCGGCGCGCGAATGCAGGCGCGCGCCGGGGCCGTCGACAACGTGGCGGCCGACGAGGGCGACGCGCTCGACCAGCTGCGGCGTTTCCTGGCCTATCTGCCCGCCAACGTATGGGAGGCGCCTCCGTCCGCGGCCGCCGCCGATCCCGCGGAGCGGCGCGAGGAGGAGCTCCTCTCGATCGTGCCGCGCGACCGGCGCCGTACCTACAAGATGCGGCACGTGCTCGAGGCCGTGCTCGACCGGGGCTCGATCTTCGAGCTCGGCGCCGCGTTCGGCCGACCCGCGATCACCTGCCTCGCCCGGCTCGGCGGCCGGCCGGTGGGCGTGCTCGCCTCCGATCCCGAGCACTACGGCGGCGGCGTGACCGCCGACGCCGCAGAGAAGACCGCGCGCTTCGTCGACGTGTGCGATCAGTTCCACTTGCCGGTGGTGAACCTCGTGGACGTCCCGGGCTTCGTGATCGGCACCGAGGCCGAGCGCGGCGGCACGATACGGCGCGGCGCGCGCGGCCTGTTCGCAATCGCGCAGGCGAGCGTCCCCTGGGTATCGATTCTGGTGCGCAAGGTGTATGGCGTCGCGGGAGCGGGCCACGGCGACGGGTCGCGCCTCAACCTGCGGTACGCGTGGCGTCGGGCGACTGCGGCTCGCTGCCGCTCGAGGGCGGACTCGAGGCGGCTTACCGGCGCGAGCTCGACGCGGCCGAGGATCCCGAGGCGCGGCGGGCCGAGATCGCGGCCCGGCTCGAGGCCGTGCGCTCGCCCTTCCCCACGGCGGAGCGCTTCAGCGTCGAGGAGATAATCGACCCGCGCGACACCCGCCCGCTCCTGTGCGACTGGGCGGAGCGCGCGCACGAGCTCATCCGCCACGAGCTCCACGCGGGCCCGAAGGCGCGCGGCCCGCGTCCCTGACCAATCGGACGAGGAGGAGACCCATGGACAATCGGGCGCAGCGAGTCAGTGAGCTGCTTCACGAGGCAGGGGAGGTCCACCACGTCGTCTACCGCATCACCGACGGCGCCGACGACGACTGGGCCTCGTTCTATGCGGACTGGCTGACGCGCCTCTCGGAGCTCGGCGATGTGCTCGGCGCCGCGCCGGTCCGCAGCCACCTGGTCCACGAGCTCGTCGAGTGCGAGCGGGCGGATCCCGGCGAGCGCTGGGAGGAGACCTACGCCGAGCGGATCGTTGCCCGCTTCGGCTCGTCATGACTCTCGCATGGTGACTCTCACCCGTCGGCCTCGAGCGGGCGATTCACGCGTCAGGGACCCCCGGCCGGTGCCACCAGGGAGTCGGGCTCGTCGTAGTCCGGCGAGTTCATAGCTGGGTTCGCCGCGGCGACCGCCATCCGCTCGGCGGCCAGCGGGGCCAGCAGCGGCCCGACGGCGCCGGCATCGAGCGCCGGGTCCAGCCACGCCTCCCACGACGGGACGTCGGGGAGTACCACCGGCATGCGGTCGTGCACCGGGGCGACGAGCTCGTTGGCCGCTGTGGTGACGATCGTGCAGCTCGCGACTCGCTCGTCCTCGGCCCCCCGCCAGGTCGTCCAGAGGCCGGCGAAGCAAAAGCTCGCGCCGCCCGCCAGCGAGAACCGGAGTGGGCGGCGCGGCTCTCGCGGGTCCTCGGCCTTCAGCCACTCGTAGAAGCCGTCGGCCATCACGAGGCAGCGATGCGAGCCGCGCTCGACGAGGCCGCCGTAGGTTGAGCTGCCGGGGAGGGTCTCGGCCCGCGCGTTGATCATCGTGAGACCGGTGTTCACCTGCTTCGCCCAGAAGGGCACGAGCCCCCAGCGCAGCAGCCGGGCACGGCGCCCGTCGCGGTTCTGCACCACCGCCAGTACCTCCTGGGTCGGGGCGATGTTGAAGCGCTCGTAGCCCTCCTCGCCGCGGAGCCGGACCCGCAGCCTGGCTGCGATCTCCTTCTCCACGTCCTTGCGCCTCTTGGTCAGCGAGTAGCGGCCCATCGGCGCGAGTGTTTCATCCTGGCGCTGACGGGCACCTCCAACTCATGTTGATGATCACGCAGGACGCCGCCGAGGCGATCGCGCAGGCGCTCGCCGAGGAGCCCGACAACTCCGGCTTCCGGATCGCGGAGCGAGCCTACTCGCTGAACGGGTCGGGGCCGGCGATCCAGATGGAGCTCGCCGAGGAGCCCGAGGACGAGGACCAGGTGATCGAGGATCGAGGCGTGCGCCTCTTCGTGGAGCCGCGCGCGGCGGCCACGCTCGAGGGCAAGGTGCTCGACGCCGAAATCGAGGAAGGCGAGGTGCGCTTCGCCCTTCTCGACGCGCCGGCCCGCTGATGATATAGTTGCGCGAGCAACCATCTCCCTCGACCGGAGGCTCGCAATGAAGCTCGACGGCATCCACCACATAACCGCCATCACGGGCGACGCGCCCGGCAACGTCGACTTCTACACGCGCGTGATGGGGCTTCGGATGGTCAAGAAGTCCGTCAACCAGGACGATCCGACCGTCTACCACCTCTTCTATGGCGACGAGCACGCAACGCCGGGCCTCGACCTGACGTTCTTCGAGTATCCGGGAGCCGCCCCCGGGCGTGCTGGCGCCGGCATGATCCACCGCATCGTCTGGCGGGTGGGCTCCCCAGCCGCCTTGGACTTCTGGGCCGAGCGCCTCGCCGGCGAGGGCATCGAGTCCCAGCGCGACGGCGAGCGCCTGCGCTTCGCCGACCCGGAGGGGCTCGAGCACGAGCTCGCCGTCGTCGACCTGCCGGACGAGCCGCTCATCGCCGAGCATCCCGAGATCCCCGCCGAGCACGCGCTCCAGGGCTTCCACGCCGTCCGGGCCTATTCGGCCGAGCCGGGGCGCAGCCGTCAGATGCTCGAGGAGGCGCTGGCGTTCGACCCCACCCGCGACGGCTGGGAGGCGCGCGGCGAGCGGCGCGGGGCCCTGTACGCCTACGACGACCCGCCCTCCGAGCGCGGCATCCAGGGCGCCGGAACGGTCCATCACGTCGCCTGGGCCACGACCGACGAGGGGCACCTCGCGTGGCGCGAGCGGGTGCTTGCTGCGGGCGGACACCCGACGCCGGTGATCGACCGCCACTACTTCCGCTCGATCTACTTCCGCGAGCCGAGCGGCGTGCTGTTCGAGCTGGCCACGCCGAGCCCGGGCTTCACGGTAGACGAGCCGCTGGAGACGCTGGGCGAGCGGCTCTCGATCCCGCCGTTCCTCGAGTCGCGCCGGGCCGAGATCGAGGCCGTGCTCAAGCCGCTGCCGTACAAGCGCGGCACGCGGGCCTGAGACCACTGGCTCAGGCGTCGGGCGACCCCAGGTGCCAGGCGATCGCCGTCGCAGCGAGGACGGCGATCACGCTCCCGGCGGTGGCGACGGCGGCGAAGAGAGAGGTGGCGTCGGCTAGCAGTCCTGTACTGATGGCAGTCACGCTGACGCCCAGGTATACGCATGCGATGAACGCGGCGGTGACCTCGCCGCGTCGGTCACCCGGGGCGAGCTGGTTGATCTCGGCCTGGGCGCCGAAGTAGCCGAAGCCCAGCCCGCTTCCGGCGAGCACCGCCGCCGCGAGCACGAGCGAAAGGGCGTGCAGGGGGAACGCGACCACCAGCGCAGCTATCCCGGCGATCAGCAAGGCCAGGCCTACCGGCTGCGCCCGGCGCGGTGTCATGGCGCCGCGCAGCGAGAGCGCCTGGGCCAGGCAGGCGATCGTCAGCATGGTGGCGCTGATGGCGCCGAGCAGGGCGAGGTCGCTGGTGTCGAGGAGGTCGGCGGCGTAGGAGGGCACGACGGAGAGAAACAGCGCGCCAACCGCCCAGACCGCGGCGCAGGTCAGGGTGGCGCGCGCGAAGGGCCGGCGGATCGGCGCAGGCACCGAGGGCCTCTGGGGCCGCCATCTGCCGGTCGATCGCCGCGGCTCCGGCACTCTCAGGACGGCAACCGCGGTCGCGAGGGTCGCGGCGAACGCGACGAGGTAGCACAGTTGCCGTGGCGCGGGGGCCCACTCGGCGAGCACGCCGGCGACGAGCGGCCCGGCCGCGCTGCCACCGCTCTGTCCGAGCACGGTCGCGAGCGCGGCTCGCCGATGGTCGTGGAACGGCTCGAGCTCGACCAGGGCGGCCGGGATCGTGCCCACGGCGGCGCCCAGGGCCACGCCCTGAACGGCGCGCGCGACGAACAGCCAGGCGGTGCTCTGGGCGGCCGCGAGCAAGACGAGGCCGATGGCCGCGAGGCCCAGCCCGCCCGCGATCACCGGCAGGCGGCCGACCCGGTCCGAGAGCTGGCCGAAGATGAGCAGCGAGGGGACCAGCGCGATCGTGTAGGTCGCGAAGATCAGGGTCAGCGTGGCGCTCGAGAAGCCGAAGCGCTCCTGGTAGACGCCGTAGAGGGGGGTCGGCAGGTTGCCGTCGAGTAGCAGCACGAACAGCGCGCTCGCCACGACGACGAACGACGCCCGCGAGCGAACGCGGGCCAAATCGGGCCGGGCCGTCAGAGGGCGTCCCCCGCCCGCTCGACCGCGCGGGCGAGGCTGGCCACGTCCTCGCTTGTGGTCCGCCAGGAGACGATGGCGGCGCGCTGGCAGAAGCCCGAGGCCAGGCGGGCGCCGGTGTGGAAGACATCGCCCTCGTCGGCCACCCGCGCCTGGATGCGCTCGTTGAGCGCGTCGAGCTCGGGCCCCTCCCCCACCTGCTCCCGGCGGTAGCGGAAGCACACGACGTTCGACGGCACGGGCGCGCACAGCTCGAGGCGCGGCGAGGCTTCGACGAGGCCGGCGAGCTCCGCGGCGAGATCGCAGCAGCGGGTCACCAGCTCCTCCATTCCACGCCGTCCGAGCTGCTTCAGTGCAGCCCATGCGCAGGCGCCGCGCCAGCTGCGGCTGGCCTCCGGGCCGAGCTCATGCAGGTCCGCACCCATGCCCGGGGTCAGGTATGCGGCCGTGCCGGCGAAGGTCTCGGCGTGCAGCTCGGCGTCCCGGAGAAGGACGAATCCGCAGCCGTTCGGCACGTTCAGCCACTTGTGGCCGTCGCAGGCCAGCGAGTCGGCGCGCTCCATGCCCGCCACGAGTGGCGCCGTTCGCTCGCAGAGGCGGAAGAACGCGCCGAAGGCGCCGTCCACGTGAAGCCACAGCCCGTGCTCGGCGCAGACGTCCGCGATGGCCTCGAGCGGATCGCTCGCTCCGGTGTTGACCGAGCCGGCCTGGGCGATAACGATCGCGGGCTCGGCCTCGCCGCTCGCGCGATCGCGCTCAATCGCCTCGACGAGGGGCTCGACGCGCATCGCGTAACGGTCGTCGATCGGGACCCGCCGGACCGAGCCCGCGCCGAGGCCCAGGGTGCGCAGCGCTTTGAGGTCGGAGAGGTGCAGCTCCTCGCTGCCGTACACCGCGAGTCGCGGAAGACCCCACACTCCATCTTGGAGAACGTCGACACCGTGGATCCTCCCCGCCCAGTGCCGCGCCACGGCGAGCCCGATCAGGTTCGCCATGGTCGCCCCGGTGGTGAAGCTGCCGCTGCCACGCGGGTAGCCGAGCAGGTCCGCGAGCCAGCCCAGGGTGACCTTCTCGGCCACCACGGCCGCAGGCCCGAGCGACCAGAGGCCCGGGTTTTGGTCCACCGCCGCGGTCCAGGCCTCGGCGATCGCGGACGCCGGCAGGACGGCACCCGTGACGAACCCGAAGAAGCGCCCGCCGGTGCTGCCGGCCAGCCCGCCGTCGCAGCGATCGGCGAGCTCGCCCAGCACCCACTCCACCGGCATGCCCGTTTCCGGGACCGGCTCGTCGAAACGGGCGCGGAGCTCGCTCGGGTCGAGCGTGGCGGCCGCCCGTGGCGGCGGGTCGAGCGCGCGGCGAAAGCGCGCGGCGAGGTCGGCGACGGCGGCGTCGAGATCGTCCATGGACAGGATCGTTGCAGCGCGTCGCGGCCCGCCTCGTCAGGCGAGCCTGCGGTAGCGTGCGCTCCTGCCCTCTCAGCGAGACACGCTACGACCGCGCTCCGCCCTCCGGCGATCGCTCATGCCGCGCCTCGGCGGGCGTGATCTTGCAATCGACCTCGGGACCGCGAACACGCTCGTCTACGTCCGCGGCGCGGGCATTCTCGTATCGGAGCCCTCCGTGGTAGCGGTGGACACCCGCGACGGCGAGGTGCACGCCGTGGGCGAGGAGGCTCAGCGCATGATCGGACGAACGCCCGCGACGATCGCCGCCGTCCGGCCGCTGCGCCACGGGGTGATCGCCGACTTCGAAGTGACCGAGCAGATGCTGCGCCACTTCATCGGCCGCGTTCACCGCAGCCGCTTCGCCCATCCCCGCCTCATCATGTGCGCTCCCTCGGGCATCACGGACGTCGAGCAGCGGGCATTGACGGAGGCCTCGATGGCGGCCGGGGCCCGCTCGGTGCACCTGATCGAGGAGCCGGTGGCGGCGGCCATCGGTGCGGGCCTGTCGATCGAGGAGCCGCGCGCGAACGTCGTGGTCGACGTGGGGGGCGGTACCAGCGAGGTCGCGGTCATATCGCTCGGTGGGATCGTGGTGTCGCGGTCGCTGCGGGTCGGCGGCTACGACTTCGACGAGGCCGGCGCGGCCTGGATCCGCGCCAGCCACGGACTGGCCATCGGCGAGACGACTTCGGAGCAGGTGAAGCTCGAGATCGGCAGCGTCAGCCCCGACACGACCGACGCCCGCTGGGAGGTGCGCGGGCGTGATCCCTCCTCGGGACTCCCGCGCGAGGTGGCGGTGACGAGCGAGGAGTTGCGCCGGGCGGTCGAGGCGCCGGTCCGCGACATCGTCTCCTCCGTGCGCGACGCGCTCGAGGAGACGCCACCCGAGCTGGCGTCCGATCTCGCGCAATCGGGGATCCTGCTCGCCGGCGGCGGCGCCCTCCTGCGCGGATTCGCCGAGCGGCTCGAGTCCGAGACCGGTGTGCCGGTGCGGCTCGCGGATTCGCCGCTCGACTGCGTGGCGCTCGGCGCGGGCCGGGCGCTCGACGAGATGGAGCTGCTCGAGCGCACCGCCGCGCGCACGGGCGGTGCGCTGACGGCGCTGCGGCGGCCGGGGCCTTGACCTGCGCCCCACCCCCGGATTCACCCTTGTTCGGCCGACTCGAAGCGCTCCGCGTCTCTCGCCTCCGCCCGCAGCGCTCTGGCGGCCGCGGGCGCCAACGCCGCGAAGGGCTCGATATCGACTCTGACGCGGTCGCCGAGGCGGCGCATCCGCCAGGTGCCCGCGGCAACGCCGTCGACCGTCGCGACGGCCCGCAGCATTCCCCCGCCGGGGTGGACGCGGCGGGCGTGCCGGGCCGGCACGGCGAACGAGCGGTCCCTCCAGCCGAGCAGGTAGGGATCGAAGGCCGGCAGCAGCCGGGCCGGCAGGCGGCCGGGGGTTCGGCCGCTCACGGCGAGCTCGACCAGCCCGCCGCCGAGCTCGGCGAGCTCGGAGGAGATGGCCCGGAGGCCGGCGCGGGCGTCGCGACGCGGTAGCCCCGCCCAGGCGGCCAGGTCGGCCGCGGTGGCCGGCCCGTGGCCGGCGAAGTAGCGGCGGGCGAGCTCGGCGAGGGCCGCGTCGCGGTCGGCGCCCGCAAGCTCGGCGGGCGGGACGGCGCCGAGCCAGTCGCGCGCGAGAGCGAACTGCTGCCGCGTACCCGCCTTCACCGGTCCGAGAACCGCGGCCCCTCGCACCGCCGCGAGGTTCAGCAGTAGCGGCGTCGCCTGTCCCTCGGTTCGGATCCCGTGGGCGGCGATGCGCTCCGCCAGCTCCGGACGGCCGAGCAGGCCCTCCGCGGCCAGCGCCCGCTCGATGATCGCCACGGCGCGGTCGGCGTCGTCCGGGGACACCCCCTCCTGCCCCAGCCTGCGCCGGCTCCTCGCCGCCTGCAACGGAGCGGTCAGCCCCAACAGCCACGGGTAGTCCTCGCTTCGCACCAGGTGGAGGGTTCCGCGGCAGAGCCAGCCGACCACCAGCGAGCGCTCCGCGGTCAGCCCTCGATCAACAGCCGCGGAGGTCAGCCCCTCGCCGCGCGCCCGCAGCGCAAGCCGCGCCGCCCGCAGGTCCTGCGCCTGAACCGCCAGCAGCCGGCGCACGATCCGCGCGGGTGTCGACTCGCCCGGGCCGCTCAGGAGCTGGGCCGCCGCCCTCCGCGCCCGTAATCGTCTCGACTCGTCAGTCCCCAGTGGGTGCCACTCCCGCCGACTCCACCATCAGGATCGCCGTGCGGCTCGGGGCGCGGGTCCGGTGCATGACGTTCCTGGGGACGGTGTATCCCTGGTGCGGCTCCAGGGTCACCGTCTCGCCGCCCTCGAGGTCGATCAGCAGCTGCCCGTCGAGAACCAGGAAGAACTCGTCCTCGTCCACGTGCTTGTGCCAATGGAATTCGCCCTCGATCACACCGAGCCGTACCACGGCGTCGTTGATGGTGGTCAGGGTCTGGTTGAACCACTTGTCGCCGGCGGTCGCGATCTCGGCCGGGATGTCGATCAGATTCGACTGGCCGTACTTGTCGTCGAGGTGGATGTGGTAGTCGGGCATGGCACGACAGCGTAGGGTCGCGGTCGCGTGAGCTGCGATCTCGTCCTACACGGCGGTCCCGTCCGAACGCTCGACCCGGCGGCGCCGCTCGCATACGAGCTGGCGATCTGCCAGGAGCGGGTGGTCGCCGCGCCCGTACCGGGCGCGGAGCGGATCGACCTCGCCGGCC
Source organism: Thermoleophilaceae bacterium (assembly GCA_036519295.1). Classification (GTDB taxonomy): domain Bacteria; phylum Actinomycetota; class Thermoleophilia; order Solirubrobacterales; family Thermoleophilaceae; genus JACVRW01. The sequence continues at coordinate 12,234 of DATDLN010000025.1, forward strand.
GCTGCGTCGTGCCCGGGCTTGCCGACGCCCACGTGCACTTCCCCACCTGGTCGCTCGCGCAGCGGCAGGTCCGGCTGGAGGGCGCACACTCGCTCGACGACGCCCTGGCGGGAGTCGCCGCGGCCCTTCCCGGCGTTCCGTCCGGAGGTTGGCTCCGGGGCGTCGGCTGGCGGGACGGCGACTGGACGGAGCCGCCCACCCGAGCGGCGCTCGATCGCGTGGCGCCCAAGACGCCGGTGGCGTTGTTCTCGCGCGACTATCACTCCCTTTGGCTGAACGGCGCGGCGCTGGCGCAAGCGGATGGTCCGCTCGAGCCGCCGGGCGGCGTCGTCGAGCGGGACGAGCGGGGCCAGCCGACGGGCGTGCTGCGCGAGAACGCGGCCTGGGCGTTCCGCGACCGATACGTGCGCCCCACGGTGGACGAGATGGTGACCGCCTCGCGCGAGGGGCTTCGGATTGCCGCGGCGCGGGGCGTCACCGCGATTCACGACAAGGACGGCTGGCTGGGCGCGTTCGAGGTCTTCGCCCGGCTGCGCGAGCGCGGCGAGCTGAGCCTGCGCGTCTGGCAGTCGTTCCCGTGGGACCGGCTCGACGAGCTCCGTGCACTCGGCCTGCGCTCGGGGTTCGGCGATGACCTGCTGCGCGTCGGCTACCTGAAGGGCTTCATGGACGGGACGCTCGGCTCCGCCACCGCCCGACTGCTCGACGGGTCGGGCGTCGAGATCACCTCGCGCGACGAGCTCGAAGAGGTCGTGCGGCGCGCCGCGGAGGCGCACTTCCCGGTCGCGGTTCACGCAATCGGCGACGCCGCCAACCGCGCCGCCCTCGACGCCTTCGCGGCAACCCGCGACGCCTGGCAGCCTGCGCGCCTGCGGCCGCGTATCGAGCACGCCCAGCTGCTCGCCGCCGATGACGTGCCTCGGTTCGCGGAGATCGGTGTGGCCGCCTCGGTCCAGTTCAGCCACGCGCCCTCGGACCGCGACCTCGCCGACCGTCTCTGGGAGGGGCGCGACGGCGCCTACGCGTACCGCTCCCTCCTGGACGCCGGGGCGCTCCTCGCGAACGGATCGGACGCACCGGTCGAGGAGCTCGACCCGCTGGCCGGGATCGTGGCGGGCGTCCGGCGCACGCTCGACGAGCGTCCGCCCTGGCGCCCCGAGCAGGCGGTGACGGTGGAGGAGGCGCTGCGCGCCGCCACGGTGGCGCCGGCCTGGCTCGAGGGCCAGGAGCACCGCCGAGGGACTCTCCGGCCGGGCATGCTCGCCGACCTCGTGGTGCTGGATCGCGACCCGTTGACCTGCCCGCCCGAGGAGCTGCCCGGGCTGCGGCTGCTCGCAACGATGGTCGGCGGGCGCTGGACCCACCTCGCGCCGGAGGGGTCCGCGGCCTCGCTCAGCCGGGCTGCCGCACGCCCATCAGGCGACCGGTGACAACGGCGGCCGCGGCCGAGAGACCGGCCGCCACGAGCATCGCGGCCGTGAGACCGGCGGCGAGCGCCTCCGCGTGATCGCCGCCCGCCGCGCTCTCCACGGCGGTGAGCACCGCGCCCGCGACCGCAACGCCGAGCACCGCCCCGAGCTGGCGTGCCTCGGTGACGAGGCTGGACGCCAGACCCCGCTCCGCGCGTGGGATTGTCTCGATCTCCGCCGCGCCGGCGGGGGTGAACACGAAGGGACGCGCGACGCCGAAGACGGACAGGGCCACGAGCAGGAGCCAGATCTCTTCGGACGCCGCGGCGACGGCGATGCCCAACAGGCCGACCGCGGCGACCACCAGTCCGCCGCTTACGAGGCGCCGCGAGCCGTGCGCGTCGGCCATGCGGCCGGTGACCGTTGACAGGAGACCGCTCCAGACGACCGCGGGCAGCAGCAAGAGGCCCGCCGTGAGCGGCCCGTAGTCGAGCGATTGCTGAAGGTAGAGGACTACGTAAACGGTCACCGCCAACACCCCGAATTGAATGACCAGGAGCGCGATCAGCGGCCCCTCGACCGCCGAGCGGCGCAAGAGCGTCACCGGGATCAATGGATCCGCCCGGCGGCGCTCGATGCCGACGAACGCAGTCAGGAGCGCGACCCCGAGCACGATGCCGCCCGCTGCCACCGCGGGCGGCCAGTCCGCGATGTGGAGCAGCGACGCGACCAGCAGCGAGAGGGCAGCAAACAGGACGGCCGCCCCACCCCAGTCGATCGGGGCGGCTCCCGGATCTCTGGACTCGCCGGCGGACCGGGCGGTCACGGCCAGCGAGAAGAGGATGACCGGCACGTTCAGCACGAAGATCCAGCGCCAGCTGCCGGCTTCGACCAGGGCCCCACCGACGAGCGGGCCGATCGTGAGGCAGGATGTGCCGACGCTCGCCAGGAAGCCCACGGCCCACCCCTGCCTCTCCTCCGGGAGCGCGTTCGTGGCAATGGCCAGCGCGAGCGGTTGCAGGAGCGCGGCCCCCACGCCCTGGATCAGGCGGGCGACGATCAGCGCAAGCTCGGACGGCGCAGCGGCGCACAGAACCGAGGCGACTCCGAACAGCCCGAGACCGAGCATGAACATCCTGCGGCGCCCATACAGATCGGCCAGACGCCCCGAGGCCGACATGAACGTGGCCAACGAGAGCAGGTACGCCCCGATGATCCAGCCGACCTCGGCCCGGGAGGCGCCGAACTCGGACTGGATCGCGGGCAGGGCGACCGTGACCGACGTCTGATCGAGGAAGATCAACGCGTTGGCGGTCGCCGTCGCGGCAAGGACGCCGCGCAGTCCCTTCCGTACGGGACGGGTCAGAGCGTCTGCTGGTCGCGGAAGCCGTAAACGGCGATATCGCCGGCCGCAGCCAACTCCTTCAGGTCGTAGAAGTAGATGTGACCGTCATCGACGTTGACATCGATGGTGTGGGGCGGCTTTCCCTCCGCATCCGTGTCGACTCCTATCGCTCGGCCCTCGAGGGGCCCGTCTGACAAGAGCGCCTTCATGAGCGCAACCTACCGCGACTCGACCCGGGTCAGGGTCCCGAGTAGCGTTCGCGACCGGTGAAGCGCGTGGGGGGCACGTGGCTGGTCGTTGTGGTGCTGGCCATGGGCACCGCGGAGGCCCGCGCCCAGGTTCCGCAGCCGTCACCCCCGCTGCAGCTCAGCGGCCCTCGCGTAGTCGCCACCGGCGTCGATTTCGCCGTGCGGGGCGGCGGCGCCGCCTCGGGCCAGGGGATCCGGATCGAGGCCCAGCGTCGCGCGCGCTGGGGCCGGCTCGGCGCGGCGGGGGCGGATCCGGACGGGCGCTTCCGCGCGCGAGTCCGGCCGCGCCGGCCGAGACGCAGCTACACGCTGCGTGCCGCCGCGGCGGACGGCAGGGTGTCCGCACCAATCGTCGTCCGCTCGCGTGACGTCACGCTCGCGGCTGTGGGCGACATCAACCTTGGGGACGGCCCGGGGTTGGTGATGGCCCAGCGTGGCCTTCGTTTCCCGTGGACGGGCGTTGCCCGCGCCCTGCGGCGCTCCGACATGGCCTTCGGCAACCTCGAGTGCGCCGTGTCCACGCGCGGCAGTCCGGTGCCGAAGCAGTTCAACTTCCGCGGCCGCCCGGCCGCGCTCGGGGTGATCGCGCGATACGCAGGCTTCGACGTCCTCAACCTGGCGAACAACCACAGCGGCGACTACGGCGCCGCCGCGCTGCTCGACACGGTGCGCCACGTGCGCCGCCTTGGGATGGCCGCGGTGGGTGCCGGCGGCAGCCTCGCCTCGGCGAGCGCCCCGCGTGTAGTGAACCGGCTCGGGCTCAAGGTGGCGTTCGTCGGCTTCTCGAACATCCTGCCCGCCTCGTTCTTCGCCGGTCCCGGGCGGGCCGGAACGCAGGCCGCGACCCCGCAGGCGATCCGCCGCAGCGTCCGGCGGGCGCGGCGTCGGGCCGACGTCGTGATCGCGACCTTCCACTGGGGAGTGGAGCGCGCCACACACGAGGATGCCCGCCAGCGGGCCTTCGCCGCCGCCGCGCTCGACGCGGGGGCCACCGCCGTGATCGGCGCCCACCCCCATGTGCTCCAGCCGATCCGCCGGGACGGCCGCCGCCTGGTGGCGTACAGCCTCGGCAACTTCGTCTTCTCGGCCGGATCGCCGGGGACCACTCGCACGGGCATCCTGAGACTCAGGCTCTCCGCCCGGGGCGTGGAGGGCAGTCGGCTGGCGCTTGCCGTGATCGAGGGCACTCGCCCGCGCCTGCTCGGCAGCGGCTGAGGCGGCCGTTACGCGTGTAGCCGGTAGAGGCGGAAGAAGTCGTTCTCGACGGGTAGGACCTCGACGCCCGAGAAGCCGGCCAGGGAGGCGAACTGGCGCACGGTGTCGGCGCGCATGACCGTGCCAGTGGCGGCCGAGGGCTCCTCGGCGAGCTGGGAAGGCAGGCAGTGGACGACGCTCCAGCCGTACATCATCCGCTCCACCTCCTCGCCGGGGGCGGTGAAGCGGTCAGCCACTCGCTCGTCGACGACGAGGACCGTACCGCCCTCCGCGAGTGCGGCGCGAGCCGCGGCGAGGGCGTCGATCGGCCGGGCGAGGTTGTGAAGGGCCTCGAGCATGAGGATCAGGTCGTACGGGCCGTGGGCGGCGAGACCGGCGGCGTCGCCCTGCAAGAACCGAAGGCGGCCGTTGAGACCGGCCTCCTCGGCGTGCCGGTGGGCGTCGGCGATCGACCCCGGATCGAGGTCGAGCCCGTCGACCTGCGCGTACAGGAACGCCTGCGCCACGGCGATCGTCGACCAGCCCTGGCCGCAGCCCACGTCGGCCACGCGGGCGGGCCGGCCTGTCTCGAGACGGGCCACAACGTCCGGCATGGCAGCCAGCCAGTCGCCCGGCAGCTCCTGCGTGAAGGCCGGCCGGTTGATGTGGCCCTGCCCGTGGCGGAAGTCGCGGCCGTAGGCCTCGTACGGCACACCCCCGCCGGTGCGGTAAGCCTCGACCACGTCCGGAAGCACCCGCCCGATGCCGGCGAGCATGTGGGCAAACGGGGCCACGTGCGCCGCATCATCGCGGTCCACGAGCACGCGCGCGTGATCGGCTGCCAGCGCGTAGCGGCGATCCTCCGGGGCGGCGCCGGTGTCCTCGACCTCGACCAGGCCGGCCACGGCCTGCTGCTCGAGCCACTCGCGCGCGTAGCGCGGAGCGATGCCGGCCACGTCGGCGAGCTCCTCGCTGACGAGCGGCCCGTGCTCGTCGAGCGCCCGGTAGAGGCCGAGCTCGGCCCCGAGGTAGACGGAGTAGAGCTCGAGAGCGCCGAGAGCAGCGCCGAAGAGGCGCTCGGCGAGAGCGTCGGTGCGGTCGAGGACGGTGAGCATGTTCGTGGCGTCTCCTTGTTCGCGAGTACCCCTGAAAAGATGCTCAACCGCGCGCGACGCCGGTATGGGGGATCTCCCCCTACTTGCTACGCGCCCAGGCCGGTCCCTTCGCGCTCCACCAGCCGGGCGATACCGGTCCGCGAGCTCACCCCGAGCTTCGCGATCGCGCTGGAGACGTGCTTCTCGATCGTCTTCTCGCTGAGGTGCAGCTGCGCCCCGATCTGGCGGTTGGTGCGCCCCTCCGCGACGAGCGCTGCCACCTCACGCTCCCGCGGCGTGAGCACGGCGAGCCCGCCGTCCTCGTCCGTCGCGGCCGCAGCCGGCGTCGGCGCCGGCCGCGGCCGCTCGCCGAGCTGCCGCAGGATCCGGAGCGCCGCGTCGCGGTAGCCCGCTGCGCCGCGGGCATCGAGGTCGTCGGCCGCCCGCCGCAGCTCTTCACGCGCCTCGTCTTCCTTCCCCGCGGCGGCGAGGGCCTCCCCGGCGAGGGTGCGGCAGCGACCCTCCCACAATGGCGCGTCGGCCTCGTGGGCGACGGACGCCCCGGCGAGCGCGGCACTTGCCGCCTTCTGCGGCTCTTCCTGGGCGAGCAGCACGTGCGCCTCGATGAGTCGTGCAATCGCCCCAAGGACACCCGTCCCGCGCCCGGCCGCCTCCTCGGGAGCGCGCGCGGCCCATTCGGCCGCCTTCTCGCGGCGCCCGAGGGCCAGGTGAACGCGCACCACCACCTCGAGCGCTCGCAGCCTGTCGCTCGGCCGGTCCGAGTCCACCCAGCCGGACGACTCGAGCGCCTCGAGCGCTCCGCTCGCGTCGCCGGAGGCAAGGCGCGCGTCGGCGAGAGTCCAGCCCGCGGACGAGGGGGAGTACGAGCGCGTGGCCTCCACCGCGAGCTCTGCGTCGGCCACCGCATCGCTCGCTCGGCCCTGCGCGAGCGCCACCCAGGCCGAAAGCATCGACCCCCAGTACATGATCGTGGCGTTGCCGGAGATAAGCGCGCTGTCCACCGCGTCCTCCGCCTCCCTGCGGGCCGAGTCCAGGTCGCCGGAGCGCTCTGCCGCGTAGCCGAGCAGCGATATGAACGTGCTCGCCATGAAACCCTGCCGGGCCTCGCGGGCAAGCCTCAGCCCGCGCTCGGCGGTTGGCCCGGCGGATCGGTCGCCGTATAGCTGCGAGGTGGCGAGCGAGAGCAGGGTCTCGAGACGCTCGGTCAAGGCCTCGTCCGGCAACACATCGACGAGCGCCTCGGCTTGGTCGAGCAGACGTTCCGCTTTCGCGACCGCGGCCCCGTCCCCGCTGCGCAGGTCAGCGCTGGCCGCGTCGGCCGTGTGTATGGCCGCCGCTGCCTCGAGTACCCGATCGCCTGCTTCCTGCGCCGCGACGCGGGCCTCCTCGGCGAGCAAGCCGACCGCCCGGTAGTCCCCGCAGGACTCGCGCTCCAGAGCGAGCTCCAGCGTGAGCATCGCGCGCTCGCGGGGCGCGTCGTCCCCAAGCGCGGACAGCGCCTCGGTGAGCAGGTCGTGGGCTTCCTCCGGATTGATGAACCACACCTCGAGGTGGGCGAGGGCCGCAGTCATCTCGGCCCGTGCCACCGCCGCGTCCGCCGGGATCAGGCTGAGCGCGCGCCGCAGCGCGTCGCGCGCGTCCACGGCCCGGTTGGCCGAGGTGAAGGCATCCGCCTGAGCGCGCAGGAGCGCGAGCCGCCGCTCGTCGTGCTCGTGTCCGTCTGGAAGCAGGCGCAGCGCCGAGCCGTACCAGCCCGCCGCGGTGGCGGGGGCATGTGCGGCGGTCTCGACGGCCGCCTCGGCGAGCAGATCCACGGCTTCCATGTCGCCGGGACGCGCGGCTCGCTCGGCATGGTGCGCGCGCTGTGCGGGAGTCGCGCCGCGCGCGGCCAGCGCGTCTGCGGCGCGGGCATGGGCGGCCAGGCGAGAGCCGCCGGCCGTTCCCTCGTAGACGGCGCGACGCACCAGCGGATGGCGGAAGCGGAAGCGCCGCGGCTGGTCGGTGGGGCGGATCAGGTCGGCGGCGAGGAGCTCGTCGAGTGCGGAGAGGACGGCGCTCTCTGACACTCCGACGGCGGCTCCCGCCAGCTCGGGCTCAAACGGATCGCCGGCCACGGCCGCCCCTTCCAGCACCTCGCGCATGTGCGCCGGCAACACGCCCACCTCCCCCGCCAGTGCCGCCCGCACCGCGCGCGGCACCCCCGTCAGCCCGGTAGCCACACCTCGGTGTGGATCCGATCCGGCCGCACGGGCGAGTGCCTCCAGGTAGAAGGGATTGCCGCCGCTCTCGACATACAGCCGCTCGCGCGCGGCGCGACGCAGCGACGCCAGCAGCCCGTTCGCCTCCTTGCGCGATAGTGGTCCCACGTCGAGGACCTCGGCCCAGCCGTTCCGGACCGCGGTCTCAAGGGCTGCCTCGAGGTCTGGCGCCCGACCCGCCCGGGTGGCGAGCGCCAGCAGGACGCGGGTTCGCGGCGGACGATGGAGAAGCAGTGCCAGCACGTCGGCGGAGGCCGCGTCCGCCCACTGCACGTCATCCAGCAGGAGCGTCACGGGCCGCTGTCCGGCCAGGAGCTCAAGCAGCGCCAGGACCGCGCGCGCCACGCGATGCCGTCCGTCCGGGGACGCGGCCGGCTCGACCCCGGGCATCCCGGCGACCGCCGGCAGCACGGCGGCGAGCTGCGCCAGATGCTCGTCGTCGAGCCGGCGCGGCGGGTCGCTCGTCAGTTGACGGTCGAACGCGTCAATCAGAAGCGCGAACGGCAGGTCGCGCTCGAGCTCGGTTGCGCGCCCGGCGAGAACCAGGTGGCCGCGTTCTTCCGCGCGGGAAGCGAGCTCCGCGAGCAGACGCGACTTGCCGATCCCGGGTTCGCCGCGCAGGCCGACCGCGCGCGACGGGCCGCGCTCCGCGGCCGCGAGCGCACGATCGAGCACGCCGAGCTCGTGCCGGCGCCCTATGAGTGCGGGCTGCGCCATGGCCACGACGGCAGCGTAACCGGGGTGGTGGCCGCGTCTATGTGACCGAGATCTCACTCCGAGGTCATCGCGCCGGAGGAGGTCCCGCGTTGACGAAGCGGAGGCTGCGAGCGAAAGATGGCGCGGAGCCCGGTAGTGCTCAGATCGCCCGAACGCATAGGATGGCGCGTCGCCAATAGTCGACCAGTGGAGGCACATCGATGAGACTGCGCCGGCTCGCTGTTCTTACCGTCGCGGCCATGGCCCTAATCCTCGTCCTACCTAGTGCCGCGTTCGCTCCGAGAAGTCCGCTCTTCGCCGCCCTGAACGGCAAGAACGAAATCGCCCAGGACGGCACCAAGGGCGCCGGTGACAGCGACGGCGCCGGCAGCTTCAGCGCCGTGATCAAGGACACTGCGCTCTGTTACGGCCTCGCGGTCAGGGACATCGAGAATCCGATCGCAGCCCACATCCACCGGGGCGGTCCGAACAAGAATGGGCCGATCGTCGTTCCGCTGACGGCTCCCCAGACCGGGGATCCCGGCCACTCGAGCAACTGTAAGACGCTCAGCAGCCGGCTCATCGCCCAGATCCGCGGGAACCCGGGTCGGTTTTACGTCAACGTCCACACCGACGACTTCAAGGACGGCGCGATCCGCGGCCAGCTGTTCTCTCGGGGCGGGCCGTAGGCCGAAGCCCCAAACCGGGCGGCGCTCCTGCGCCGCCCGGATCCCGCCCTGTGTGACGGATCTCTCACACCGAGGGGGGCCGGGCGAGGGAGGGTGGACTCGTGCAACCGGCCCTCCCATTCTTCTACGCCGCCCATCAGCTCCACGCCGACCAGAGTCGGCGCGAGGCCGGCGTTCGCGCCGCTCGCGCGCGGCGTAGAAGGCTGCCGGCGCTGCGAAGTCTCTTCCGACCCACCCCCCTTCGGCTGCCGGCGCCGCAGCGAGCGCCGGTCACCGCTCCTCATCGGGCGGCGCCCGGCAGCTGAGGAGCTTCGGCTCCTCCCAAACCCCAAAGGCCCTCCCTCCACGAAGAGAGTCCCGCCGCCCCGCGGGGCTCTCTCCGCGTTCGCGTCTGCGATTGATTCCCCACACACCGCACCCGCGACGAGGAGGGTTCCAGGCCAAGCGCGGCGGCGCGCTTCGCTGCTCGCCCGCCCCGCGGGCGATCATGTCGGGTCATGCGACTGGGAAAGATCATCCACTGCGTGGACGCTCACGCCGAGGGCGAGCCGAGCCGGGTGGTGGTCGGCGGGGTACTCGACGTGCCCGGCGAGACGATGCTCGAGAAGCTGCGCCACCTCGAGCGCGAGGGCGACGCGTTGCGCCGCCTGCTGCTGTTCGAGCCGCGAGGCTCGGCGCCCCTCTCGGCCGACCTCGTGCTGCCCTCCGCCCACCCGGAGGCCGACGCGGGCTTCATCATCATGGAGTCGTGCTCGTACGAGGGGATGTCGGGCACGAACACGATCAACACCGCGACCGTGCTTCTCGAGACCGGGATGCTGGCCATGGCCGAGCCGGTCACCACGATCACGCTCGAGGCGCCGGCCGGTCTGGTGCGGGTGAGCGCGGACTGCACCGAGGGCCGTTGCGAGCGGGTGACGTTCGAGAACGTTCCTTCGTTCACAACCCACCTCGATGCGGCCGTGCAGGTGGAGGGCCTCGGCGAGCTGCGCGTCGATGTGGCCTACGGCGGCGCCTTCTGCGCTTTCGTCGACGCCGACGCTCTCGGCTACGCCATCGTGCCCGACGAGGCGCGTGAGCTGGCCGAGCTCGGTGAGCGCATCCGTCCCGCCGTGACCGACCAGCTCGAGATCACCCACCCGCTCGAGCCGGCGCTCGGCGTGCTGTCGTTCGTGGTCTTCACCGCTCCCCCGCGCGCCGGCGGCCACGCCCGCAACGCAACCGTGGTCGCGCCGGGGCGTCTCGATCGGTCCGCCACCGGCACCGCCACCTCGGCCCGGTTGGCGGTGCTTGCCGCGCGCGGCGAGATCAACGAGGGGGCCGAGCTCGTGAACGAGAGCGTCATCTCCACCCGATTCGTGGGCCGGATCGTGGGGAGAACGCGCGTGGGCGACCACGAGGCGATCGTCCCCGCGGTCAGCGGCCGGGCCTGGATCACCGGCTTCCACCAGCTTGTCGTTGATCCGGCCGACCCATTCCCAGAGGGCTTCCAGCTGCCGGACACCTGGGGCGCCGGCCCTCGGGAGGCGCTGCTCGGGCGGCCCGCGTGAAGCTTCGCGTGCTGACGGCCGCGGACGTCGAAGGCGCGCTCGACCCGGACGAGCTCGTCGAGGCGCTGGCGGACGCCTTCGCGCGTCTGTCGGCCGGTGGGGCGTCCATGCCGCAGCGGGTCGCGGTCGAGGTGCCCGAGCGCCGCGGCGCCGTCCTGCTGATGGGCGCGCATCTCGAGGGGCGGCCGTCCCTGACCACGAAGCTGGTGAGCCTGTTCCCGCACAACCCGCGCGGCGCGCCGCCCACGCACCAAGCGGCGATCCTGGTGTTCGACGCCGCCACCGGCACACCAACCGCTCTCATGGATGGCACGTCGGTCACGACCCTGCGCACGGCCGGCGCCTCACGGTTGGCCACCCGGCTGCTCGCCCGCCCCGAAGGCGGCCTGCTCGCCGTCCTCGGCACGGGCGTACAGGGCGAGGCCCACGCTCGGGCGCTGGCGCGCGAGCGGCCCTGGCAGCGGATCACCGTCGCCGGCCGGGATGAGGCGGCGGCCGAGCGGCTTGCCGCGCGTCTGCGGGATGGGACCGGCGCGCCCGTGGCCGCCACGGACTCGTTCGAAGCGGCCATGAACGGCGCCGACGTGGTCTGTGCCGCCACGGCGGCGACCGAGCCGGTCGTGCGGCGCGAGTGGCTCGCGCCGGGCGCGCACGTGAACTCGGTCGGCTACACCACGGCCGGGCGCGAGGTGGACGCGGAGACGGTCCGCGACGCGCTCGTGGTCGTCGAGTCCCGCGCGGCAGCGCTCGCCGAGAGCAACGACATCCGCTGGGCGATCCGCGACGGGATCGCCGAGCGCGACGCCGTGCACACCGAGCTCGGCGAGCTGGTGGCCGGCACATGCTCCGGGCGCACCAGCGCCGAACAGATAACCCTCTACAAGTCGCTCGGCGTGGCGGCCGAGGACGATGCCGCCGCGGCGCTCGTCCTCGCCGCCGCGGAGCGCGACGGCCTGGGGGCGGTCGTCGAGCTCTAGCGACAAACCGAGCTCGTCGGGTCGCCCGCGAGCCCGCGCGTTCGACCTTACGCTGCTTATTCCCGCGAAAGGTCGAACGCACGCAATGGAGGGCGCCGCTCGCCCCGGCCGTCGCGGGCCGGCCGGCGCCGAAACTCCTAGGCTGCCGCCACCGGCTCCGGCTCCGGAGCAGCCTCCTCGCTCGCGGCCGGTTCCGCCTCCGCCGCGGCGCCGCCCCTGCTTCCGAGGCGGATCACGGTGGCCGCTCCCAGCAGGCCCGCCGCAAGCTGAGCGAGCCCCACCCCCGCGCCCGAGCGGCCGATTCCGAGCCGTTCGTCGAGCGACCACGGTCCCGGGCCGGCCGACGCGATCGCGAAGACGGCGGCCATCATCACGAGGTTGTACTCGTAGCCGTTGTTGGCCACCCAGGGGCCGTTGTCCTTGTGCACCTTGTCGATGGCCACGGTCATCACTCCGCTCAGCATGCTCGCTGCCACCGGGGTGGCGAGGCCGCCGGCGAGCATCGCCCCGCCGGCCGTCTCGGCGGTGCCGCCGGCGGTCGCTTGCACCTTGCCCGGACGCAGGCCGAGCTTCTCAAATCCGGCCGCCGTCGCCTCGAGGCCATGGCCGCTGAACCAGCCCTTGAGCTTCTGAAGACCGTGGCCCATGAAGAGCACCCCGACAGTGATCCGCAGCAGCGCCATCCCTAGCTTCATCGCAACCTCTTTCCCAGGATGATTAAGGACCTACCTAGATAATTTATCGAAGTCAATCGTCCCGACCGTGCCCTTAGAATGGCCACATGGCCACCACCCCGCTCCGAGATACCCGGGTCGCGGGCGCCGGTGTGCTCCTCGCGGTGCTCGGTCGCGCAGCAAGCGAGCGCCTACGCGAGGCTCTCAAGCGGTCGAACCTGAGACCGCGCCAATATCAGGCCCTCGGACTGCTCCGCGAAGCCGGCCCCCGCCCTCAGCAGGCGCTGGGCGAAGCCATGGGGGTCGACCCCAGCATCCTCGTCACGCTGCTCAATCCGCTCGAGGAGCAGGGCCTGCTGACCCGCCGGCGCGACCGGGCCGACCGCCGCAGGCACATCGTCGCGATCACCAGGGCGGGCGAGTCGCGGTTCGACGAGGCCGAGCAGACCTACGAGGCCGCCCAGGAGGAGCTGCTCTCGGCGCTCGACTCGGATCAGCGTGCGCAGCTACAGGCCCTCCTCCTCGAGCTGGAGCGGGCCCTGGCGGTCCCCGACGACGCATGCGAGGGCGAGGATGACGCAGGCGACTGCTGAAGACGCTGCCTCGGCATTGCGGAGGCGCGCGCGGCGTGGGACGATCCGCCGGATCGCACGAGGAGGAGCGTGATGGACGAGGCACGGCTGCGGCAGATCCCGGTGTTCGCCGGGCTGTCGAAGAAGCAGCGCAAACTCGTGGCCCAAAGCGCGGACGAGATCGACGTCGAGCCGGGCACCCACATGTGCCGCGAGGGCGAGTCGGCCTACGAGTTCTTCGCGATCGTCGAGGGCACCGCCAAGGTGGTGCGCGGCGACCAATACCTCAACGAGCTCGGGCCGGGCGACTTCTTCGGCGAGATGGGCCTGCTGGCGAAGGCGCCCCGGAACGCATCGGTGATCGTCAAGTCACCCGTGACCGCGGTCGTCATGACCGGGCCGGCGTTCCGGCACATCGATCGCGAGATGCCCGAGGTGGCCAAGAAGATCCGGCGCGCCATCGAGGAGCGCGCTCACTGGCTCGAACCGGTCGGCTGAGCGGCGCTGGGCTCCGGCCGCCGCTGTAGGGCCTCGACGGCGAGCATGACGAGCGTCGGCGGCACCGTCCCGGGGAGGGAGTCGACGACGAGAAAGAGCTGGTTGAAGGCCTGCGCAACGACGAACATCGCCACTGCGGCGGCGAGCTGCGGCCGGCGCTCGGCGGCGAGAATCCCGCCCACGAGCCCGGATATGAAGTAGTCGCCGTAGTCGGTGGAGGTGTCGCCGATGTCCGCGACCTGCAGGCGCGGCAGCCCGGCGGCCGGCGCGGCGGCGTTGAAGTGGGCGTTCTGCTCCTCGAAGAACTGGCCGAAGATGAACACGGCGTCGATGGTCGCCATCGCCACGACGCCGACCTTCAGGAGCAGGAGCGGCGCGGCGCCTGCGAGCAGGCGCCCGAGGGTCACGCACGAGCCGACGATCATGAGCAGCCTGGCCACCTGGCCGAGCGGATCGTCGGGGAGGGCCAGCGCGGCCGCGAGCAGGGGGACCGTCAGCAACGCCAGCCACGGGCGGGCGCCGTGGGCCGCCCAGCCGAGTGCCAGCGCGCATCCCGGCGGGACCAGCAGCAGTGCGATCCAGGTCAGGACATCCGCGCTTGCGGTGGCCAGAGTGATCGCGACGACGCTTCCGACCACCGATAGCGGCGCCACCGCCGCCCAGCCCCGCCCGCCGAGGCGCACTGCCAGCGCGGCCGGAATCCCGGCGGCGGGGAGCGCGATGCATAGCGCCTGCGCGGCGTCGAGGAGCGCGGTGTCGGGCTCGAAGAACACCCGCGGACAGGGTGGCAGGCGCCCTCCCGGAGCGGCTCTAGGTCTCCCCCGCCCTCACGGTGACAACCTGGGCCGGATTCACACCGAGCCTTTCCTCACCGACGGTCTCGCGCAGCCAGGCTAGGGTGCCGGGCCCGCTGCGCCTCGCGTTCTCGAGCGCCTTTGCCACCTCGTCGGGGGAGCCGTCCACCTCCAGGTGCTCCCCCGTGACCAGCAGCAGCTTCGTGGTGGCCACGCCCGCCTAGCCGGCGCCCGCCACGCCGAGAACGCGCGTAATCTGGAGGTGGCTGAGACCACCGAAGTACGATCGCTCGATAGAAAGTCGGCGTTGGGCGGGAAGCGCGCCGAGCACGGCCCACGGACCGCCGACAGCCGGGCGGAGCGAGGACGACCAACTTGAGACCAGTCGCGCTCCCCGGCCCCCGCCCAGAAGGAGATCGAGCCCCGCCCAGGCGGCGAAACAGAGACTGCCCACGGTGCCGGTGGCGGTCAACAGCACGCCGGCGGCGGCGGCAGCGGTCACTCCGTGCGGCCCGAGAATCAGCACGCTCGCGGCCGCGCCAACGCTCAATCCGAACGGGAGCTGACCAAGCGTGACGACCGCGATCAGCACGGCGGTCGCGTCGAATACGGACGCGTCCACACCGACCGCATGCAACAGCAGCCAGTTGCGCGCAATCTGCGCGAAGACTGCGATCAGCACGAACCCGACCAGTTTCGCGCCGCCCCCGGGCGTGCGCGCGATGGCGAGCCCCTGGCCGAGCCAACGGACCTTGGCGACGGCCCGGCTTCGCAGCCCCGCACTCACCGCTGCCACGGCGGCGATGCCCAGGATCGGGAACCACCAGGGCAGGCCGAGCGGGCCGATCAAGGTAAAGGAGACGAGGGCGGCGAGGCTGGCCTCCACGACCAGGATCGGCAGCTCGGCCGCGATCAGCGTAGGCACGGGGGGACTCTCCCGCGGCGCCGAGCGCCGCAAGGCGAAGATGCGCGCCGCGGTGCCGAGCTGCGTGTTCAGCTGAGAGCCAAGACCGCCCATGCCCGAAGCCCGGTACAGGCGCCTGCGACTGACGCTCCCGCCCGAGGCGCGAACGCACGAGTACCAGGCTTCGCTCCGTGAAAGCAGCGCGACGACTTGAAGGGCAACCGCCAGTGCAACGATCGCCGGCGGCGCACCGGTGACGCCCGCCTTGAGCTCGTCCCACTTGGCCACCAGCACGGCGGCGAGCACCAGGCTCGCGCCGATCGAGGCGATCAACACCAACCTGCTCCGTTGCTCACGACAGTGGCGCCGTGCCACCGTGAGCACCCCTCGCCGCTGTGGGCTCGAGGTCTTCATTCGCTAGAGCCCGCGCCTCCGAGCATCCTCGCTCAACACCCTTGCCAGCTCCCGCGGCTCGGTTCTTCTCTCGAGGCGGTCGGCCTGATCATCGCGGCGCCTCGACTCGCGGTGAATCGAATCCTGGATCCCCTCGACGAGGCTCTCCAGGTCGGCGACTCGGCGCTTCCATGCGGCCACCGATAGCCTGTTGCCCGCCGCGAAGGCGCTCAAACATGCCGCCACCCCTCCACCTCTGTCGGGTGTACCGGCGCGCCAGGCAGAGGAGAGAGCCTGAAGTGCGGGTCCGGGCATGCCCCGGGACGTCCAGGCGAGTGTAACCCACTGGCCCCGGCTAACCTGTAGGGCGAGGTATCCACCGTCGGGTGCTGCGCTCCCCCGCATCCCCCTGTGGTTCATTGATCTTGGGGGCGGCGAGGAGGCGGCACGTGACGGATCAGGAGCACGAAGAGGGCTCCGGCACCTCGGCCCGGGGCGAGGCGGCCTGGAAAGAGGAGAGGGAGCGGATCGCCGCACGTAACGAGCGCGCGCGCAAGGCCGGGAAGCAGCGGCGCGAGACCTACGAGCGCGAACGTGAGGACGCGCGCCGTCAGGCCGAGCGGCGCCGCCGCGAAGCCGCCCGGGCAGCGGCTCCGGCGCCCCATCCGACCCGCCGGGTAGGCTGAGTAGTGGGGTTTTTAGCCCGGCCTATGGAGGCGTGAAGTGAAGACCCAGAAGGACCGAGCCGAGGAGCGCCGCCGCGAGAAGCTGGCGCAGATCCGGGACGAGGTTGCCAAGGGCAAGCTGACGATCAGGCAGATGACGCCCGAGGAGCGCGCTGCCCACCCGCCGCGTCCGCGTGGCGGTAAGTCCCGCGGCCGCTGATCGAGCCGGCGGAAGGGCTCGCCTGGGCACGGGCGGCGAGCCTGGCGCTCAGTCCAGCGGACGGGGATGTCCTTCAGGCCCGCGACCCTGTGACGTGATCGAGGCTCTCCGGGTGAGACCGCAGTTACTCCGCGAGAGCCACGGTGGCGGACGCCCCGGCACCGGCCGACCCCTTCCGCCGTCCCGGACATTCGAAGTCATTGAGCTGCACGGTCACCTGGTCGGTCGTCGACGGGCGGTTCGGGAAGTTCACCGTCCGAGCGGGCCCCACGCCGCGTGAGGTCAGGCTGACCCACACCTTGCCCGTCCCGCCGGGGGCGGTCAGGTTGGTGGCGCCGTCCGACCCCACGTCGAACGCGAACATCCCGATGACCCTCTTGTTGATCGGACAGGTGGCCGCGTTGCAGACGTTCGTGCCGTTGATCTCGAGCACGTCGTTCTCGGCGCCCTTGGTCGCCCCACAGCTCCTTGTTACGCGTGGCGACCATGCTCACGTGGTTGGGGCTCTTCTCCGTGAGGAGGTCGAGCGCGCTGCCGGCTTCGGACGCCTCATGCGCAATTCCTACACGACGCGCGCAATGTATCAAAACATCACGGGCTGAATGTCACGAACTCGGTATCTTGAAAACGGGCCATGACGACTACGACCACGACACCTCGGCGCCGCGGCCGGCCTCCGGCGGCCAGTCGCGAGGACGTCTTGCGCGCGGCGATGCACCGTTACCTGCGCGGGCGGCGAGTCGACGTCCAGGCGATCGCCGCCGAGCTCGGCCTCGGCCGGACGACCGTCTACCGCTGGTTCGGGTCGCGAGAGGGGCTCATCGGGGAGGTGCTCGTGCGCGCGGCCGAGCCACTGCTCGTGGACGCGCGCGCAAAGGCCCGCGGGCGCGGCGGTCACGCGCTGCTCGACACCTTCGACCGGCTCAACCGCAGCCTCGTCGACGCCCCCGCTCTGCGCCAGTTCGTCGAGCAGGAGCGCGAGGCCGCGCTGCGCATCATCACCTCGAGCGCGGGGCAGCCGCAGCGGGTGATGGTCGCCAGGATCGCGGAGATGATCGAGGACGAGGAGCGAGCCGGAAACTACGACCCGCCCGTCGATCCCTCCACGCTGGCCTACGCGATCGTGCGTCTCGCGGAGGCGTTCCTCTTCAACGACGCCATCGCCGGCATTCGCGGCGACGTCGACCGCCTCCGGGACGTCGAGGCGGCCATCCTCGGCGTGACTACCTCCCGCTGATCGTCGTCAGGAAGTGCACGAGCTCGTCCAGGAACTCGTTGTTCGGACTGGCCGACGCGGGATCGTTGTGGGCGTACGTCTCGTGGCGCTCGACCAGCGTCAGGTTCCGCCGCGGGATGCCCGACTGGCCCGCCAGGACTCTGGCCGCGTCGAGTACTCTCGTCCCGCCCAGCGAGGCGCCGAAGGCGTAGATCCGCAGACCCCTCGGGAGGTCATCGCCATGCGTCGCCCGAACGTCGAGCACGTCCTGCGCGGGATTGGCGTTCCCGGCCGCGACCGCCCCCGAGTCGATCGTCAGGCGGCGCGGGTGGTACCAGGCCGTGCCGTCGAGGCCCTTCAGCCCCGTGCCGGAGAACATGCGCGCGTAGCGCCTGATCGGGCTCAGCTCGCCGGCCCGGTCCCAGCCGCGCCGCTCGCCCGTGGCGGCAAGGTGGCCCAGATGGGCCTGCGCCGCGGCGAGGGCGGGGGGCGAGGTCTCGGTGTCCAGCGCGTAGCCGTACGAAGCGATGTTCGTGGTCGGGACCGGGGGCTTCAGGTTGTCGGGCAGGAGTGGCCAGGTCTGGAGCTCCGACGTTCCGTTCGGGTTCATGAGCACGCCCGTGGAGGCAACGACGTTGAAGAGGCCCGCGAACGGAGCGGGGATTCCCCCGAACGCCAGCCACGGCGAACCGCCCTGCAGCTCCTGTAGCGACTGACCCGCCTGCTCCGCAGTCACCGGCGTCGGGCCGCTGCCGCCGTCGTCGAGAACAAGCCCGGAGAGGCCCTTGGCCCCGGGCGTTCCCCTGAAGTCCCAGGTGGCGTAGGCGGTCGTGATCGAGCCTCCAAGCGAGTGGCCGCCGACCACGACCTTGCCTCGCAGCCTCTTCGCGGCCTTCACCACCCGCCTCAGGTCCTCGATCTCCACGCGCATGCCCCACTGGCGTGCGAACGGGACGTCGGCGTCGCGGATCGGCTCGTAGTGGTCGGGAACGACGCTTTCCCCCTTGGTGATGTAGCCGAGGTAGTAGTCGAACAGCCGCTGGTCCGTGGCCCGGCCCGCCTTCGCCTGGTTGACGACCGACTGGTCCTCGAGGAGGTTCTCCCGGCGCTCGACCGCCCAGACCTGCCAGCCCCTGGCCCTCCTGACGATGTCCCTCGCCAGCGGCGCGAAGTACGCGGCGCTCGCGGACGTACCAGGATTGAGCACCAGCACGTTCTTCGCGCGCGACGGCCCGACCTCGAGCACGCCGACCCTGTTGAATTTGGCGGGAGTGCCCGGGGCAGCGAACCCATCGATGCACTCGAATCGCGTGTCGGCCACGGCCGAGGGCACGAGTGCGACGACCATCCACAGCGCTGCTGCCGTCGCGAGCACAACTGCACGCACCGCCTGCCGCCTCCCAAAATTCATACAACAGCGTCGAACGTTTCAAAACATAACGCATCGAATGTGCCGAAGTTGGGGAAAGGAGACAACATGGGCCAGCCGGTAGTCCACTTCGAGATCGTCGGGAAGGACGCGGACAAGCTCAAGAGCTACTACTCCGACCTGTTCGGTTGGGAGTTCGACTCGAACAACCCGATGAACTACGGGGTCGTGCAGCGCGAGGGGAACACCAACACCGACGGCGTCGGAATCGGCGGCGGTGTGGGACCGGGGCCGGAGGGGTATCCCGGCCACGTGACCTTCTACGTCGAGGTGCCCGACGTGGGGGCCGCGCTCGCCAAGGCCGAGAGCCTGGGCGGGACGCGGATGATGGGACCGGACAAGCCGATGGAGGGACTCGAGATCGGCCTCTTCAACGACCCGGAGGGCCACGTGGTCGGTCTCGTCAAGAGCGGGTAGCGGCAGCAGGGGCGGGCGGGCCGGACCGTACGGGCGCTCTTCACGGTTCAGCCGTCCGTTGGCCATCTCCACCCGCTGGTGCCGGTGGCGCGCGCTGTCGGACGCCGCTCACGACGTGGCGATCTGCTCGTCCGCGTCCTTTCGTCCCGAGGTCGAGGCGTTCGGCCTCGCCCACATCGACGCCGAGCTCGACTGGCTGATGTCCGATCAGTCGACGTGGGATGCGTTTCCCCCAATGCCACCTCCGGGCCCCGAGTTCGCGAAGTTCGCCGTCACCACGCTCGCCGACATCACAACGCGGCGGATGGTCCCGGACCTGCTGGCGATTGCCCGCGAGTGGAGCCCCGATTTGATCGTCAGGGAGGGTATGGAGTACGGCGGCTGCCTGGCCGCCGAGCACCTGGGCCTCCCCCACGCCTCCGTCGCCGGCAACGCATACGCCGCGGTGGATTCTACGGAGATCCGCTACTTCCCGGGCAACCGCCGGATGGCGCAGAGCCGCTGGCGCGGCAGCGAGAGGAGCTGGGGCTCCCGCCCGATCCCGACAACGTGATGCCCTTCCGCCACCTGCACCTCTGCTTCACCCCGCCGGCCTGGGACGGGACCTCCGCGCAAAGGCCTCCCAACGCCCGCTTCCTTCATCACACGAGCACCGTGCCGCCCGGAGCGCGATTGCCCGACTGGGTCGAGCACCTGCCCGACCGGCCGACCGTGCTCGCGAGCCTCGGAACCGTCTTCAACAGGACCCCCGGCGTACTGGAGGCGATCGTGAAGGCGCTCGGCGGGGAGACGGTCAACCTGATCGTGGCGATCGGCCGCGACCAGGACCCCGCCCGCTTCGGGCCGCAGCCCGATCACGTGCGGCTGGAGCCGTACGTCGCTCAGCCGCTCCCCTTGCTCACTGCGACGCCTTCGTCACCCACGGCGGCTTCAACAGCGTCAAGGAGGCGCTCGGCACGGGCGTCCCAATGGTCGTGGTCCCGATCACTGCGGACCAGCCGTACAGCGCCGAGCGCTGCGCCGGCCTCGGCGTGGGCCGGACCGTCGGGGCCGACGACCGCACGCGAGAGGCCATCCGGGACGCGGTGAGCCGGGTGCTCCGCGATCCGAGCTACCGCACGCGCGCCCGGGCCTTCAAGGCCGAGATGAACGCGCTGCCCGGACCGGAGCACATGGTCGGGCTCCTCGAAGCGCTGGCCTACGAGGAGCGGCCGGGGGTGACCAGCCCGGCCTCGTAGGCGGGGGCCGAAAGGGGTGGAGCGTGGCGCCTGCGCGCACGGCTTGCCATGGACGCCCAGCCGCTCGCTACCACGCCGTAGCCCCACCCCCGGCCACTCAGGAAGCCGCTCCGTTCCAGACCCCGGTGGCAGCGGCGTCGCGCGCGTACTCGGCGAAGTCCCGCGGCTTACGACCGACTGCGCGCTGGACGCCGTCGGTCAGGTAGGCGTTGCGGCCGAGAACTTCCTCGAACAGGTAGGTCAGGAACCCGACGAACTCCTCCGGCACTCCGTGCTCGGCCGCCCCGGCCGCATACTCCTCGATGGAGACCGGCACGTACCGGATCTCACGGCCGGCCGCCCTCGAAATCTCGGCGACGGCTCCGGCGAAGGTCAACAGCCGCGGGCTGGTCAGCTCGTAGATCTGGCCTAGGTGCCGGTCGTCGGTCAGCCCCGCGACGGCGACGTCGGCGATGTCGTCGGCGTCGACGAACGGCTCCGGCTCGTCGCCCGCCGGCAAGATCACCTCGCCCTCGCGGATCGGCTCCAGGAGGTAGTCCTCGCTGAAGTTCTGCATGAACCAGGCGCAGCGCACGACGGTCAGGTCGGCGCCGGTGTCCTGCACGGCGCGTTCGGCTCGCTGTGCCTCTTCCTCGCCTCGGCCGGAGAGCAGCACCAGCCGCTGGACGTCGTGGTCGAGGGCGAGCTCCGCGAACGAGCGCACCGCCTCCCGCGCGCCCGGGATCGCGAGGTCGGGGTAGTAGGAGACGTACGCAGCCCCAGCGCCTTCGAGCGCGGGCGCCCACGTCGCCGGATCCTCCCAGTCGAAAGGCCGCTCGCCGGAGCGGGAGCCGACCCGCGTCGGCACACCGCGCGCCCTGAGCCGGGCCACGACCCTGCGGCCCGTCTTTCCGGTGCCGCCAACAACCAGCGTGGGCTTCTCGCTCATCGTTTCTCCAAGAGTCGATTGCATGCCGTCCACGCTAAGCGGTCCGAACAGGACTTACCATCAGCGAGACGCGGGCCGATTCATGCTCAATCGTCTATTGATTCTGGACGAGCGACATAGGCGAGGTCGCGCTCTAGCGCTCCCGCGTGTGCTCGAGGATCGCGGGAACGACGAGCGCCCAGACCCTCCGGGGCAACTCGTGGCCCGTCCGCTCGAGGGGAAGTAGCTCGGCGCCACGGTTCTCTCTCGCGAGTGCGAGTGCGTGGCCGTACGGGAGCACCGGGTCCTCGGTGCCGTGATGACGAGCGTCGGGACGTCCAGGTCCCGGAGGCGCTCCCTCCAACGGTCGGCTCCCTTCAAGAAATCGTGGTTCGTCATGCTCGCCTCGACGTTGCTCGTCCGGTCGAGGACGCGACCGGCGAGGCGACGGAGCTCTTCCTCGTCGAAGGGACTCGTGCGGCTCGCGCACACCCGCGCGAGCTGTAGCTGGTAGTCGATCACCGCCGCCCTGTCGGACCAGTCGGGCGAGGCCACCGCCGCGAACTCGGCGCCGGTCTCCGCCGACATCTCCGGAAGGTCCGGGTCGCCGCCGGATGGACTCGTCGAGATGAGGGTGAGGGAGGCGACTCGATCGGGATAGTCGAGCGCCACGACCTGCGCGATCGCCCCGCCCATCGACATGCCCCCGCGCCCGCCTCGTGGCTCACCGATCGTCCCGTGTCGCGGTGGTCGTAGCGTACGACGAAGCGGGACCCTGCCGCGAGGCGCTCGCAGAAATCGTCCTCCCACCAGTCCATCGAGGCGCTCGATCCCATGATGAGGAGGATCGCCGGGTCGCCGGCGTCGCCGAAGGTGCGGACGCAGAGATCCACGCCGTTGGCTCGAAACGATGCTTTCGCTTGGAAGATTCACGCGATGAGTTTCCTTCGGGTCGACAGTCTCATTCCCTGAGGATGACTTCCATCTCGAGCGACGCTGCCGGCGAGGAGGACTTCCGCCGGCTGGTGGAGCCCCATCGCTTGGAGCTCCACGCACATTGCTACAGGATGCTCGGCTCCGTTCACGACGCCGAGGATGCCCTCCAGGAAGCTCTCCTGCGAGCGTGGCGCGCGCTACCGCGTTTCGAAGGCAGGAGCTCGCTGCGCTCCTGGCTTTACCGGATCGCCACCAACACCTCCCTCGATCTGATCGCGCGGCGGCGCAAGCGGGTCCTACCCGTCGACTTCGGACCGGCCTCGGACCCGCACGACGAGTCCGGCGAGCCGCTCGTCGAGTCGGTTTGGGTGGAGCCGTACCCGGACGAGGCGTTGGCCGTCGAGGATGGCCTCGCCGCGCCCCATGCCCGGTACGAACGGCGTGAGAGCGTGGAGCTCGCATTCATCGCCGCGGTCCAACACCTGCCGGCGAGCCAACGCGCGGTATTGATCCTGCGCGACGTGCTCGGCTTCTCGGCCCGCGAGGTCGCGGAGACGCTCGGCACCACCGTCAACTCGGTGAACAGCGCCCTGCGGCGAGCCCGTCGCGCCGCGGACGAGCGTCTCCCCGAGCAGAGCCAGCAGGTGACGCTGCGGGCCCTCGGCGACGAGCGCGTGCGCGAGTTGGTGGAGGCCTACATGGACGCCTTGGATCGCGGCGACATAGAGG
This sequence comes from Thermoleophilaceae bacterium, assembly GCA_036519295.1. GTDB lineage: Bacteria > Actinomycetota > Thermoleophilia > Solirubrobacterales > Thermoleophilaceae > JACVRW01. The sequence goes on from DATDLN010000025.1 coordinate 35,307, forward strand.
CGATCACCTCCATGCTGGCCGAGGACGCCACCTGGTCGATGCCGCCGTACGCGACCTGGTATCGGGGTGAGGACGCGGTCAGCGGCTTCCTCCTCGCGGGGCCGCTCCGCGAGCGCTGGCGTCACCTCCCGTCCCGGGCAAACGGACAGCCGGCGGTCGGCTGCTACCTCTGGAACGCCGAGAAGGAGAGGTACGTGGCGGCGGTGCTGGACGTGCTCAGCCTGAGGGGCGGACGGATCGCCGAGGTGACGGGCTTCGTGACGCCCGAGGTCTTTCCGCGATTCGGCCTGCCGGAGGAGCTCCCGGCATGACCGACCGCCGGGCGGGAACGCCCGATCCGCTGCGCTGGAAGGCGCTCGCGCTGCTGTGCCTTGCGTTCTTCATGGTGATTCTCGACGCCCAGATCGTGATCCTCGGTCTGCCGTCGATCGAGGAGGACCTGGGGTTCTCCGCCGGCGGCGCCCAGTGGGTGATGAGTGCCTACCTCCTGAGTTTCGGCGGACTGCTTCTCCTCGGCGGTCGGTCGGCCGATCTGCTTGGCCGGCGGCGGATGTTCATGGTCGGGACCGCCCTGTTCCTGATCGCCTCGCTGCTCTGCGGGCTGGCCTGGTCCGGCGGTGTGCTGATCGGAGCGCGCGTCGTTCAGGGCGTCTCGGCGGCGATCATGGCGCCGACCGCTCTCTCGATCCTGATGACCACATTCGAGGAGGGTCCCGAGCGCAACAAGGCGCTCGGCATCTGGTCGGCCATCGGGGGCATGGGCGCCACGGCCGCGCTCCTGATCGGCGGCCCGCTCACCGACGGGCTCGGCTGGGAGTGGATCTTCTTCATCAACGTTCCCGTGGCCATCGGCCTGCTGGCGCTCGGCCCGATCCTCCTGCGCGAGAGTCGTGGCCTCGTGTCCGAGCGCGCGTACGACGTCGGTGGGGCCGTGACCGTCACCGCCGCGCTCGTGCTCCTCGTCTACGGCGTGGTCGAGGCGCCCGACGCGGGCTGGGGCAGCGCCCAGACGATCGGCTTGATGCTCGCTTCGGTGCTCCTGTTCGCGGTGTTCGCCGGCGTGGAGTCCCGCTCGGCCTCGCCGCTGGTGCCGCTCCGCATCTTCGGCTCGAGGACGCTGGTGGGCGGCAACCTCGTGCTGGCGGCACTCGGCATGGTGGCCTTCGGCATGTCTCTCATCGTCTCGATGTATGCGCAGCAGGTGCTCGGCTACTCGGCGCTCGAGTTCGGCCTCGGCACCGCCGTGATGACAGTGATGGCGGTCGTCGGATCCACCGCCGGTCAGGCGATCGTGACGCGGATCGGCTTTCGCCCGGTGGCCGCGTTCGGCCTCTTCCTGACCGGTGTGGGCTGCCTGGTGCTGACCCGGGTGTCCGCCGACGGGAGCTATTTCGGCGACATCTTCCTAGGCCTGTTGATCTTCGGCCCCGGACTCGGCGCGGCCTACGTGGCCGCCTCGGTCGCCACCCTGGCCGGCGTCGTCGAGCAGGAGTCGGGCCTGGCGGCGGCGCTCAACAACGCGGCGTTCCAGATCGGCGGCGCGCTCGGCACCGCAGTGGTCACGACCGTCGCGATCTCGGAGACCGCCGGGCCGGATCGCCTGTCCGCGCTCACGGAGGGCTTCCAGTCGGCGTTCGCCGCGGCCGCGGTCTTCTCGGCGGTCGGGGTCCTGTGCGCGATCTTGCTGCTCGGCAAGCCGGGACGGCCGGCACCGCTCGAGTCCCAGCCGGCCCCGGCATCGAGCGACTAGCGGGTCAAGGTCTGCTTGTCCCTCTCCGTGAACTCGACCTTGTCGACCTTCGCCTGCTCTCGGTGGTGCGCGATCCCGCGGTCGCGACGAGCTCTTCGGAAGGAACCTGACAGTCCAAGCGCGAGAAGGACCACGACGATGATCGGGAGGATGAGGAGCGGGGCGCCGCCGAAGAGGAACGCGGAGGCGATCAGAAGTCCCAGGACCAGCGCGCTGGCGAAGGTCGTAAATGGTGTCATCGTGGGTCGGTTACCCGCGTGGCGCGGCCGAAAACGCGATCGTCTAGTTCCCTTTCGCCCGAGTGACCGCGCGCTTCAGGTCAGCTTTCCCCATCCTTGACCGGCCGCGGATGTCGAGCCTTCGGGCCTCTGCCTCGAGCTCCTTGCGGGTGGGCGTCTCGCCCTGGCGCACCTTGGTCGCCTCTTTCCCGAGAGCCCTGCGCGTGCGCTTCGGCAGGTTCTTCAGCGTCTGTTTGCTCCGGGCCGCGGACTGAGCCTGCTTCACGTTCTTGCGCGCCGCTGCGCGTTGCTTCTGGGTTGCCATACGGATCGAATACCCGGGTATCGGGGTTGAATGAGCCGAAGCGAGAAAAGCACGAACGTCCCCCCAGCGGCTTCCCCGAGCCGCCGGGCAAGGACCCGGGCGACCGCTCACGCGACCCGACTCCGCACCACGCGTTGAACACCGAGGTCGGCGAGCCTGATCCGACGGAGTGGCCCGATCCGTACGAGCGGGGCAGCGATCCGCGCTATCCGCCGGATCCCGACGCGGAGCCGTTCGGGGAGGAGCCGCACCCTCCGACCGGAAGCACCAGCACCAGCGCGCCGCACCCCTCCCAGGATCCCGAGGCGGAGCCCTGGGAGGCCCCCAAGCGCGACAAGATCGACGACTAGCGTCGGCGGCGCGCGCTAACGGGGTGCCGACTCGGCCGCGCGGCGCCTGAGCGCCGGGAGCACCTGCCGGCCGTAGACGTCGATGGCTCCCCTAGGGTCGGCCCCCGAATTGTTCGCCAGGCAGATGATCGTGGCACCCAGGTCCTCGATCTCGCGGATCCGCTCCACGTGGACCTCGGGGTCCGACGAGACGATGAAGCTCTCGCGCAGGTCCTCGTCGGACACCTCTCGCGCGCCCTGCTCGTACATGGCCCGGGGATCGAAGACCTCGTCCTTGTAGAACTCCTCGGGCTGGGCGCCCTTCCACGCGCGCACTCCGTCGAGCGCAGCGTCGTCGTCGCTCGCCCAGGAGAAGCCGCCCTGTAGGACGACCTCGCCCGGCTCGCGCCCGCTGTCCTCGGCGGCGCCCCGATAGGCGTCGAGTATCTCCGGCGTCGACTCGGGATCCGCGAGCGTCCAGACCCCGTCGCCCCAGCGGCCCGCGACGGCGGCGGCCTTCGGCCCGAAGGCGGACACGTAGATCGGCGGCCGGCGCTCGGGTCGAGTATGGAGATAGGCCTGCCGGGTGCGGAAGTGCCTGCCCTCGTAGTCGAGGCGTTCGCCGTCGAAGAGCCGGTGGATGATCTCGAGCGCCTCCTCCATGCGCGCGATCTGCGCCTCGACCGGCGGCCAGTCCTCGCCGAGCGGCGCCTCGTTCAGCGCCTCTCCGGAGCCGATGCCGAGGAACGGGCGGCCGGGGAACATCTCTTCCAGCGTCGCCCACCCCTGGGCGATCAGCACGGGGTGGTACCGCGGGCCGGGAGGCGTGACGCCGGTGCCGATCGGAACCCGCTCCGTCGCGCGACCGGCGGCGCCGAGCCAGATCCATGCGTGCCCGGACTCGCCCGGTTCCCACCACGGCTGGAGGTGGTCGCTGCATGCGATCCCGTCGAAGCCGGCACGCTCGGCCCGCGTGGCCTGCTCGAGCAGCTCGCTGGGCGGGAACTGCTCCTGTGAGCAGAAGTGGAAGTAGCGGACTCGCGATTCGCTCATGCCCTTCGGGTACCCCGAAGACAGGGAGTAACTCTTCCCACCGCAATCGCATGGAGTAGTCCGATCGGGCACGGGTATCCGAAATAAGTCACCCGAGAAGCAGGAGGCGATCCCATGCCCTGGGATGAACTCAAGCCACGGAAGTTCGTCGCATTCGAGAAGGAGCTGGACGGCATCTCGAAGCAGACGATGGAAGACCACTACAAGCTCTACGAGGGGTACGTGAAGAAGACGAACGAGTGCCGGCGGCGCCTCAACGAGTTCGACTACTCGGAGATCGAGGGCAACCAGGTGTTCTCCGAGCTGCGCGCGGTCTCGGTCGACTACACCTTCGCCCTCCTCGGATACAAGAACCACGACCTGTACTTCGGTCACCTCGGGGGCGATGGCGGCCAGCCCGAGGGCCGCTTCGCCGAGCTTGTGGACCAGGAGTTCAACGGCGTCGACAAGTGGTTCAACGCGGTCAAGAAGGCCGCGTCGTCGGCGCGAGGCTGGGTGATGGTCGGCTACGACCTGAACGACGGGTCGCTCTTCAACTACATCATGGACACCCAGAACCTCTGGGCCGTCTACAACATGGTCCCGGTGCTCGCCCTCGACGTGTACGAGCACGCGTACGTTCGCGACTTCGGCGCCACGCCGGACGGCCGCAAGCAGTACGTCGAGGCCTTCTTCCGGAACCTCGACTGGGACCACGTGAACCGCCAGCTCCGCCAGGCGGAAGCGGCCAAGGAAGGCGCGGATCGGACGGGCCTCGAGGAGGAGCATCCCGTCGGGGCGCGGCCGTAGTCGCGCCCTCTTCGGCCTCGTCCGGATGCCCGGTCCCGCGCTCGTCCCCGGGACCGGGCCCGCCGGGCGAGGTCGTTTCTCTCACTCCCCGTTCGACAGGGCCTTGACCAGCTGGTGCTTCGACATCTTCGAGCGGCCCGGCACGCCGGCCTCCTGGGCCCGGCGGTAGAGCTCCTCCCGATCGAGCCGCTCGAGCTCGGCGCGTCCGTCCCGGGCGTCCGCACTTCCGTCCCGGGCGTCCCCACTTCCGTCCCGTGCATTCCCGCCGTCCCGGATGCTGGCGAGCGTCCGCTGCAGCGCCTCCATCAGATCGGGCGCGGGAGCGGGCTGGCGCTCTGGTTTCGGCGCCCGGATCCGTTCCCCCTTTCGCTTGCGGTCGATGACGCGCTTCAGGCGCTCCCGGTAGCAGTCGGTGTAGCGCTCGGGATCCCAGTCGGTCGAGAGCTCCTCGAGGATCGCCACTGCGTTCTCGAGCGCCTTCCTCGTCGGCTTCTTGCCGCCCGTCTCGATCGCATCGGGGCTTCGAACCTCGTCGTGGAACAGCATCGTGGTCAGGGCGAGCGCACCTTCGCGGACCCTGACGGCGACGAGGTACTCCTTGGTGCGCATGACAAGACGGCCGAGGGCGACGCGCTCTGCGCGCTCCATCGCCTCGAGGAGCAGGCGGTAGGCGCGGAGAGTGCCCTCGCTCTCTCCCGCCGGGATCAGGTAGTAGGGATGGTCGAAGTAGATCGGGTCGACCTCGGCGAGATCCACGAAGGCCTCGATGTCGATCGTCCTGGTCTTGCGGGGCTGCACCGAAGCGAGCTCCTCGTCCGTCACGATCACCTGCTTGCCGTCGAGGTCATAGCCGTGAGCGACCTCCTCCCAGACCACCTCGGTGTCCTCCTTCGAGCAGAAGCGCTGCTGCTCGATCCGCACCTTGTCCTTCTCGTGCAGTTGGTGGAAGCGATAGTCGAGGTCGCGGGCGGCGCTCACCAGCTGGACGGGCACGTTCACGAGGCCGAAGCTGAGCGAGCCGCTCCAGAGGGCGCGCGGCATCGCTAGCTCCCGGCCTTCGTCTCGGGCCCGCCCAGGCTCGCCTCGAGCGCGGCGGCGAGGTCGTCACCTTGTTCCGGCTCCTCCTGCTCCAGCAGGTCGATCTCCTCCCCCGCGGCCTTGCGCTCGATCAGGTCCTCCACCGCCGCTCGGTATGTGTCCTCGTACCGCCTGGGGTCGAAGTCCTCGTGCAGCGACTCGACGAGCTGCTCGGCCATCTGGACCTCGCGCCGGGAGGGCTTCCTGCCGCTTGTTTCCAGCTCCAGGTCCTTGCCGCGCACGACCTCGTCGTGGAAACGCAGCGTGTGGAGCGCCATCCCGCCGTCGAGCGCCCGCACCGCGACGAGGTACTCCCGGTCGTGGAACGTGAAGCGCCCGATTCCGGCTCGGCCGCTGCGTCGCAACGCGTCGTGGAGGAGGCGGTAGGCATCCGCGTCCTCACGCGAGCCCACGTAGTAGGTCTTGTCGTAGAAAACCGGGTCGATGTCCGCGGCCTCCACGAATTCGTCCAGGTGCACGACCTTGCCGCGGTCCCCGGCGGCCGCCTTTATTTCCTCCTTGTCGAGCACCACGTACTGGTCGGGGGCGACCTCGTAGCCCTTGACGATCTCCTTGTAGGGGACCTCGCGCCCTTCCTTGGGGCAGATGCGCCGCTGCTCGATCCGGGCGCCGTCCTTGACGTGCACCTCGTGGAAGTGGATGGTCTTCGACTCCGTCGCCGAATACAGCTTGATCGGGACGTTGACCATCCCGAACGTGATCGTGCCGTTCCAGATCGAGCGCGGCACGGCGCTGTCTAGCTCCCGCCGGTTCCGACGGTCGCCTCGCGCTGGCGCTCGTGCCGGCCCTCGGCGAACTCCTCGATCGCCTTGGCGGAGAAGGCGTCGAGATCGTCGGGCTTACGGCTCGTGACGAGGCCGCCGTCGACGTGCACCTCCTCGTCGACCCAGTTGCCGCCGGCGTTGCGGATGTCCGTTTTGAGGCTCGGCCAGGAGGTCAGCGTCCGGTCCCGGACCACGTCGGCCTCAACCAGCGTCCAGGGGGCGTGGCAGATCGCCGCCACGGGGGCGCCCGCGTCGAAGAACGAGCGCACGAATTGAACCGCCGGCTCGTGCGTGCGCAGCGCGTCCGGGTTGGCGACGCCGCCCGGCAGCACGAGGCCGTCGTAGTCGTCCGGATTCGCTTGCTCCACCGTCTTGTCGACGGGGAAGGTGTCGGCCTTGTCCAGGTGATTGAAGGCCTGGACCTCTCCGCCCTCCGGGGCGATCAGCTCTGGCTCGCCGCCGGCCTCCTTTACGTACTGCCAGGGTCGGGTGAGCTCGACCTGCTCCACGCCCTCGTTCGCCATCAGGAATGCGATTCGCCTGCCTTGGATCTCGTCAGCCATGTCTCCGTACCTTCCGGGTTGCAGTTGCTTCTCTAGTCGCCGTCTCTTGTCTCGTCCGGGTGTCCGGTCTGGCGCTCCTCCCCGGGCCCGGGCCCGCCGGGGGTGTCCGTCGCCTCGGGACGGGCCTCCTGGGGAAGGTCGTCGACAACCTGTTCCGCCGGACCCTCCTCGGGGAGCTGATCGGACTCGCGCCTCCCGGGACGGCGCAGGATCTTGTCGAGGAGCCCCATCTTCGCCGCGCCTACGACGAGCCTTGCACCGCCGCGACGTTCGGCGGCGGTGAGTCCGGCGTGTGAAGCAGGTTCTGCACGTCGCGCGTGCCGGCGATGCTCCGTGCCTTCGCCTCCAGGTCGCGCACTTGCTCGGGCCGGTCGACCTGGCCTCGCAGGGTCACGACGCCCTCGGCGACGTCGATGTTCACCGAGCCCTTCGGCGCGTCCGGCTCTCGGAAGAGCTCGGTCTCGATCTTGTGCTTGAGCGTCACGTCGTCGCCCGGCGCCCGCTCCTCGCGGACCGTCGCCTTGGCTCGCTCCCTGAGGCCTGCCGCGAAGCTGCCCGCCGCCCGTTTCGCTCGCTCGGTCCCGCGTGCGCGCTGCCGGAAGAACGCGGCGACCCGGTCCTGCGCCAGGTTACGTCGGCGCTTCCCCTGATCCGGGTCGAGGAAGTACGCGGCGGCGCCGGTGCCGGCAATCGTGATGAGCAGCTTTCCGCGCATGCAAGTCCTCCTTGGTAGTTCGCAGCACCGGGTACCCGGGCGCCATGTGGCGAAACAGCCCGGCTCGGGCGCGGTTTGCAGTGTCAGCGTCGCCTACTCCGATACCTTTGGCGCGGTGCCCGAGGGAAGCGAGTTTGTCGCCCGCGTCTACGCGGCGATCAACGCGCGCGACCGCGCGGCCATCAGGTCGCTGAGCGCCGCCGATATCGTCGTCGGGACCACCGTTGAGGCCTATCGCGGCCGCGAGGCCCTGCTCGAGTGGATGGACGAGGGCGACGACGCCTTCGACGACTTCACCGTCGAGCTGCTCGAGGTCGAGGAGCTCGCCGGACACGTCGTGGCATCGATGCGCCAGCGAGGCCGCGGTAAGGCAAGCGGCGCCGAGGTGGACCACCGCTTCACCCACGTCTGGACCCTCCGTGACGGCCAGGCCATAAGGCTGCAGTCCTTCGCGCACCGCGACGACGCCGTTCGCTACGCCCAGCGAAGCGGGCGCGCCTGAGGAGCCCGCGACTGGGGGAGGCCGGTGATTAGCCCCGACATCCGGGGGTCGGCGAACTGCACGCCCGTGAGGCTGTCGACGTAGAGCACGTCCCAGGCGGC
>DATDLN010000026.1:0-28511 GCA_036519295.1 Thermoleophilaceae bacterium
TGGGCGGCAAGGCGCAGTTCGGCGGCCAGCGCTTCGGCGAGATGGAGGTGTGGGCGCTCGAGGCCTACGGCGCGGCGTACACCCTCCAGGAGATGCTCACGATCAAGTCCGACGACACCGTCGGCCGCGTGAAGGCCTACGAGGCGATCGTCAAGGGCGAGAACATCGCCGAGCCCTCCATCCCGGAGTCGTTCAAGGTGCTGCTGAAGGAGATGCAGTCGCTCGCGCTCGACGTGGACGTTCGCTCCGAGGAGGGCGCGGGCGTCGAGATGCGCGACGAGGACGACGACCTACTGCGCGCCGCGGAGGAGCTCGGCATCGACCTCTCGGGAGTGCGCGCCACCGACGGCCAGGCGACCGACGAGTCGGAGGAGTCGGTCGAGGCCGAGGGCGAGGGCGGCCAGACGGAAGAGTCGGGAGCCGAGCAGGACGCGGAATACATTGAGGAGTAAGGAACCCTTTGATCGACATCAATAACTTCGACGCAATCAAGATCGGGCTCGCGTCCAGCAAGCAGATCCGGTCCTGGTCCAGTGGCGAGGTCACCAAGCCGGAGACCATCAACTACAGGACGCTGAAGCCCGAGAAGGACGGGCTGTTCTGCGAGCGCATCTTCGGTCCCACCAAGGACTGGGAGTGCTACTGCGGCAAGTACAAGCGCGTTCGCTACAAGGGAATCGTCTGCGAGCGCTGCGGCGTGGAGGTCACGCGCTCCAAGGTGCGCCGCGAGCGCATGGGGCACGTGGACCTGGCGGCGCCGGTCTCGCACATCTGGTTCTTCAAGGGCGTTCCCAGCCGTATCGGCTACCTGCTCGACATGGCTCCCAAGGAGCTCGAGAAGGTCCTCTACTTCGCGGCCTCGATCGTCACATGGGTCGACGAGGAGGCGCGCCAGAAGGACCTCGGCACGCTCGAGAGGGAAGTCCAGAAGCAGATCGACGCCTACGAGGCCGAGCGTGAGCAGCGCGTGCTCGAGCTGAGGGAGTCGCTCGAGCGCCGGGTGGAGTACCTCTCGACCGGCAAGCAGTCGACCTTCAACGACGACGACCTGCTGTGGGCGGACACCCTGGAGGTCAACCTGAAGAAGCTCTCGGACGAGGACCGGGAGAAGATGGAGAAGGACCTCCGCAAGCAGTTCGACGCCGACATCGCCGACACCGAGGCCTACATCGAGGACGCCGTCGAGCGCATGCGCCAGGTCTGGGAGCTGTTCCAGACGATGGAGTCGAAGCAGGTGATCGCGGACGAGACGCTCTTCCGCGAGCTGAAGGACCGCTTCGGCTCACCGTTCGGCTGGGGCGAGTACTTCCGCGGCGGGATGGGCGCCGAGTCGGTGCGCGACCTGCTCCAGCAGGTCGACCTCGACGCGGAGCGCGAGGAGCTCGAGGACCAGGTCAAGACCGCCAAGGGACAGAAGCAGTCGCGCGCGGTCAAGCGGCTGAAGGTCGTCTCGGCCTTCATCAACTCGGACAACAAGCCCGAGGACATGATCCTCGAGGCCATCCCGGTGATCCCGCCGGAGCTGCGCCCGATGGTTCAGCTCGACGGCGGCCGCTTCGCCACGTCCGACCTGAACGACCTCTACCGGCGCGTGATCAACCGGAACAACCGGCTGAAGCGCCTCCTCGACCTCGGCGCGCCCGAGATCATCGTCAACAACGAGAAGCGGATGCTGCAGGAGGCCGTCGACGCCCTGTTCGACAACGGCCGCCGCGGCCGGCCCGTCACCGGGCCGGGCAATCGCCCGCTCAAGTCGCTCAGCGACATGCTGAAGGGCAAGCAGGGCCGCTTCCGCCAGAACCTGCTCGGAAAGCGCGTGGACTACTCGGGCCGCTCGGTCATCGTGGCCGGCCCCGAGCTGCGCATCCACCAGTGCGGGCTGCCCAAACTGATGGCGCTCGAGCTGTTCAAGCCGTTCATCATGGCGCGGCTCGTCGAGCGCAAGTCGGTGCAGAACATCAAGGCGGCCAAGAAGATGGTCGACTCGATGATCCCCGAGGTGTGGGACGTGCTCGAGGAGGTCATCCAGGAGCACCCGGTGCTGCTGAACCGGGCCCCGACGCTGCACCGCCTCGGTCTGCAGGCCTTCGAGCCGGTGCTGGTCGAGGGCAAGGCCATCCAGGTCCACCCGCTCGTCTGCCACGCGTTCAACGCGGACTTCGACGGCGACCAGATGGCGGTCCACGTGCCGCTGTCAGCCGAAGCTCAGGCCGAGGCGCGCCTTTTGATGCTGTCGGCGAACAACATCCTGTCGCCGGCGCACGGCTCGCCGCTCGCGACGCCGACGCAGGACATGGTGCTCGGCTCGTACTACCTCACCTACGGGCCCAACGAGCAGGAGCTTACAGAGCTCGAGGACGTGCTCTTCGAGGGCACGTGGAATGAGAAAACCCACGGCCTGCGCCCGCACGTGTTCCGCTCGGCGCAGGAGGCCGAGCTCTCCTACGAGAGCAAGAACGTGAAGCTGCACGACCTGGCCGAGTACCGGCGCCGTCACCGCACGGAGCACCTGCTCACCACGGTCGGGCGGATCATCTTCAACGAGCGCATCGAGCGCGCGCTGGAGGACGCCCTCGGGGAGGAGTATGACCCGGACACCTACGAGTTCGTCAACACCCCGCTGAAGAAGCGCGACATGGCGCAGGTGATCGAGGGGCTGGTGGACCAGCACGGTCCGTACGCAACCGCGCTCGTGCTCGACGCCTTCAAGGACCTCGGCTTCCACTTCGCCACGCAGGCCGGCATCACGATCTCGAAGAACGACGTCGTGATTCCGCCCGACAAGGAGGAGATCCTCGAGCGCTACGAGGGCGAGGTCGCGGAGATCCAGGACCAGTACGACATGGGCCTGATCACCCAGGACGAGCGCCGCGTGGCCGTGACCGACAGGTGGCAGGCCGCCACCGACGAGGTCGGGGAGGCCATGCAGCGCAACCTCGACCGCCTGAACCCCATCTTCATGATGGCCAACTCGGGCGCTCGCGGCTCGTTCAAGCAGATCCGCCAGCTGGCCGGCATGCGCGGCCTGATGGCCAACCCGAAGGGCGAGATCATCGAGCGCCCGATCAAGGCCAACTTCATGGAGGGCCTGACGGTGCTCGAGTACTTCATCTCGACCCACGGCGCCCGCAAGGGCCTCGCGGACACCGCGCTCCGCACCGCGGACTCGGGCTACCTCACCAGGCGGCTCGTGGACGTGGCACAGGACGTGATCGTGCGCGAGGAGGACTGCGGCACGGATGAGTTCATCGAGATGCCGCTGCTCGCCGACGACGGCTCGGTCAACGGCCAGCTCGAGGGGCGCTACGCGGCCGAGGACTTCTCAACGAAGCGCGGTCGGGTCCTGCTCGAGAAGGGCGAGCTGATCACGCAGGTCCACATCGACGAGCTGCTCGAGGCTTACGGCGACGAGCAGGTCGGCATCCCGGTCCGCTCGGTGCTGAAGTGCCAGGCGGAGGGCGTGTGCCAGCACTGCTACGGGGTCGCTCCCGCGACCGGCAAGGTCGTGGCGATCGGCGACGCGGTCGGCATCATCGCCGCGCAGTCGATCGGCGAGCCGGGCACCCAGCTGACGCTGCGGACCTTCCACACCGGCGGTGTGGCCGGCGCCGACATCACGCACGGCCTCCCGCGCGTGGTGGAGCTGTTCGAGGCGCGCAAGCCCAAGGGGCTGGCGGAGCTCGCGACGGTCGAGGGCACGGTCTCGGTGGAGGACACCGAGAAGGGCCTCCGGGTGGTCGTGACCGACGGTGAGGGCGAGGAGCACTCGTACTCGTTCCCCCGCCGGACGCGGCTGCTGGTCGACAAGGGCCAGAAGGTCAAGCCGGGCGATCAGCTCAACGAGGGCTCGATCTACCCGCACGACATCCTGGCCTGGGGCGGCGCCGACGCGCTCGAGCGGCGCACCGCGACCGAGGTGTACCTCGTGCGCGAGGTGCAGCGGGTCTACAAGTCGCAGGGCGTCGACATCAACGACAAGCACGTCGAGATCATCGTGCGGCAGATGATGAAGAAGGTCCGGGTGGACCAGAAGGGCGACACCAACTACCTGCCCGGCCAGTTCGTCGATCGCAACGAGCTGCTCGAGGTCAACAAGGACCTGTCGAAGGAGAAGAAGGAGCTGGCCGACTACGAGGAGATCATCCTCGGCATCACCAAGGCCTCGCTCGCCACCGACTCCTTCCTGTCGGCGGCCTCCTTCCAGGAGACCACCAAGGTCCTGACGGACGCGGCCCTCGAGGGCAAGACCGACCGGCTGCTCGGCCTGAAGGAGAACGTGATCATCGGGAAGCTGATCCCGGCGGCCACGGGGTTGAGGCGCTACCGCCGGCTCGAGATCGAGCCCACGGAGCCGATCCGCCGCCACACGGCGGAGGAGATCGGCCTCCTGGACGAGTCCGAGCTGGCCGCCGAGCTCGGCCTGACCGACTCGGGCGAGATCGAGGGCTTCGGCTTCGGCGACGGCGGCGACGGGGCGGACGCCTTCGGCGATTTGGCCGATTTGCCGTCGGACGGCGACGGGGACGGCCAGGGGTCCTAGGCCGTCGGCGGCCCCGGCCGCGGGCCGGTCCTTTTCCACGCGTTTGACCTTCCGCCCGTTATAGCCGCGGAAGGTCGAACGGGTGGCCCTGAAGGGGTGAGGTCCGCGCGCGTTTGACTTCTGCCGGATATGGCAGCGGAAGGTCGAACGCGTCGGCTCGATCGTGCGGTAGCGCGCTCGCGGAGCGCCAGCACGCCGTGGTCGCCTGGCTCCAGTTGGCCATGCTCGGCATGTCCCGGCACGGGCTGCATACGCGCTGCGGGGCGCCTCCATCGGCTCCACTGGGGCGTCTTTTCGGTCGTAGCGCGGCGCCTGCTCAGAATCGAGGGGCACCGGTTGGCCGCCGTCTTCGGCGTGGGCGAGGGCGCCGTACTCAGCAACAGTTCGGCCGACCTGGAGGAGCAGTTCCTCGCACTGTGTGACGGCGCCGGCCTGCCGCGGCCGCAGTGCAACGTGCCCTTTACGCTCCCCAACGGCACGGAGATCTCGATCGATGCTCTTTGGACCTCCGCCGCCCTCGCGGTCGAGCTCGATAGCAGGGGATTCCACTCGAGCTGGAGAGCCCAGGTGAAAGACCGCCGCCGGGACGCCCAGCTCACCTTGGCCGGCCTCAAAGCGGTCCGGTTTCCGAGGCCGATCTCACGCGCGAACGCCGAACCACGGTCGCGCTGCTCCGCGACCTGCTCAGGCCCCAGGCGGTCCGATGAGCGCGCTCCCGATGCGGGCGCTGGGCAGCAATCGTCGTGGGTGTGCCCGTACTGGCTGCGTGTCCGCACGTCTCCGCCGCGCCGCGCTCTGCAACCGGCTGGTGGCGGTCAACCGAGGCCGATGGGTCACGGCGCGACTAAAGGCCGGCCGCCCAGCGCAGCAGCTCCTCCACGTGCTCGTCGGTGAGGCCGACCGCGGGGTTGGTGTGTACGAGCAGCGTGGGGGCGTTGCGGCCCTCGGCCCAGGCCGCGCACTCCTCGTCGATGTTGTCGTCGATCCAGGCGGCCGGGCGGTCGGCTGCGTAGACATCGATCGCGTCCAGCTTCCAGTGCGCGGAGCCGAACACGGCGCGGCCGTCGAAGGTGAGGAAAGGAAGGTCTTGGAAGGGAAGACCGAGGATGAATGGCAGGTGCTCGTTGGCGCGTTCTTCCCACCCGGTTGCCCACACCAGCTCGAAGTTCTCAGCTAGTTTGACCAGCCGCTCGCCGACGCCTTCGGGAATGAAGTGGGCGATGCCGTCGACCCAGTGCAAGGGGCCGGGCAGATGGTCGGCGCCCGGCGCGAAGCCGAAGAGGCTGATCACTCCGTCGACGTCCAGAAAGAGGATCGGCGGTCTTGTCGCATTAGTAACCAAGGTGTCGCGAACTCGTTACCGGGGTAGCCAAAGAAGTGTCCACGGCCCGCCTTCTCATAGAAAGCGGGAGGCGCGCGGGCCGTTAGCTCGAATACGCGGTAGGGACACCGTAGGGACGCGCCTACCAGCCAACACATCCATCACTTTCCAGTGACTCTTCAAGTCGGCATTCTGCTCGCGTTCCTTTGCGCGTTCGCGACAAACGTGGGCTTCCTGCTCAAGCATCGCGGCGCGTGCGCGGCGCCGGACGTGAGCCTGACGCACCCGGTACGGAGCGCCGTGGGGCTGTTTCGGTCGAAGTGGTTCACGGCCGGCATGCTGGTGGCGACCGGGGCGTGGGGCTTCCACGTTGGCGCGCTGGCGCTGGCGCCACTGTCGGTGGTGCAGGCCGTGATTGCAGGCGGGCTGGTCTTCCTGACGGTGCTCGCTGAGCGGTTCTTCGGCTGCACGGTGGGCACGCGGCAGTGGGCCGGCGTCGGGCTGACGGCGCTCGGTCTCGTGCTGCTTGCCGCCTCCCTTCCGCACGGCGGGGGCGGGCACGCGAGCTACTCCATGGCGTGGATGATCGCCTTCGAGTCCGCGCTGCTCGCGCTCGGAACGTCCCTCGTCCTCTCGCCGCAACTCGGCTCGCGCGAGCATCATGGCGCGATGCTCGGCACTGCGGCGGGGATCCTCTTCGGGGTCTCTGACGTCGCGCTCAAGGCGCTGACGACCTCGGTGGGCAGTGATGGCTTCCTCGGCGTGCTCTCACCGTGGCTCGCCACCTGCGTGATCGCCTCGGTCATCGCCTTCTACGCCTCGGCCCGCGGCCTCCAGAAGGGTGAGGCGGTGCCGGTGATCACCCTCACGAGCGCGGCGGCGAACGTCTCCGCCATCAGCGGCGGCATCCTCGTCTTCGGCGATCCAATGCCGAGCGACCCCCTGGGCATAGCGATCCAAAGCTTCGCGTTCGTGCTGGTGATCGCCGCGGCGGCGCTCACGCCGGCCCCGCTGCGCGCGGCGCGCGCGACCACCTAGCGCCGGCTGGACGCTGCGCCGGGGCGCTCAGGCCGGTTTGGAGGCTGCGCGGGGGCGCTCAGAGCCGATTGGACGCTGCGCCGGGGCGCTCAAGCCGGTATGGAGGTTGCGCGGGGGCGCTCAAAATCCGGCTGGACGCTGCGCCGGGGCGCTCGAGCCGGGTTGGACGCTGTGGCGGCTGCTGAAGAAGCCGGTTGTACGCGACCGCCGGTGCGCAAACCCGGTTTGGAGGGCGCCGCGGGCGGCCCAAACCCACCCAGAACGCCGCCACGGCCACCGGCACTCGCGGCCTGTCACGACGCTGCCGCGGGCGCGGCGACGCGCGAGGCGTTGCGCGCCGCGAACTCGGTGATCGCGCGCGACAGCAGCTCGGGATCGTCGGACATCGGCACGTGCCCGAGACCCTTCAGGTAGCGCAGCTCGGCGTTCGGGAGCAGCCGCTCGAAGCGCCGGCCCTGGCGCGGAAGCAGGATCACGTCCCTCGTTCCCCACAAGACCAGCACCGGGCAGTGGACCGCGTCGAGACCGCGGACCTGGACGCCGAGCGTCTTCTCCAGGGTGGGTTCGAAGCCGGGCGCGTCGGCGAACAGACGGCTCTGCTCGATCATGTCGTCCGGCTGGATCCGCCACGGGCGGGCGAAGGTCGGGCCGGCGAGCAGGGTCCGGCCGGCCGGATGGCGCAAGAGGGCGTCGGGTGCCGGCGCGTTGCGAGCGAGCCAGCGCTCCGCGCGCAGGATGCCCGCGCCGAGGCTCGCCTCGCGACCCCAGGCGAGGCCGGCCGGCGAGATCGCCGTGACCGTGGTGGCGCGCCCGCGGCGGGCCAGCTCGAGGGAGATCCAGCCGCCGAGGGAGTTGCCGGCGAGGTGAGCCGTTGAAAAACCGGCCGCGTCCATCGCGCGCTCGACCGCATCGGCCAGGTGCTCCGGACTCGACTCCACGCCGGCCGGCAGCGGCGGCGAGTAGCCGAATCCCGGCAGGTCGACCGCGAGTACGTCGAAGCTCTCTTCGAGAAGAGGCAGCATCGGCCGCCAGCCGCGCCAGGTGTGGCCGAGCCCGTGGATCAGGACGAGCGGATCGCCGGCGCCGCCGCGGTGATGATCGAGCTCGACCCCTGCCACGCGCGGAATCCTATGGCAGTCACGTTGCTACCATCACGCGCCGCATGCCCAGCATAAATCAGCTCGTTCGCAAGGGTCGCCAGAAGCCCAAGAAGAAGGTCTCCACGCCCGGTCTCAAATCCGGGCAGGGCCGGAAGAAGCGGATCGCGGCGCCCCAGCGACGCGGCGTGTGCACGCGCGTCTACACCACCACGCCGAAGAAGCCGAACTCCGCCCTCAGGAAGGTCGCGCGTGTACGGCTGACCAACCAGATGGAGGTCACCGCCTACATTCCGGGCGAGGGCCACAATCTGCAGGAGCACTCGGTGGTGCTCGTCCGCGGCGGTCGCGTCAAGGACCTGCCGGGCGTGCGGTACAAGGTCGTGCGCGGCACGCTTGACGCCGCGGGCGTGTCGGACCGCAAGAAGGCCCGCTCGCAGTACGGCGCGAAGGCGAGGTAGTCGTGCCGCGCCGCTCCCCACCCGGGGTCCGCCCGATCGAGCCCGATCCGATGTACGGGTCGAAGCTCGTGCAGCAGGTGATCAACAAGGTCATGGTGAAGGGGAAGAAGTCGACCGCCGAGCGGATCGTCTACGACGCGCTCGAGATTCTCTCCAGGCGCACCAGCCAGGATCCCGTGCCGGCGCTCGAGGAGTCCATCAAGCAGCTGACCCCCGTGCTCGAGGTGCGTTCCCGCCGGGTCGGCGGCGCCACCTATCAGGTGCCCGTCGAGGTGCCGCAGACCCGTGCCCGCACGCTCGCCGTGCGCTGGCTCGTCGAGTTCGCTCGCGATCGCCGCGAAAAGTCGATGGCTGAACGCCTGGCGGGCGAGCTCTCCGACGCCCAGTCCCAGCAGGGCGGGGCTTTCAAGCGGAAGGACGACATCTTCCGGATGGCGAAGGCCAATCAGGCGTTCGCGCATTACCGCTGGTAGCAGCGGCCAGCCGTCGCCCCGTCGTACGATTCCGGCGTGAAGGTTCCGGCTCGAGGGGGAGCGCCGCCCGCCTCGAACATCGATCTGGTCCAGGCCGCCATCGACGCCTACAACGATCGCGACGCCCAGGCGCTGCGGCGGGTGATGACTCCCGAAGTGGAGCTCCGCCCTCCGTCCAGCTTCCTCCGCGGTCGCGCGTACCGGGGCTACGAGGGCATCGTCGAGTGGCTCGCCGACGTGGAGGAGAGCTTCAAGGACTCGCGTGTCGACGCGGCTGAGCTGCGCGATCTGGGCGACTTCGTTCTCGCCCTGACGTCGTTCCGCGTGCACGGAAGTCGAAGCCGGATGGAGCTCGAGTCCGAGCTTGGCGTGATCTGCCGGATCGAGGGGGGTCGGATCGCGAGCTGGCAGGGCTTCTCCTCGCACGCGGACGCCCTCGCCGCGATCCGGGTAGGGCGGTGGCCGCCCGTCAGTCGTCGCGGTCGTGGCCGAGCCTGATGGGCCCGCTGGGCAGCTGGTCCGGGACCACGGGTGGCGGCGGCGTGCGGAAGCGCTCCAGGGTCAGCGCATCGAGCAGTGCGAAGAAGGCCCGGCGCGGGGTGCCGTCCGCCGCCATGAAGCCGGAGTCCCAACGCCGGTTGCGCGCGTCCGACTGCCAGTTGTAGAGATAGACGCGCGTGATCCGCGGCGACAGCGCCGCGAGCCGGAAGACGTGCCGGACCGAGCGGGCGGCACGGGTCTCGTCATAGCGCCAGCGCTTCTCGAAGCGGACGATTCCGCCGGTCTCGGTGAACCAGACCTCGTCCTTGCGAACGGCCCGCAGAAAGCGCTGGGTCGTCCCGAAGCGGCCCCTGTTGGCGTCGGGGTAATTGTGGATCCCCCAGGTGTGCGGCCCGGGACCGGCCCTGCGGCGGAACTTCCGCACCCAGCGCCACATCTGCTTCCAGCTCGCCGCCAGGACCTCGACCGCCACCACGCGGCAGCCGGCCCGCGCGCACTGGCGGCGCAGCTCTCGGTAGAAGCGGGCCGTGCGGCGCGGATTGAAGCCAGTGGGCTGCACGCCCCCGTGGTTCGCCTCGTTCCAGGTCGCGTACTCCCGCACCCACGGGTAGCGACTGCGGAACTCGCGCAGGCGGGCGGCGTACTGGCGGACCGTGGGCAGGTACTTCGGCCGACGGTCCGAGTGGGCGAACGTGACGAGCGGCTCCACGCCAAGATCACGGGCGCGGCTGAGCCAGGCGTCGGCGGAGGCGAGCTGCCAGCCGCCCGTTCGCACGACGTCGTACGGCACGATCAGCCGAGCGTGGCGGATGCCGGTGGCGCTGAAGCGAGCGTCGGTGAAGAGGTCGGGGTTGTTGTCGCCGATCCCGACGGACACGTGGGGAGGCGGTGCCTGTGCCGCCGCCGGGGACGCTGCGACGGCGGCAGGCGCCGCCAGCGCGAGTCCGAGTCCCATCAGCCGACGCATCCGCTTGGGCCAGTCTAAGGGCGAACCCGACGGCTCGCTCACGATGGCGCAATGAGCGCGGCGAGCCCGGCGCCCAGCGCGAGCGCGCCCGCGACGAGCTCGAGGGTCAATCCCGGACCCGCCGCGGCCGTGGCACCCTCGAAGTTGATGCCGATCGCCCCGGTCTCACTGGTCACCGGGAGATCGACGAGGAGGGCCCAGCCGAGCACCAGCGCTCCAACAACGGCGAGCGCGAAAGCAGCCGGCCGCGAGCCACCCACACCGGCGCCCCAGGCCATCACCAAAACCAGTGCCGCGAGGAGCAGGAAGGCGCCTCCGTTGCGGTCGAAGCCGGTCAGCGCGCAGCGGTCCGCGAGCTCCTGATCGGTGTCGCCCAACAGTTCGCAGCTGCCGCCGGCCACATCGACCGACGCGACCGTCGAGAACTCGGTGATGACGAGCAGCAGCGCGGCGATCGCTCCGACGACGGTAACCCCCAGCGCAAGCCGCTTTGCAGCGCCGAATCCGGCCGATCGAGCGGCAGATCGCCTGCTACCATCATTCGTCGCTTCGCGGGTGGTCCCCCGCCGCTCGCGATCCCGCTCAGCCACGCGGGAGCGTATGGTCGCGCACGTCGATGGAGCCCTCTACGACATAGCACTCATCCGGGCAAGCACCGCACGCAGCACCGGGCCCGGAACGGGCCTTTTTTCTGCCCGGAAACCGACTTACTGAATCGAAGCTAATGCCACGCAAGGTCACACTCGAGAAGACGCGCAACATCGGGATCATGGCGCACATCGACGCCGGCAAGACGACGACGACTGAGCGCATTCTGTTCTACACCGGCCGCACCCACAAGATGGGTGAGGTTCACGAGGGCGCTGCCGTCATGGACTGGATGGAGCAGGAGCAGGAGCGCGGCATCACGATCACCTCGGCAGCCACCACCGCCTTCTGGCGCGATCACCGCATCAACATCCTCGACACCCCCGGCCACGTGGACTTCACGGTCGAGGTGGAGCGCTCGCTGCGGGTGCTGGACGGGGCCATTGCCGTGTTCGACGCGGTCGCCGGCGTCGAGCCGCAGTCCGAAACCGTGTGGCGCCAGGCCGACACGTACCGCGTCCCGCGGATCGCCCTCATCAACAAGATGGACCGGATCGGCGCCAACTTTGCGGGCTCGGTCCAGAGCATGATCGATCGGCTGGGGGCGCATCCGGTGCCCGTTCAGCTCCCGATCGGCAACGAGGCGGACTTCAGCGGGGTCGTCGACCTCGTGAACATGAAGGCCATCCTCTACAAGGACGACCTCGGCCAGGAGTGGGAGGTCACCGACGTTCCCGAGGAGCTCCAGGATGCTGCGGGGCAGGTGCGCACGGAGCTGATCGAGGCCGTCGCCGAGTACGACGACGAGCTGCTGGAGGACTACCTCGAGGAGAGGCCGATCGAGCCGGCTCGCCTCATCCAGGACATCCGAAAGGCAACCCTCGACATCTCGATGACGCCCGTGCTGTGCGGCTCCGCCTTCAAGAACAAGGGCGTGCAGCCGCTGCTCGACGCGGTGATCGATTACCTGCCAAGCCCGCTCGACGTTCCCCCGGTGGAGGGCCTCGAGGGCAGCCAGATCCAGGACGGCGAGGGCACGCCGACCATCCGCAGGCCGTCGGACGACGAGCCGTTCGCCGCGCTGGCCTTCAAGGTCATGGCCGACCCCTACGTCGGCAAGCTCACCTACTTTCGCGTCTACTCGGGCAAGCTCCAAGCGGGCGGCCGGGTGCTGAACTCGGTCACCGGCCGGACCGAGCGCGTGGGACGCATCCTGATGATGCACGCGAACCACCGCGAGGAGGTCGAGGAGGTCTACGCCGGTGACATCGCCGCCGGCGTCGGCATCAAGCAGACCTCAACGGGCGACACGCTCTGCGCCCCCGACGCTCCGGTGGTGCTCGAGGCGATCCAGTTCCCCGATCCGGTGGTGCACCTCTCGATCGAGCCGAAGACGAAGGCCGATCAGGAGAAGCTGTCGGTGGCCCTCCAACGCCTCGGCGAGGAGGACCCAACCTTCCAGGTGCACACCGAGGAGGAGACGGGCCAGACCGTGATCTCGGGCATGGGCGAGCTCCACCTCGAGGTGATCGTCGACCGGCTCAAGCGAGAGTTCAATGTGGAGGCCGGTGTGGGCCGCCCGCAGGTGGCGTACCGCGAGACCGTGCGCGGAGAGGCCCGGAAAGTGGAGGGCAGGTTCATCCGCCAGACGGGCGGCGCCGGCCAGTACGGCGTGGTCTTCATCGATCTCGAGCACGCCCCGGGCGAGGGCTTCGACTTCGTCAACAGGATCAAGGGCGGCGCGGTGCCGTCCGAGTTCATCCCGGCCGTCGAGAAGGGCATCGAGGAGGCGCTCGAGTCGGGCGTCAAGGCCGGCTATCCGATGGTCGACGTGCGGGCCACGCTCGTGGACGGCAAGTACCACGACACCGATTCCTCCGAGGTGGCGTTCAAGGTGGCCGGCTCGCTCGCCCTGAAGGAGGCCGCGAAGCGGGCGGGGCCGGTGCTGCTCGAGCCGATCATGGCCGTGGAGGTCGTGACCCCCGAGGAGTTCATCGGCACCGTCATCGGCGACCTCTCGAGCCGCCGCGGACGGGTGGAGGGCCAGGAGCCGCGGGGCAACGCGATCGCGGTCAGAGCAAGCGTGCCCCTAGCCGAGATGTTCGGCTACGCCACCGACCTGCGGTCGTCCACCCAGGGCCGCGCCACCTACACGATGCAGTTCGATCGGTACGACGAGGTGCCGTCGAACATCGCCGAGGAGATCGTCGAGCACCGCACCGGCGAGCCGGTCGGAGCCGGGGCGTAAGGAGTATGTTTGGCAAGTTCGGGCCAGATGCGCCCGAGAAGGCGTTGAGAAAGGAGTAGTTCGGAGTGGCGAAGGAGAAGTTCGAGCGCAACAAGCCGCACGTGAACGTCGGCACGATCGGTCATATCGACCACGGCAAGACCACGCTTACCGCGGCGATCACCAAGGTGCTCGCCGAGCGCGTCGGCGGCCAGGCGAGGAGCTTCGAGGAGATCGACAACGCTCCGGAGGAGAAGGAGCGCGGGATCACCATCGCCACTTCGCACGTGGAGTACGAGACGGAGAACCGTCACTACGCCCACGTCGACTGTCCGGGGCACGCCGACTACATCAAGAACATGATCACCGGCGCCGCCCAGATGGACGGCGCCATTCTCGTGGTCTCCGCGGCCGATGGCCCGATGCCACAGACCCGCGAGCACATCCTGCTCGCCCGCCAGGTGAACGTGCCCTACGTCGTCGTGTACATGAACAAGACCGACATGGTCGACGACCCCGAGCTGCTCGAGCTGGTCGAGGTCGAGGTGCGCGAGCTGCTCTCGGAGTACGAGTTCCCGGGCGAGGACGTGCCGGTCATCCAGGGGTCGGCTCTGAAGGCGCTGGAGGGCGACGCCGCCGAGGAAGAGAAGATCATGGAGCTCGCCTCGGCTCTCGACACCTACATCCCGCAGCCCGAGCGCCCGCTCGACCGGCCGTTCCTGATGCCGGTGGAGGACGTGTTCTCGATCACCGGCCGCGGCACCGTGGCCACCGGCCGTATCGAGCAGGGAGTCGTGCATACCGGCGACACCGTCGAGATCGTGGGCATCCATCCGGAGACCCGCAACACGGTCGTCACCGGGGTCGAGATGTTCCGCAAGATCCTCGACGAGGGCCAGGCCGGCGACAACGTGGGCTGCCTCCTGCGCGGAGTCGGGCGCGACGAGGTCGAGCGCGGGCAGGTGCTGTGCAAGCCGGGCTCGATTACGCCGCACACCAAGTTCAAGGCCCAGGTGTACTGCCTGAAGAAGGAGGAGGGCGGGCGTCACACGCCGTTCTTCAACGGCTACCGGCCGCAGTTCTACTTCCGCACGACCGACGTGACCGGGGTGGCGAACCTCCCCGAGGGCACCGAGATGGTCATGCCGGGCGACAACATCGAGATGAGCGTGGAGCTCATCCAGCCCATCGCCATGGACGAGGGCCTGCGCTTCGCGATCCGCGAGGGCGGCCGCACGGTCGGCTCGGGGGTGGTCACCGAGATCATCGAGTAGGGAGTCTCAGGCAGACGACCTGCGTGGGGGCGGGCAGGAGGTAGGCCCGCCCCCGATTCTGTCCAAACATGGCAACGCTCACCCAGAACAAGATCCGCATCCGGCTGAAGGCCTATGACCACTCGGCGATCGAGACGGCCGCCAAGGAGATCGTGGACACGGCCGTGCGCACCGGCGCCTCGGTGTCCGGACCCGTGCCCCTGCCGACGGAGAAGAACGTCTACTGCGTGATCCGCTCGCCGTTCAAGGACAAGGACTCCCGCGAGCACTTCGAGATCCGCACCCACAAGCGGCTCATCGACATCCTGCAACCAACACCCAAGACGGTCGACTCGCTGCAGCGGCTCGACCATCTGCCTGCCGGCGTCGACATCCAGATCCAGCTCATCTGAGGGCGCTATGGCCGGTCTCCTCGGACGAAAGCTCGGCATGACACAGGTCTTCGACCCCGAGGACGGTCACGTCGAGCGCGTTACCGTGATCGAGGCCGGTCCCTGCTTCGTGACCGCGATCCGGCGCGGCGAGCGCGACGGCTACGACGCGGTGCAGCTCGCGTTCGGCGAAGTGCGGGAGAAGAAGCTCACAAAGCCGGAGCTCGGTCACCTGAAGAAGGCGAGCGTCGGACCGCTGAAGCACCTCTCCGAGTTCAGAGGCGACCCCGGCGAGCTCGAGGTGGGCGCCGAGGTCAAGGTCGACTCCGTCTTCGAGAAGGGTCAGGCCGTGAAGGTCTCCGGCGTCTCCAAGGGCAAGGGGTTCCAGGGCACGATCAAGCGCCACAACTTCCATCGCGGCCCCGTCTCGCACGGCTCACACAACATTCGCGCCCCCGGCTCGATCGGCGCCTCCGCGGATCCGGCCCGGGTCTTCAGGGGAATCCGCGGACCCGGTCAGATGGGCGCCGGGCGCGTGACCCAGCGCGGACTCGAGGTCGTGGATGTGCGCCCGGACGAGAACCTGCTGCTGGTCCGGGGGTCGGTGCCCGGGCCGAAGGGCTCGGTCGTCGAGATCCGGAGGGACGCATAGGCGATGCCCACCGCTCCCTACATCGGCCAGGGCACGGGGACCCTCGACCTGGACGAGGCCGTGTTCGGCGAGCCCTTCCACGAATCGCTGGTGCACCAGGCGGTGCGCTCCGAGCTCGCGGCGCGGCGCCGGGGGACTGCGTCGACCAAGACGCGCGGCGAGGTTGCAATGACCGGCGCCAAGGCCTGGCGCCAGAAGGGCACCGGCCGGGCGCGCGCCGGGGCACTGTCCACGCCGCAGCGCACGGGCGGCGGCGTTGCATTCGGCCCGAAGCCGCGGACTTTCACGGTGAAGGTCAACCGCAAGGAGCGACGGCGGGCGCTGCGCGCTGCGCTGACTCTTCATGCCGAGCGCGGTTCTATCGGCGCCGTCGACCCCTTTGCCTGGGAGGGCCCCTCCACCAAGGAGGCGGCCGCGGCCCTCGCGCAGCTTGGCGGCGACGGCAGCGTGCTCGTGGTGCTGGGCGACGGCGAGGAGAGCTGTGCCAGGTCGTTCCGGAACATCGCCGGCGTCTCGGTGCGCGGCGCCGACGACGTTGGCGTTGTCGACGTCATCGGCGCGTCACGGCTCGTGCTGTCGGCGGCCGCGCTCGAGCGGCTGGTCGAGAAGGCGGTGGCGAAGTGAACGCACGCCAGGTGATCGTCCGCCCCGTCATCTCCGAGAAGAGCTACGCGCTCCTCGCGGCCAACAAGTACACGTTTCGCGTCCACGAGCGGGCGAACAAGACGCAGGTGCGCCAGGCGATCGAGGAGATCTTCGGGGTGCGCGTGACCGGCGTTCGCACCGCCTGGGTGAAGCCCAAGCCGAAGCGGCGGGGCTGGACGTCGGGGCAGCGGCGGCGCTGGAAGAAGGCCGTCGTGACGCTGCATCCCGAAGACACCATCGAGCTCTTCGAGGGTCAGGAGGCATAGCGGACTGATGGCCATCAAGAAGCACAAGCCGACGTCGCCGGGCCGGCGCTTCGCCACCTGGCTCCAGCACGAGGCCGTCACCCGGTCCGAGCCGGAGAAGTCGCTCACCGAGGGGCTGAACAAGTCCGGCGGGCGCAACAAGCACGGCCGCGTCACATCTCGCCATCGCGGCGGAGGCGCCAAGCGCAGGTACCGCAAGATCGACTTCAAGCGCCGCAAGGACGGCGTGCCGGCGAAGGTGGCGGCCATCGAGTACGACCCGAACCGGAGCGCCCACATCGCGCTGCTCCACTACGCGGACGGCGACAAGCGCTACATCCTGGCCCCCGCCCGGATCAAGGTCGGGGACACCGTGATGTCGGGCCCGAAGGCCGACATCGCGCCGGGGAACTGTCTGCCACTGAGCGCGATCCCAACCGGCACCACGGTGCACAACGTCGAGCTGTTGCCCGGTCGCGGCGGGCAGCTCGGACGCTCCGCGGGCACCGCGATCCAGCTGGTGGCGAAGGAGGGCAAGCACGCCACGCTGCGCCTGCCCTCGGGTGAGATGCGGATGGTGCCGGTCGACTGCCGCGCGACCGTCGGGGTGCTCGGGAACGTCGAGCACGAGCTGGTCGATCTGGGGAAGGCGGGTCGCGCGCGTCACCGCGGCAAGCGGCCGCAGACGCGCGGCGTGGCCATGAACCCAGTGGACCACCCGCATGGCGGCGGCGAGGCGCACCACACCCCTGGTGGTCATCCGGTGACGCCCTGGGGCGTGCCGACGCTCGGCTACCGCACGCGTAAGAAGAGGAAGGCGTCCGACCGGTTCATCGTCCGCGGCCGGCGGCGCGGCAAGAAGGGTCGGAGGTGACCAGATGCTCCTTCCCCGCCCCTCGCACCCTCGGATGACGCGAATGATTTCGCTGAGCTGTGTCCTCGGCCCTCGCCTTGCTGGTCGCAAGGCTTCGGACCTGCGTCCTTGCTCAGCTCGTCCTTCGCGTCCCCGAGTGCACGATGGACAGGAAAGGAGCATCTGAAGTGTCGCGCTCGTCCAAGAAGGGACCGTTCGTCGAGGAGCGCCTGTTGCGGCGCATCGAGCAGATGAACGAGTCGGGCCAGAAGCAGATGATCAAGACCTGGTCCCGCACCTCGGTGATCTTCCCCGAGATGGTGGGACACACCATCGCCGTGCACGACGGCCGCAAGCACGTGCCGGTGTTCGTTTCGGAGTCGATGGTCGGTCACAAGCTGGGCGAATTCGCCCCCACGCGCGTGTTCCGCGGCCACGCCGGCAGTGACAGGGTGCGGGTGCGATGAGCCCTGAGGGACGACAGGCGCCCCGGCGCGGCTGGGACTCGCTCAAGGTCGACGAGCTCAGGGACGAGCTCGAGGCTCGCGGCTTGCCGAAGTCGGGCAAGAAGGACGAGCTCGTGGCCCGGTTGGTGGAGGACGACGCGTCGGGCGGGGCGGAGGCCGGCGAGGCTGCGCCTGCCGAGGCTGCACCCGCCGAGGCTGCGTCCGAGACCGGGGCCGAGGAGGCCGTCGCTTCGGAGGAGCCCACGGAGGAGGCGGCCGCCGGGGAAGAGGCCGCCGAGGAGGAGCCCGTCGAAGAAGAGCCGGTCGAAGAGGAGGAGCCGGTAGCCGAGGAAGAGGAGGAGGCCGCCGAGGAGGAGGCCGCCAGGCGGCGCCGGCGCGGCTCGGCCGAGACCACTCCGACCACCGAGCCCCGGGCTCCCGCGCCGCGGCCGGACGGCGCTCTCGTCGTGAGGGCCCGCGCCAAGTACGTGCGCCGCGCTCCGCGGAAGGCACGTCTGGTGATGGACCACATTCGCGGCAAGAACGTGGAGCAGGCGCAGGCAATCCTCCGCCACGCACCCCGGGCCGCCTCGGGCGACATCCTGAAGCTGCTGAACTCGGCGGTGGCAAACGCGGAGTCGAGCTACGAGCTTGGGCCCGAGGAGCTGCGGATCGAGCGAGCCTTCGTGGACGAGGGGCCGACGATCAAGCGCTTCCGTCCGCGGGCGCGCGGCCGCGCGACGAGGATCCTCAAGCGGACCAGCCACATGACGATCGAACTGACGACCGAAGGGAACGAGGGGTAACCATGGGCCAAAAGGTCCATCCTGAGTCACTCCGGGTCGGCTACATCCACGACTGGAAGTCGACCTGGTTCAACGAGCGCGAGTTTTCCGACTACCTGTTGGAGGACATCCGCATCCGCGAGCACATCGAGAACAAGCTCGCGCACGCGGGCCTGTCCACCATCACGATCAAGAAGAACAAGAATGAGGTCGAGGTCAACATCCATACGGCCCGGCCCGGCATCGTCATCGGCAAGTCCGGCTCCGAGGTGGACGCCCTGCGCAGGGAGCTCCACAAGATGACCGGCAAGGCCGGGAAGGTGAACATCCTCGAGATCAAGCGGCCCGAGCTGGACGCGAGGCTCGTCGCCCAGTCCATCGCCGAGCAGCTGCAGAACCGCGTGGCGTTCCGGCGCGCGATGAAGCGTGCGCTCACCTCGGCCATGCGATCGGGGGCGAAGGGCGTGAAGATCCAGGTCTCCGGTCGCCTCGGCGGCGCCGAGATGGCGCGTACCGAGGGCTACTCGGACGGCCGCGTGCCGCTCCACACGCTGCGCGCCGACATCGACTACGGCTTCCACGAGGCCCGTACCACCTTCGGCCGAATCGGCGTGAAGGTCTGGATCAACAAGGGCGAGATCATGCCCAAGGGCTTCGCGCAGGACCTGACCGATCTCGAGGCGCCGCAGGCCGTCGGACCCGGCGGCGGCCGGGGCGGACGCGGCCCCGGTGGCGGCCGCGGTCAGGGTGCCGGACGCGGTCCCGGCGGCGGCCGGGGTCGGCGCGACGGCGGTCCGGGTGCCGGAGGCGGCGGTCAGCCGCCGCCGTCCCCAGGGGGCGGGCGCCGGTGATTCCTTCCCCGAACCACGCCCGCGCTGGCTCGTTGCAAACCTTGGCCTGGCGGCGTCCTCGCTCGCTCGCGTGCCTTCCAGGCACGCGTCGCTCACTGCGTCCTTGCCACGCTCGGTTTTCGCGGCCAGAGGCGGCCGTGGCCCGAAGGAGGGATCACTAGTGCTCCAGCCGAAGCGGGTCAAATGGCGGAAGGAGCACCGCGGCCGCATGCGGGGCAACGCGAAGGGCGGAACGCGCGTGGAGTTCGGCGAGTACGGGCTGAAGTCGCTCGAGCGCGGCTGGGTCACGAACCGCCAGATCGAGGCCGCCCGAATCGCGATGACGCGCAAGATCAAGCGAGGCGGGAAGGTCTGGATCAACATCTTCCCGGACAAGCCGTACACGAAGAAGCCGGCGGAGACGCGGATGGGCTCCGGCAAGGGCACGCCCGAGGGGTGGGTCGCCGTGGTCAAGCCCGGGCGGGTGATGTTCGAGTTGTCGGGCGTGCCAGAGCCGCTCGCCCGCGAGGCCATGCGGCTCGCGGGCCACAAGCTGCCCGTGAAGACGAAATTCGTGCACCGCGAGGGGGCCGGACAGTAGATGACCACATCCCGACCCACGCACCCCGGATGACGCTGCAAGCCTTCGTCAGCAGTCGTCCTCGGTCGCCCGCGCACTTTTCGAGTGCCCCACGCGTGGTTCAGGGGGCGATCATCTGGTGAAGGCGGTCGAGGTGCATAACCTTGAGGATCCGCAGCTCGTGGAGTATGCGGACAACGCGCGCAAGGAGTTGTTCAACCTGCGCTTCCAGCACGCGACGGGCCAGCTCGAGAACACCGCGCGGCTGAAGCAGGCGAAGACCGACCTGGCGCGCGCACTCACGGTGGCGCGCGAGCGCGGCATCGACGTGGAGACGGAGATCCGCAGGCAGAGACGGAATGACTGAGAACGAGCAGAACTTGAACCAGCAGACGCCCGACACGGACGCCGACGAGGCGGCCGAGCAGGCCCCTGGGGAAGCCCCGGCGGCCGAGGAAGCCGTCGCGGACGTGCCGGCGGCCGAAGACGCCTCGGCCGAGGAACCCGCGGCCGAGGAGGCCCCCGCGGCGGAGCAGGCCCCGGCGGCCGAGGAGGCGCCTGCAGCGGAGGAGGCTCCTCCAGCGGAGCAGGCCCCGGCCGCCGAGGAGGCTCCTACCGCGGAGGCTCCACCGCCCGAGGAGCCGGCAGCGGAGGAGGCTCCCGCAGCGGAGGCTCCACCGCCCCCCGCCCCGGCCGAAGCGCCCGAGCCGGCCGAGCCGCTTTCGCCCAAGGAGCGCCGCAAGCTTGCGCGCTCGACGCACACCGGCGAGACGAGGGCGCCGCGGTCCATCGAGGAGCGCGCGCGGGAGCGTGCAGAGAGGCGGCGGCAGAAGGCGGCGCGTCGCCGGGTGTACCGGCAGCGGGTGCGCGGGCGCCGCGCCGCGGAGGGTCCGAGAGCTGACACGCGGGTGTCCGAGCCGAAGGCCGCCGGCATCCGGAAGGTGCGCCAGGGCGTGGTGGTCTCCGACAAGGCCGACAAGACGATCACGGTGCGCATCGACGTCGTCCACCAGCACCGCATGTACAAGAAGATCGTCCGCGGGTCCTCGACTCTCCACGCCCATGACGAGAACAACGAGGCGCACGTGGGCGACACCGTGCGCGTGGTGGAGAGCCGCCCGCTCAGCCGCACGAAGCGCTGGCGGCTCACGGAAATCTTGGAGCGGGCCAGGTGACCACCGAGTGATCCAGCAGGAATCCCGCCTCAAGGTGGCCGATAACACGGGCGCCCGCGAGGTGCTCTGCATCCGGGTGGCCGGGGGCTCGCAGCGCCGCTACGCCGGCGTCGGCGACGTCATCGTGTGCACCGTCAAGCAGGCGATCCCGCACGGCTCGGTGAAGAAGGGCGAGATCGTGCAGGCGGTCGTGGTGCGGACCAAGAAGGAGTTCGGGCGCGACGACGGCACTTACATCGCCTTCGACGAGAACGCCGCAGTGCTCATCGACGCCCAGAACAACCCGCGTGGCACCCGCATCTTCGGCCCGGTGGCCCGGGAGCTGCGCGATCGCAACTTCATGAAGATTGTCTCCCTTGCCCCGGAGGTGCTCTAGCCGATGGCTCTCAGGATCCGCAAGGACGACACGGTCCGGGTCATCGCCGGCAAGGATCGCGGCCGCACCGGTCGCGTGCTCCGCGTGGAGCCGGCGAAGCAGAAGGTCTACGTCGAGGGCGCGAACATCATCAAGCGCCACGTTCGCCCGCGCACCCTGCGCGACACGCGGCGTTCCCAGGAGGTCGGCGGGATCGTCGAGCAGGAG
Source organism: Thermoleophilaceae bacterium (assembly GCA_036519295.1). Taxonomy (GTDB): domain Bacteria; phylum Actinomycetota; class Thermoleophilia; order Solirubrobacterales; family Thermoleophilaceae; genus JACVRW01. The sequence continues at coordinate 21,653 of DATDLN010000026.1, forward strand.
GGGCCGATCCACATCTCCAACGTGATGCTGATCGACCCCGGCTCGGGCGAACCCACGCGCGTCGGGGTCAAGCGCGACGGCGGCCGGCGCGTGCGCGTGAGCAAGAAGTCCGGTGCGGAGATCGAGTGACGATGACCACCTCCCGACCCACGCACCCACGGATGACGCTGCAAACCTTCTCCAGCCGTCGTCCTCGGTCGATCGCGCACTCTTCGAGTGCACCACGCTCCCTGCGTCCTCGGCTGGCTCGGTTTTCGCGCCCCCGTGGGCACGTGGGCCAGGAGGTGATCATCTGATGATGGAAGCCACCGCCCAAGCCCAGGCCAACATTCCACCGCGGCTCAAGGAGCGCTACGAGCAGGAGATCCGCGAGACGCTCCGGCGGCGGTTCGGCTACAGCACGCCCATGGACGTGCCTCGGATCGAAAAGATCACGCTCAACATGGGCGTTGGCGAGGCCAAGCAGGACTCGAACATGCTCGAGGCCGCCAGCGATCAGCTGGCGACGATCACGGGCCAGCGGCCCAATGTGCGTCGCGCCCGCAAGTCGATCGCGGCGTTCAAGCTGCGCGAGGGGATGCCCGTGGGGGTCAGCGTGACGCTGCGGCGCGCCCGGATGTGGGAGTTCCTCGACCGCCTGATGTCGATCGCGATCCCCCGTATCCGCGACTTCCGAGGCCTGAGCCCGCGTTCGTTCGACGGGCGCGGCAACTACTCGATGGGAGTGCGCGAGCAAATCATCTTTCCGGAGATCGACTACGACGCCATCGATCAGGTGCGCGGCCTCGACGTGACCATCACGACGACCGCGGACACGGACGAGGAGGCCTACATCCTCCTGCGCGAGCTGGGCATGCCGTTCTCACGCGAGGGCGCCCCCGGCGAGGACCTCGAGGCGGAGCAGGAGGCCGAGGAGGAGCGGCGCAGGGAGGAGGCCCGCGCCAAGGCCGAGGCCGAGGCGGCGGCCTACGAGGAGTTGAAGGAGGAGAACCCAGAGGCCTACGAGCGGCACGAGGCCGCCGAGGAGGAGGCTGGAGAGGGCGAGGCTGCGGAGAGCGGCGAAGAAGAGAGCAAGGAGTAGATGGCCAAGACGTCACAGATCGTCCGCCAGCAGCGCGGATCGAAGTACAAGACGAGGAACTACAACCGCTGCCGGCGCTGCGGTCGCCCGCGCGCGTACCTGCGCAAGTTCGGGCTCTGCCGCATCTGCCTGCGCGAGATCGCGCACGAGGGCATGATCCCCGGCCTGACGAAGTCGAGCTGGTAACCACAAGATGTCCCAAACCGACCCCATCGCAGACTTCCTCACGCGCATCCGCAACGGGCTGCGCGCCGACCACGACCAGGTCGAGATGCCGTCGTCGACCTTCAAGGCCGAGCTGGCGCGCATCCTGAGCGAGCAGGGCTACATCGAGGACTTCTCCGTCGAGCCGGCGCGGGTGGGCCGCGTGCTGCGCGTGCGCCTCAAGTACACCGAAGCCCGCAAGCCGGTGATCCAGGGGCTCGAGCGTGTGTCGAAGCCCGGACGGCGCGAGTATGTGGCCGCCGGGGCCGTGCCCAAGGTGCACGGCGGAATGGGGACCGCGATCGTGTCCACCTCCCATGGCGTGATGACCGGCCACGACGCCCGGCGCGCGGGCATCGGGGGCGAGCTCGTGGCGAGGGTCTGGTAGGCGCCGCGCCATGAGCCGAATCGGAAAGCAACCGATCTCCCTGCCCGACGGCGTGGAGATCACGATCGAGCCGGAGCTCGTGAAGGTCAAGGGACCGAAGGGCGAGCTCCAGGAGCGCGTGAATCGCGACATCGACGTGAAGCAGGAGAACGGCCAGGTCCTCGTCACCCGTCCCTCCGACCGCGGTGACCATCGCGCGCTGCACGGACTCACCCGCAGCCTGATCGCGAACATGGTCGAAGGGGTGACGAACGGCTTCGAGAAGCGGCTCGAGATCCAGGGCGTGGGCTACCGCGCACAGCTCCAGGGCAGGAAGCTCGTGCTCGCGCTCGGCTACTCCCATCCCGTCGAGATGGAGGCGCCCGAGGGCGTGGACTTCGAGGTGCCGCAGCCCACCCGGATCGTGGTGCGCGGGATCTCGAAGCAGGTGGTGGGTGAGGTGGCCGCCAACATCCGCAAGCAGCGCCCGCCGGAGCCCTACAAGGGCAAGGGCATTCGCTACGAGGGCGAGTACGTGGCCCGAAAGGTCGGCAAGCGCGCATGAGCGCGGGAACTAAGCCCCAGGCGCGGCTGCGCCGCCGGCGGCGGGTGCGCGCCAAGGTTCGCGGCACCGCGGAACGGCCGCGGCTGTCCGTGTTCCGCTCGAACCGCGGCGTCCAGGCGCAGCTGATCGACGACGTGCAGGGGCACACTCTCGCCGCCGTCAGCTGGACGGAGGAGGAGCTGAAGTCGCTCCCGCGCTCGGAGCAGGCGAAGAGGGCCGGCGAGCTCCTGGCGGAGCGGGGCAAGGCCGCCGGAGTCGAGGGCGTGGTCTTCGACCGCGGCGGCTACCGCTTCCACGGCAGGGTCAAGGCGCTCGCCGACGGCGCGCGCGAGGGCGGCCTCGAGTTTTGAGTGAGGGGACACTGATCGCTACGGTGAGTCATCCAGATGGCGTCTAGGGACAGGACACGGGACCGCGACCGCGGGCAGGACCTGCAGGAGCGGGTCGTCGAGATCAACCGCGTGGCCAAGGTCGTGAAGGGCGGCCGCCGCTTCTCGTTCACCGCGCTGGTGGTGGTGGGCGATGAGAAGTCGCAGGTGGGCGTCGGCTACGGCAAGGCCAACGAGGTGCCGGTCGCGATCCAGAAGGGCGTCGAGCGGGCTCGCAAGAACCTCTTCAGGGTGCCGATGCACGGATCCACGATCACCCACGAGGTGATCGGCCAGCACTCCGCGTCGCGCGTGCTGCTCAAGCCGGCCTCGCCCGGTACCGGGGTGATCGCCGGAGGCGGTGTGCGAGCGGTGCTTGAGCTGGCCGGTATCAACGACGTTCTCTCGAAGTCGCTCGGAAGCCAGAACCCCATCAACCTGGTGAAGGCCACGGTCGCAGGACTGCGCTCCCTCCGGAGCCCCGACCAGGTGGCCAAGCTGCGCGGGCTGACGGTCAGGGAGGTGCTCGGGCTCGAAGAGGCGCCGGCTGCCGAGGAGGCCACCGTCTGATGGCGACCCTGGTCATCACCCAGGTCAAGTCGGCGAACGGTGGGAGTCGCCGTCAGCAGGAGACACTGCGGACGCTCGGTCTCGGCAAGATCGGCCGCACCAGCGAACGTGAGGATCAGCCCTCCGTGCGCGGCCTCATCCACTCCGTTCAGCATCTCGTGGAGGTGCGCGATGGCTGACGAGCGCATCGGCCTCCACTCCCTGAAGCCCGCGGCCGGCTCGCGCACGGACCGCAAGCGCGTGGGCCGCGGCGAGGGCTCTGGGACCGGCAAGACCGCCGGCCGCGGCCACAAGGGCGCGGGCGCCCGCTCGGGCAACCGCAAGCGGGTGCGCTTCGAGGGCGGCCAGACCCCCATCCACATGCGGATGCGCAAGCTGCGCGGCCCGTACATGAAGAAGTCGATGCCGTTCGAGAAGTTCCGCACCCACACCCAGCCGGTGAACCTGCGGGACCTCGAGGCGCGCTTCGACCAGGGCGCCGAGGTGAACCCGGAGGCCCTGCGCGAGCACGGCCTCGCCACCCGTCGCGACGTGCCGGTCAAGATCCTCGGGCACGGCGAGCTCACGAAGCCGCTCACGGTTCACGCACACGGTTTCTCGAAGACCGCCCGCGAGAAGATCGAGGCGGCGGGCGGAACCTGCCAACCGATCGAGGACTAGGTTCGTGCTCCGGACGTTTCTGAACGCCTTCCGGGTCGCCGACATCCGAAAGAAGCTGGCGTTCACGGCGGGGATGCTGGCGCTCTACCGCATCGGCGCGTACATCCCGGCTCCGGGCATCAACATCGACGCCGTCGACCAGATCTCCCAGAACTTCACCGGCTCGAACGTCCTCGGCTTCCTCAACCTCTTCTCGGGCGGCTCCCTCCAGCGCTTCGCGATCTTCGCGCTCGGGATCATGCCCTACATCACGGCCTCGATCATGCTGCAGCTGCTGACGGTGGTGGTGCCGGCGCTCGACAAGCTCCGCAAGGAGGGCGAGGTCGGCCAGCAGAAGATCACGCAGTACACGCGTTACCTGACCGTCGGCCTGGCGTTCGGGCAGTCGATCGGCTACGTCTTCCTCTTCCGGACGTTCTCGAGCGGCGGGGTCGAGGTGGTCGACGCCTTCACGTTCGGCCGGGTCTTCGTGATCGTCATGACGCTCACCGCCGGCTGCGTGCTGCTGATGTGGCTGGGCGAGCTGATCACCCAGCGCGGCATCGGCAACGGCATCTCGCTGATGATCTTCGCCTCGATCGCCGCGGGCATCCCGGACGGGATCGTGAAGTGGTGGAACAACCCCGACCAGGTGTTCAAGGTCATGATGCCCTTCCTGGCGCTCGCGATCATCGCCGCGATCGTCTTCATGCAGGAGGGGCAGCGCAGGATTCCGATCCAGTACGCGAAGCGTGTCGTTGGGCGCCGGATGGCGGGCGGCGGCTCCACCTACCTCCCGCTGCGCGTGAACATGGCCGGCGTGATCCCGGTGATCTTCGCCGCCTCTCTGATGGCCTTTCCGCCCACTGTCGGCGAGCTCACCCAGGCGAGCTGGGCGCAGGACTTCTCGGCCTTCTTCAGCCCGAACGACTGGCCCTACCTGATCGGCGAGTCGTTCCTGATCATCGTGTTCACCTACTTCTACACGGCGGTCACGTTCAACCCGGTCGAGCAGGCGGACAACCTGAAGAAATACGGCGGATTCATTCCGGGGGTGAGGCCTGGAAGACCCACGGCCGAATATCTCGACCGCATCCTCGCGCGGCTGACGTTCCCGGGCGCGCTCTACCTCGCCGCGGTCGCCGCCCTCCCGACGATCCTGATCAACCAGACGAGCGCGAACTTCTTCTTCGGCGGCACCTCGATCCTGATCGTCGTGGGCGTGGCCCTCGACACGATGAAACAGCTCGAGGCGCAGCTGATGATGCGCAACTACGAGGGCTTCCTGAAATAGCCGCACCGGCGCCTCGTGAGTGAGCTGAACCTCATCCTCATGGGCCCGCCCGGGGCGGGCAAGGGCACACAGGCGGAGCGCCTCGTGGACGACTTCGACCTGCCCTACTACGCGACCGGCGACATCCTGCGGGCGGCCATCAGCGAGGGGACCGAGCTGGGCCGGCAGGCGAAGCCGATCGTCGAGGCCGGCGAGCTCGTCCCCGACGAGCTCATGACCGGAGTGATCATGGAGCGGATCGACACCCCCGAGGCCGAGGACGGGTTCATCCTCGACGGCTTCCCGCGCACGGTCCCTCAGGCCGAGGCGCTCAACGAGGCGCTCGAGCGCCGCGGCCGCTCGCTGACGGCGGCCCTGCTGATCGACGCCCCAGCCGAAGAGGTCATCCGCCGGCTTTCCGGCCGCAGGATCTGCGAGAAAAACGGCCACGTGTACCACATGGCGTTCGACCCCCCGAAGAACGACGAGGTCTGCGACCAGGACGGCTCGCGCCTGATCCAGCGCGACGACGACACGCCCGAGACAATCGAGAAGCGCCTCGCCGTCTACAGCGAGCAGACCGAGCCGCTGATCGACTGGTACGACGAGCGCGGCCTGCTCCGGCGCTTCGACGGTAGCCGTCCCCCGGAGGAGGTCCACAGCCACATCCGTGCCACACTTGCCACGCTGGCACTGGAAGCAGAGCTGTGATTCACCGAAAGACTCCGGACGAGATCGAGAAGATGGCGGCGGCGGGCAGGATCCTGGCGCGCTGCCACGAGATCCTGCGTCGCAAGGCCCGCCCGGGGGTCACGACCGCAGAGATCGACAAGACCGCGGAGCGGTTCATCCGCTCGCAGGGCGCCGAGCCGGCGTTCAAGGGCTATCGCGGCTTTCCGGGCTCCATCTGCGCCTCGCCGAACTCGATGGTCGTGCATGGAATTCCAGGGCCCTACCGCCTGAGCCGCGGCGACATCCTCTCGATCGACATCGGCGTCGTGCTCGACGGTTGGGTCGCGGACGCGGCGATAACCCACCCGATCGGCAACGTCACCCCGATCGCGAAGCGCCTGTTGACCAGCACGCGGGCGGCGCTCTTCGACGCGGTGGAGCAGTGCCGGCCTGGCAACCGGCTCGGTGACGTCTCGCACGCGGTGCAGGCGCGAGTCGAGGCCGACGGCTTCGCGGTCATCCGCTCTCTGGTGGGCCACGGCATCGGACGCCAGATGCACGAGGATCCGCAGATCCCGAACTTCGGCGATCCCGGCACCGGTCCGGAGCTCGAGGAGGGCATGGTGCTGGCGATAGAGCCGATGGTGAACGCCGGGACCCATCACGTTCGCATGGGCGCGGACAACTGGGCGGTCTACTCCCAGGACGGGTCGCTGGCGGCCCATTTCGAGCACACCGTCGCGATCATCTCCGAGGGTCCCAGGATCCTCACTCCCTGGCACGAGCTGATGGGTGAAAAGGCGGATGCGGCGGCGTCGGTGGCGGGCTAGAGGCCGCTACTAGGCTGCTACTCTTGTTGGTCGGCGTGGGGCCGACTCCTGGGCTCCGCGCTCGTCCTCGTTTCGATAAGTCCGATCACGGAGCTATGAAGGTCCGCGCCTCAGTCAAGCCCATGTGCGAGAAGTGCAAGGTCATCCGCCGCGGCGGTGCGGTCCTCGTGATCTGTCAGAACCCACGTCACAAGCAGCGTCAGGGGTAAATGGCACGCATTTCAGGCATCAACATTCCCCTCAACAAGAGGGTTGAGATAGGGCTCACCTACATCTACGGCATCGGGCGC
>DATDLN010000027.1:0-2278 GCA_036519295.1 Thermoleophilaceae bacterium
GCGGGATATAGGTGCGTCTTGGGCGATGAAAGCGGGAGCTGGCCGAAGCCTCGACCGGCGTCGAGATGGGGCCCTTGACTTTGACACCGTGTGAGGCCGTAGCATCCGTTCGGCATGTCGCGATTGTCCACTACGCTTCGTCGATGAGTCCTCCGGCGACCCTTCTCATGTGGTTTCAGCTGCGTTCGCCGGAGCTGGCCGAGGACTTTGAGCGTCTGATGACGGAGGATCGCGACATCGTCCGCGGGTCGCTGGACACGGTCTCGGATTGGCGGCTTACGCGGCCGGCGGACGTGCCCGGACAGGCCATCGGTCAAGCCGATTACGTGCTGATCGCCGAGATCGTCGAAGTGAAGCGCTTCGAGCAACAGGCGAGCGAACACGTCCAACGCTTGGCGGACGACTTGGCGCATCTCGTCTCGAGCCGGGGGATGCTCGTCGTGCGTCCCGTCCTTTGAAATCCGCGGTCGGTGGAAACCGCGAGCACCCGCGCAAACGTGAGAGCAGGTGTCGGCCCGGCGTTGACCAGCGACGTGCTTGTCGCCAATAGCAGGACGCGGCGCCTGCTCCCCCTGCGCGAGCACTAGCGGTCGTCGTGGCTGATCTCGTCGCTGCTACGGACGATCAGTAGGCGCGCCTCACGGTTGTTGCCCGCTTCTGCGTTCGCGTGGATGCGGCACTCTCGGCATGCGCTCGCAGCACCGTAGAATGGGACGACGACCAACAATGGCGTGCCCGGACCGCGCTCTCCTCCTTTTACAGGCCAGGAGGTGCGGCCCGGGCCGAAGCCCGAGGAGGGGGGGCCGTCTCGGCGGCTACGGGCCTCTCTTAGGTAGATGGCTACCTCAGCCGGACGCCAGCTAACTCGGACCGACGTCCTCTCGACGAGCGAGGTGGCCGAGCTGCTGGGCATCCCGCGCTCGACCGTGCATGAGCTCGCGCGTCGCGGCGAGCTTCCTGCGAGGCGTGTCGGGCGCCGCTGGCTGTTCCTCCGCGACCGGCTCGCCGCCGCGATCACCCCGCTCGACGATCCGGGTGCTTGGCGCCCTCGAAACGGCGCCTGAAACACCCCGAGCGCTACTCCACAGCGCTGCTCCACGACCGCGCAGCCGACAGCGCAAACGGCCCCGGAAAGCAGAAAACCCCGCGCTAGCGGGGCATTCCTTCAGCGCGAGCGACGGGACTCGAACCCGCGACCTCCGGCGTGACAGGCCGGGGTTTCTTGGCTCTGTAGAGCGGTATTTCGGGCGACCGCCACTTTTTCGCCACGTTTTTATCGCCCGCAGGGCGGTGCGCACCGCAGCCGGCTCAGGCGCGCTCCGCGCCCCGCGTTGACCGGCGCGTCCCCTCCTCGCCCGTCACGAGCACCGTGAGCTCGGCGAGCGCCACCTCGCGCCACTCCCCGGTCGCGTGCGCGTAGACCCTGCTGGTCGTGTTGTCGACCTCGGCGCCACCGGCGCGGAGGCTGTGACCCATCCACGCGGTGACCTCGACGAGCGGAATGCCGGCCGCCAGCAACCGGGAGGAGAAGGTGTGTCGCAGGTCGTAGAGCGTGAAGCTAACGCCCGCCTCCTTGCGTGCCGGCTCCCAGATGTTGCGGTAGAAGTTGCGCACATTCCAGGGCTTGCCGCGCGGCGAGGGGAACAGCAGGCCGGAAACATGAGATGGCCGCTCGCCGAGCATCTCGTAGAGGACCGCCGGGAAGAGCAGCCAGCGACCGCGTCGCTCGCGCGCGGCGATGTGGTGGGTCTGCTTCAGGCCGTCCATCTGCTTCCCGTAACGGGTCAGCGTCTCGGCCACGAAGATCATCTGGCGCCCGCGGTCGATGTCCCGGCGGCGCATGGCGAACAGCTCGGCCGGGCGCGCGCTCGTTAGTACCGGCGCCCAGCACACTGCGCGGTAGCCGGGACGAACGTTCTTGATGTAGGCATGGATCTCCTCCGGCGGGACCGCCCGCCGTGCCCGAGCCTCCTTGACCGGGACGAGCCGCGGGTCGCTCGGGCGCACCCTCAGGCGCTGCGCCGGATTCGCCTCCAGGTACTCGAGCTCCACCGCGTCGCGGAACAGGGCGGAGAGGGCCGAGAACGCCCCGTCGATCGTCGTCTTCGACAGCCCCCGGCGCAGGAGCTCGTCCTGCACCCCGAGTAGATGCCGGCGCCGCACCTGGCCGACCGGCTCCTGTCCGCGGTTCGGCAGGTAGGGAAGGATGTAGCGCTCGAGTCGCTCCCTGTTCGTCTCCTCGGTGCGCGGGTGGCGCGGGAACCGCCTGGCCCAGTCG
>DATDLN010000028.1:0-19543 GCA_036519295.1 Thermoleophilaceae bacterium
CGCCCGCAAGGCCGTCAAGGAAGCCGATGGCGCGAGGCGCGCGGCGCGCCAGGAGGCCCAGGAGGCCGAGCGTGCCGCCAAGCGCCTGGTGCGCGAAGCGGAGCGGCTCGGTCTCGACCGATGACCAACCGCGAACCCCCGCCGGTGCGAACCGAGTTGCAGCTGCGCCACCGAGACATCGACGCGCTGGGGCACGTGAACCAGGCCGTCTTCCACGAGCTGCTCGAGGAGCTGCGCGCGGCGTTCTTCAAAGCCACCCTCCCGGACCTGCCGTTCACCGGCTACGTCCTCGCCCACGTGGAGCTCGACTACCGGCACGAGGTGCGAATCGAGGACCGCTACGTGGTCGGCGAGTGCCGGGTGGCCGAGCTGGGCCGCTCGCGGGTGGAGCTGCAGAACCGCCTGACGCTCCCGGACGGAACGGTGGCGGTGGAGGGACGGGCCGTTCTCGTGGCCTGGGACGAGGAGACGCGGCGCTCGCGCGCGCTCACCGAGAGCGAGCGAGAGGCGCTGCTCTCTGGGCGGGCGGAGTAGAGAGACCCAGCGCCTCCGCCAGCAGGCCGCTCGCGGCGGCCACCGCCCGCAGGCTGGGCGCCTCGACGCCCGTCAGGTCCGCCAGCTCGACCACCGCATCGATCAGGGCGGCCAGCTCCAGCGGCTTGCCGGCCTCGAGGTCCTGCAGCGTGGACGGCTTGTGCTCGCCGACGCCCTCCGCGCCGGACAGCCGCTTCTCGACCGAGATCGAAGGGTCCGCCCCGACGGCGCGCGCGATCTCGAGCGACTCGCCCATGATCTTGGCGACCAGGGCTCGCGTCGGCTCGTAGCCGCACATATCCGCGAGCGTCGACCGCGTGAGGATGCTGAGGGGGTTGAACGCGACGTTCCCCATCAGCTTGACCCAGATGTCGTCGCGGAGCCGCTCCTCGATGGGGCACTTGAGGCCGCCCGCGATCATCGCTTCGCTGAACCGCTTACAGCGCTCCGAGATCGAACCGTCCGGCTCGCCGATGGAGAAGCGCGTGCCCTCCTTGTGCTGAACCACCCCGGGCTCGGCCAGCTCGGTGCCGGGCCACGCGACGCACCCGATGGCTCGCTCCGGGGAAATCACCCGCGACACCGCTCCTCCGGGATCCACGGCCTCGATCCGCCGTCCCTCGTACGGGCCCTCGAGCCGGTGGAAGTACCACCACGGAATGCCGTTCTGACCGGCCACGACGGCGGTCTCCTCGTGGAGCAGCGGCTCGAGCAGCGGCCCGCAGGTCTCGTACTGGTGGGCCTTCAGCCCGAGGAATACGAAGTCGACAAGCCCGATCTCGCGCGAATCGTCGGTGGCCGGCGGATGGGCTTCGAAGTCGCCGCGATCCGAGCGGACCCGCACCCCCTTGCTCCGTAGGGCCTCGAGGTTCTCGCCGCGCGCGATGAGGTGCACCTCGGTGCCCCCGCGGGCGAGCGCCGCCCCCACGTAGGCGCCGATGGCGCCGGCACCGAGCACGGCGACTCTCATCGGTGGTTCATGCATGCGCCGCTAATGTTGGAATGGAGATCTGGCCAACGTAGTCCTTCTGTCTATTGGGCTCGCACCCTCTCCAGAAATCTGAACTCCTTCCCCGAGGATCCGAAACGAAATGAAGACTCACAACTCGAACATTCTCGTAAGCGACATCGTCCCCACGGAGCCCCTGTCCCCCGCGGATCGGGAGCTCCTCGACGAGACAGCGCGGAACGCCACCGCTGCGCGCGTGCCGTTCTCCGGCGGCGCGGACAAGGTGTGGTCCACCACACGCGGCGCCGACACCGCCGGGCGCGCTCTCTCTCGCGTTTGGGCTGCTCTGCGCCACTAGACAATTCCTAAGCAAACAGGAACGCGGCCGCAAGCACCGTGTAGAGGGCCAGCAGCATCAGGCCCTCGAACCAGGTCGATTCGCCCTGGGCGGTGATGTGGCTCGCGATGATCACCGCCAGCAGGATGGCCCCCAGCTCGAAGCCGTTGAAGACCAGCGGCAGCGGCTGGGGGCCCACGAAGAACGAGATGACGACCAGCAGGGGGCCGACGAACAGCGCCACCTGCGCGGCCGAGCCGACCGCGATGTTCATCGCGAGGTCCATCTTGTCCTTGGCCGCCACGTAGACGGCCACCCAGTGCTCGGCCGCGTTGCCGACAATCGCGACGATCACCGCACCGATGAAGAACTCGGTGAGGCCGAGCGACTCCGCGGTCTCCGAGATCGAGCCGACCAGGATCTCGGACATCACGCCGACGGCCACGCCGGCGATCGCCAGCAGGATCACCGAGCGCCGGACGCTCCACGGCTCGGCTCCGTCGGCGTCCTCCGCCTCGGACGGCGGGTTGAAGAGGTCGCGGTGGCTGACGAGCGAGAACCACAGGCCGCCGGCGTAAACAAGCAGCAGCACGATCGCCACGATCAGGGAGAGATCCTCGACCGGCGTCTCGAAGTTCACGAGCTCCGCTCCGGGCGGCGGCAGGCCGCCCCCCTCGACCAGCTCCCAGACCGCCGGCATTACCAGGGCGGCCGACGCCAGGATGAGCATTGACGCCTGGGCTCTCGCGGCTCGGCGGCTGAAGCTCTGCCGTTCGCGCCGCAGACCGCCGACCAGCATCGCACCGCCCAAGACGAGCAGCATGTTTCCCAGGACCGAGCCGATGATCGACGCCTTCACCACCTCGTGCAGTCCCTCGCGAAGCGCGAAGAAGGCGATCAAGAGCTCCGGGAAGTTGCCGAAGGTCACGTTGAGGAGGCCCCCGATGCCGGGCCCCGCGCGGTCCGCCAGCTCCTCCGTCGCCCTTCCCATCAGCGCGGCAGTCGGGATCACCCCGATCGCGGAGGTGGCGAAGATCAGGGCCGCTCCCCCGCCCAGCAGCTCCAGGGCGATCGCGATCGGTATGAACGGGAGCAGGAGATAGGGCCAGCCGTCGCCGCTGAAGAGAAACGCTGCGAGGCCACGGCGGCGCTGTCCCGTCGACAGGACGGGGGGCTCTTCGGTCTCGAGCATGGTTAGCTAAAGCTACGAGCCCAGGATCCCTACGACGATCTCCGAGACCTCGGTCGGGGTGCGCCCGACGCGAACGCCCACCGCCTCCAACGCGTCCGCCTTCGCCCGGGCCGTTCCCTTGGATCCGGACACGATCGCCCCGGCGTGACCCATGGTCTTGCCGGGCGGCGCGGTGAATCCGGCGATGTAGGCGACCACCGGCTTGGAGACGTTGTCGGCGATGTACTCGGCAGCCTCCTCCTCGGCCGAGCCGCCGATTTCGCCCGCCATGACCATGAGCTCGGTCTCGGGGTCGGCCTCGAACAGCGCCAGCACGTCGATGAAGCTCGTGCCGGGAACCGGGTCGCCGCCGATCCCCACGATGGACGAGTTGCCGAAGCCGCGCTGCGCCAGCTCATTGCCGATCTGGTACGTCAAGGTGCCCGAGCGCGACACCACTCCGACATTGCCCTCGCTGAAGAAGGCCGCCGGGATGATCCCCACGTTTGCCTTGCCGGGCGACAGCACTCCTGGGCAGTTGGGGCCGATCAGCCGCACCCCGTCCAGCGCGCGCAGGTGTGCGCTCATGCGCAGTTCGTCGTGCGCGGGGATGCCCTCGGTGATGGCCACGATCGTCCGGATCCCCGCGTCGACGGCCTCGAGGATCGAGTCGGCCGCGAAACGGGCCGGCACGAACACCATGGCGGCGTTGGCGTCGGTCTCCTCGACCGCTTCGTGGAATGAGTTGAACACCGGGATGCCGTCGACGCTCTGGCCGCCCTTGCCCGGGGTCACGCCCGACACCACCTGCGTGCCGTAGCGCTTGTTGTTCAGCGAGTGGAAGGTGCCCTCCCGCCCGGTGATGCCCGACACGCAGAGGCGCGTCTCGCGATCGACCAGGATGCTCATCGCGCCTCGAGGGCCGGAGTCGCAGCGGCGAGCTCGACGACGCGCTCGGCGGCCCCGAGCATCGTCGCCTCGACCTCGAGCCCCGGCAGCTGGGCGTCGCTCAGAAGCCGGCGGCCCTCCTCGTCGTTCGTGCCGTCGAGGCGCACGACGAACGGCACCTGCGGCCGCACCCGCTCGAAGGCCTCGATAAGGCCCTTGGCCACCTCGTCGCAGCGGGTGATCCCGCCGAAGATGTTGAACAGGACCGCCCGCACCTTCTCGTCCGAGAGGATCACCTCGACGGCCGCCACGATCGCGTCGGCCTTGGACCCGCCGCCGGCGTCGAGGAAGTTGGCCGGGCGGCCTCCGGCCTGCGCCACCACGTCGAGTGTGGACATCACGAGGCCGGCCCCGTTGCCCAGGATGCCGATGTCGCCGTCGAGCTTGACGTAGGTAAGGCCCCGCTCCTTGGCCATCTGCTCCTGGGGATCCTCCGCGGAGGGGTTGCGAAGTGCGGCGTTGTCGGGGTGGCGGAACAGCGCGTTCCCGTCGAGCGTGACCTTGGCGTCCAGGGCCCGGAGCTCCCGCTCGGGAGTGACGATCAGCGGGTTTACCTCGACGAGCATCGCGTCCTCGCCTACGAACGCTGCGTAGAGCTTCTCGAGCAACGCGGTGAGGGGACGAACGAGGTCGGCGTCGATGCCCGCCTCGAACGCCAGCCGCCGGCCATGGAACTGCTGGTAGCCGAGCAGCGGATCGACGTGGAGGGTCGCGATGGCGCCCGGGTCCTCCTCGGCCACCTGCTCGATGTCAACGCCGCCCCTGGTCGAGAACATGATCAGCGGAGCGTGGGCGCTGCGGTCGAAGACGATCGACGCGTAGTACTCGCCCTCGATCTCAGAGGCCTCCTCGACCCACACCTCGTGGACTCGCAGGCCGCGGATGTCCATGCCCAGAATCGCGGCGGCGTGCTCGCGGGCCTCCTCCCTCCCGGAGGCCACCTTGATGCCCCCCAGCTTGCCCCGCCCGCCGATCTGCACCTGGGCCTTCACGACGCAGGGATAGCCGACGGCGTCGGCCGCGGTCACGGCCTCGTCCGCGGTCGCCGCGGGACGGCCGGCGGGCACCGGGACGCCGTGCCGCGCGAACAGCTGCTTGCCCTGATACTCGAGGAGGTCCATGGCCTTCTTACCGGCGCTTCGCGCGCCTCGCCTTCGCGCGTTCCCGCCGCTGCGCCTTCTCCTCCTCCGCTGCGCCCGCGTACTGGAGCTGCACCCGAATGAAGTGGTCGGCGACCGGGTTGCGTTCGCGGATGTGGAACCACCAGCGCGGCGCGAAGTTCTCGTGCAGCCACCAGAAGCCGATTGCGAACGGGACGCTGACGAGCACCTGGTAGACGACGAATGCTGCCCAGCCGTACGGCACCGCGACCGGTTGGCCGGCTACGAGATCGGTCAGCGCCGCGTGCGCGACGCGGATCGGCGGAAACGCGACGAACCACAAGAGCGCTACGGGCCCCAACACGCCCAGCGGGGCCTTGCCCTTGGCGAGCAGGATCTCGTACACCCCGCCCGCGAAGGCGAGCGGCACCGCCAGGCCGACGCCCACGACGAGCACGACCGCGAGGGACAGGTCGCTGACAGCGGCCAGTCCTCCCGCGATCATGCCGCCGAGCAGCCCGATCAGCGCCCCCGGCAGGGCCAGCTCCCGCACCTGGCGCCAGCTGAGGACGCCCCAGGGCGTGGAAACCGGCCCCTCCGAGGTCCAGAGCGCCGTCAGTCGTTCTGCTCGGGTCGCCTTCATCAGCCGAGATCGGTCACGCCGAACTTGATCATGCTGTAGAAGAGCATGCCCAGGTAGGCGATCCCGCCCAGCGCCAACACCGTGGTGGTGATCCAGTTCGGCTGGAGCTTCTTCGGCAGGTTCATCCGGTTGACCGCCGCCAGCGTCAGGCAGTAGGCCCCCATGATGAACGTGGACATGAACGCGAGCACGTTCAGGATCCCCGCCGGCCCGTCGACGGGGCCGAACAGGATGATCAGGATCCCGAAGATAATGACGCCCCACAGGAACCCCCCGTACAGGTGCGCCATCTTGAACCTCTTCGCTCCGGGCACGAAGTAGTACGTCATGTCCGACTGGCCGCGGGCGAAGGCGTCGAACAGCCCCACGCTCGCCTTCCAGCCGACGAGCGAGATGAACACGAAGAACAGGGTGCCTAGGATTGCGGCCTTGTCCGCGAACGCGTCCCGCATTGCCAGTAGCGCCGTGTCCCGCTCCCCGTTGACGAGCTGATCCTTGGCCTCGCTGCTGACGTCGGCCGCGTGCATGGCCATGACCGTGAAGATGATCGTGACCAGCATCGTGATGCCGAAGAACAACAGGACCGCGTCGACGCGGACCCACTTGCGCCAGTTCTGCCACTTGCGCCACTCGTCCGGGTCGTCGACGTCGAACATCGAGCCGGTGTCGGGAATCGTCTCCTCCTCGCCGGCGTGCAGCAGCCCGCGCACGCGCGGCATGTGGACGCCCATGCCCGCGCCCTTGTCGCGCAGCCACAGCGTGTACCACATCTGCTGCATCCCGGAGGGCCCGGCGAAGGCGATGGCGCCGACGATGAGCGGGAACCATGTCGCCGTCACCGCTGCGTGCGGGACTCCGAAGTCGAAGCGCACCAGACCGACGAGCACGTCGCCGAGATCGGCCAGGCTGCCGACGAACGCCGCCACGATCGCCGAGCCGATCACGAGCACTCCGACCATGAAGGTGAGCAGGCCCTCGACGATGTTGTAGATGACCTTCACGACGGTGAACATCGCCCCGATGATCACCAGCCCGAGGCACGCCGAGAGCTGCCACGGGATGCCGGTCAGCTCCTCCAGCGCGTCGGCGCCCGTGGAGATGTGTCCGGGCCAGATGTAGACAGCGATCGCCGTGATGAAGAAGAGCCACATCAGCGGCTGGAAGACGCGCGCCGCGCCGAAGAAGATCGATTCCCCGGTCGCCATCGCGTAACGGGCCATCTCCAGCATGACGACTGTCTGGAGCAGCACGCCGACCAGGAACATCCAGCGGATGTTCGGGCCGAACACGATCACGAGGCGCGGCCACAGAAACGTCTCGCCGAGCCCGACGCCGAGCGCGACGAGGATCATCGCCGGGCCGATGATGTGCGCCGCCTGCGGCGCCTCGGGCAGCTTGCGGATCGGCATCGGCGGCAGCCTCCCGGCGCTCCAGGCCCGATCGACGCCTGCCTTGTCTATTGTCACCGCGCCGGGGGCGCGGGTATCTCCAATTGCCATCAGGCTCTCCTCCTCCGCCTCTCCCTCAGAAGACGAATCTAACTCGCCCCGAACTGCCCCGAGTCACCTCCTTACCCCGCGTCAAGTAGGCCGGCCATCCGCGCCCAGCGGTACTTCGCCGCCAGTACTTCGACCGGAGTCTCGGTCGTATACGGGTACCCCGGAATGCCATGTTCGAACAAGTACTCAGACGCCTCCTCGACTTCCACGTCGCCGGCGAGCGATGCCACGATGGGCTTCTCGATCCCCCGGCCGCGGTAGTCCTCGACCACCTCGGCCACGACCTTCGCGAAGGTCATGGGCGGGGTGATGATCGTGTGCCAATAGCCGAGCACGAGCGAGTGGACGCGCTCCTCTTCGAGACCGAGCGCAATCGTCTTCTGGTAGGTCTCCGGGGGCTCGCCGCCGGTGATGTCGACCGGGTTGCCGGCCGCACCGAAGGGCGGAATGAACTCCATGAACGCCTCGTTGAGGTCGTCGGGCATGGCCATCAGCTCGAGCCCGTTGTTGAAGCACGCATCGGACAGCAGCACGCCTGAGCCCCCCGCGCCGGTGATGATCACGACGTTCTCCCCCTTGGGCGTGGGGAGAATGGGCAGGCAGCGGGCGAACTGGAGCAGTTCCTGGAGCCCGCGGGCCCGTACCACGCCGGCCTGGCGAAGAATGTCCTCATAGACCTTGTCGTCCCCGGCCAGCGCGGCCGTGTGCGACGCCGCCGCCTTCGAGCCGGCAGGCGTGGCGCCTGCCTTGAGGACCACGATCGGCTTCTTCTTCGAGACCCGCTTCGCCACGTCCACGAAGGCGCGCCCATCCTTGAGGTCCTCCATATGCAGCGCGACGCAGTTGGTCGCGTCGTCCTGCTCGAAGAACGTGAGCAGGTCGTCCTCGTCGATATCCGCCTTGTTCCCGAGCCCGACGATCGCCGAGACCCCGAGCTTGGTGGAGCGGCTGAAGCCGAGGATTCCCATCCCGATGCCGCCGCTCTGCGAGGCGAGCGCGACGGGGCCCTGCACGTCGTAGGGCGTGGTGAACGCCGCGCTCATCTTCTCCGGCGTGTAGTAGACGCCGTATATGTTCGGGCCGATGAAGCGCACACCGTGCTCCCGCGCCGACTCGACGAGTTGGCGCTGCAGCTCGGTCTCGCCGGTCTCGGCGAAGCCCGAGGGGATCAGCACGGCGGCCGGGATCCCCTTGTCGCCGACCTTGGCGAGGGTGTCGGGCACGAACTTCGCGGGGATCGCGAAGACCGCCACGTCCACGCCGTCCGGCAGCTCGGTGACGTCGGGGTAGCACTTCTTCCCGAGGATCTCGCTCGCCTTCGGGTTGACCGGATAGATCTCGCCCTCGAAGCCGCCGTCCACGAGGTTGCGCATCACGGAGTTGCCGATCTTCCCCTCGGAATCCGAGGCGCCCACCACCGCGATCGCCCGCGGCCGCATGAGGCTCGTCATCACGCGCAGGATGTCCTCCTGCGAGTAGCGGGGCGGGCGGTCGTCGGACGGCTCGAAGGAGACGAGAAAGCGCGCATCGACCGCCACCGCGCCCTGCTCGCTCGCGAGCACGGGGTTGAGATCGACCTCCGTGATCTCGGGGAAATCGGACACGAGCTCGGATACCGCCTCGATCGTCGCCGCCAGCGCCTCGCGGTCCACGCCCGGGCGGCCCCGCACGCCGCGCAGCACCTCGGCGGCGCGGATGCCGTCGACCATCTCGAAGGCCTCCTCGCGCGAGGTCGGCGCCAGCCGGAAGGTGACGTCTCGCATCACCTCGACCAGGACACCCCCGATGCCGAAGGTCACGACGGGCCCGAAGCTGGGATCGGTGACCGCGCCGATCAGCACCTCCGTGCCCTCGCGCAGCATCTGCTGCACCTGAACGCCGGTGATGTCAGCGTCCGCGTCGTGGGCCCTGGCGTTCTCCAGGATCGTCTCGTAGCCCGCGGAGACCTCGTCCGCCGTCGCGAGCCCGACCAGGACCCCCCCCGCCTCGGTCTTGTGGAGGATGTCCGGCGACACGATCTTGAGCACCACGGGGAAGCCGATGTCCTCGGCGATGGCCACGGCCTCCTCGGCGGAAGTGGCCAGGCCCTCGCCCGGCACCTCGATCCCGTAGGCCTCGCAGACGCGCTTCGCGTCGGGCGGGCTGAGCGACGTTCGCCCCTCCGCCCTTGCCGCGTCGAGGATCTCCCCGACCGCCGCGCTTCTCGTGGTCTCGGTGGCTGTTGCCATCAATTACACCGCCCCTGCCTCGGTTAGTCGCTCGAGCTCGCCGTCGGTGGTGTCGAGCAGCTCCTGCAGTACCTCTTCGTTGTGCTCGCCGAGGAGCGGCGAGCGCGTCACCTCAACCGGCGAGTCCGAGAGGGTGAACGGACAGCCCACTGTGGTGTAGGCGCCGCGCTCGGGGTGCTCGACGTCCACGAGCATGCCCTCCGCCCGCAGTCCCTCGTCCTCCATGAGGTCCTTGGTGCTGAACACCGGGCCGCAGGGCACGTTGATGGAGTTGAGCTCCTCGAACGCCTCCCACTTGGTCTTGGTGAGCGTCCACTCCTCGATCAGGTCGAAGATCTCCTGAAGGCGTGGCAGGCGCGCCTCGGGTGTGGCGTAGTCCGGGTGATCCACCAGCTCGGGGTGACCGATCTTGTTCATGAGCGGCTCCCACACCTGGGGCTGAATCACCAGGTACAGCCACGCGTTGGTCCCGTGCGAGGTGCTGGGCTTGCAGCGCACGCACCAGCCCGGCTGTCCCCCGCCGGAGGCGTTGCCCGACCGTGGTACGAAATCCCCGAACTCCTTGTTCGGATACTCCGCCAGGGGTCCGTGCTCGAGGCGCTGGTGGTCCCGCAGCTTCACGCGGCAAAGATTGAGAATCCCCGAGCGCATGGAGATCTGCACGCGCTGGCCGCGGTCGGTGTGAGTGCGCTGATACAGCGCCGCGCAGATCGCCCCGAACAGGTGAACCGCGTTGCCGGAGTCTCCGATCTGGGCGCCGGTCACTACCGGCGGTCCGTCCTCGAATCCGGTGGTGCCCATCGCGCCGCCGGTGGCCTGGGCGATGTTCTCGTACGCCTTGGCCTTCTCGAGCGCGCCGGGACCGAAGCCCTTAAGCGAGGCGAAGATGAGTCGGGGGTTGATCTCGCGGAGCCGGTCCCAGTTGAAGCCCAGCCGGTCCATCACCCCGGGCCCGAAGTTCTCCACCACCACGTCGGAAACGCTCACCAGCTTGGTGAATATGGCCTTCCCCTCCTCGGACTTGAGGTTCAGGGTCAGGCTGCGCTTGTTGCCGTTCAGCATCGTGAAGTAGAGGCTGTCGACATCGGCAAGATCGCGCAGCTGCGACCGGGTCACGTCGCCCCGTCCCGGAGGCTCGATCTTGATGACGTCGGCGCCCATCCAGGCCAGGAGCTGTGTGCAGACCGGCCCGGCCTGCACGTGGGTCATGTCGACCACACGGACGCCGTCCAGTGCTTTCCTCATCTCCCCCTCCCTCACTTGTACATCGTCTGATTCATCGTGCCGGGCGCGAACGCGTTCTGGTCGATCCACACGTTGATCAGCGCCGGCTTACCCGACTCCCTCGCGCGCTCCAGCGCGGGGCGGATCTCCTTCGGCTCGCGGACCTCCTCCCCGTAACCGCCGAGCATCTTGGCGAACAGGTCGAACTTCACATCGCCCAGCTTGTTGCCGACGTCGCCGCGCTCCTCACCGTATTTCTGAATCTGGCCGTAGCGGATCTGGTTCATGTACGAGTTGTTGCCCACGACGCCGATGAACGGGAGGTTGAACCGGACCATCGTCTCGAAGTCCCAGCCGGTGAGAGTGAAGGCGCCGTCCCCGAACAGGCACACCACCTCGCGATCGGGCCGGGCCACCTTGGCGGCCATGGCAAATGGCACGCCGACCCCCAGGGTGCCGAGCGGACCGGGGTCCATCCAGAGGCCGGGGCCCCGTGGCTGCACGACGCCGCCGGAGAAGGTGACGACGTCGCCGCCGTCGCCGATGTAGATCGTGTTGTCGGTGAGGAACTCGTTGATCTCGTGCGCGAGCCGGAGGGGGTGGACCGGTGCGTCCTCGCGCATCAGGCGCGGGAGGCGCTCCTCCTTCGCGCGCCGCTCCTCCTCACGCAGCGCCTCGAGCCAGGACTCCCTGTCGCGAGCGCTCCCCGCGGCCCCGTTCGACGCGGCCTCGGTGACGGCGCTCAAGATCGCGCCCGGGTCGCCCACCAGCCCGAGCGAGACATCGCGGTTCTTGCCCACCGTGCGGTAGTCCATGTCGATCTGCACGACCGTGGCGTCCTGGCTCAGGCGCTTGCCGTACCCCATGCGAAAGTCGAAAGGTGTCCCCACGATCACGATCACGTCGGCGTTTTTGAACGCGTAACGGCGGGTGAGGTGGAAGTGGTGGGGGTCGCCCGGCGGCAGGGTGCCGCGGGCCGCCCCGTTCATGAAGGCGGGGATGTTGAGAGTGCGCACGAACTCCTGCGCGGCCTCGGCGCCTCGCGACGTCCAGACCTGGCTGCCGAGCAGCACGCAGGGCCGGTCCGCCTTCTTCAGGATCTCGGCCAGGCGATCGACGTCGTTGGGATCGCCCGTGCTCTTGGTCGAGGCGCGATAGTGGCCCGGCTGGGGAATGACCGCGCTTTCGAGCGGCACCTTGGCGTCGAGGATGTCGCGGCCGATCTCCAGATACGCCGGGCCCGGCGCACCGGCGAATGCCTCGCGGAAGGCCATCGAGCACATGTCCGCGACGCGCTCGGTGGTGACCACGCTCGACGCGAACTTGGTGATCGGGCGCATCATGTCGACGTGCGGGAGGTCCTGCAGCGAGCCCATGCGGTGCTGATTCAGGGCGCCCTGGCCGCCGATCAGCAGCATGGGGCTCTCTGCACGCAGCGCGTTGGCGACCCCTGTGACCGCGTCGGTCGTGCCTGGGCCGGCGGTCACGACCGCGCATCCGGGTCGCCCGGTCACGCGCGCGTACCCGTCCGCGGCGTGGGCCGCCACCTGCTCGTGGCGGACGTCGAGCACCTTGATGCCCTCGTCGATACAGCCGTCGTAGATGTCGATGATGTGGCCGCCGCACAGCGTGAAGATCACGTCGATCCCCTCGGCGCGGAGCGCCTTGGCGACCAAGTGGCCGCCCGAGATCGTCTCGGACTGGGTCTCGCGAGCTGCCGGGGCGTCGGCTTGTACGGCAGTGCTCGTGGCGGTCACTTAGATACTCCTTCCTCGGGTCAATCCAGACGTGCGGCGGTCCGCTCCACGTGGTCCGCCAGATCCAGCGCGTGCTCGCGGACGAGGCGCTCGGCGAGCTCCGCATCGCGGGCCTCGAGTGCCTCGATGATGTGCATGTGGTCGACGATCGAGCGCTTGGCGCGGTCGTCCTCGCCGATCATGCGGCCGCGAATGGCGCGCACGTGTACGAGCAGGCCGGCCACCAGCCCGGTTATCTCGGCCGAGCGGCTGAGCTCGATGATGCGCTGGTGGAAGCGCAGGTTCGCCTCCGAGTACTCGTTCAGGTGCAGACGCAGCTCGTCGTCGTCCACGAACGCCGAGAACAGCTCGCGCAGGCTGCCGATCTCCTCGTCGGTCGCCCGCTCGCAGAGCAGGCGCGCGGCCATGCTCTCGAGCGCCGCCCAGGCGCGGATGATCTCGGTGATCTCCTCCTTGCTCTTGCGCACGATGAAGACGCCTCGCCGCGGCACGATCTGCACAAGCCCCTCGTGCTCGAGGCGTGCAAGCGCCTGTCGCACCGGCGTCCGGCTTACTCCGAGGGCCGTGGCAAGGCTCTGCTCGTCCAGTCGAAGGTCGGCGTCGGAGCTGTAGACGTCCATGGCCAAGATGGCCTCCCGCAACGCCTGATAGGTCAGCTGCGCGACGCTCACGGCCTCGGCCGGAACGGGCGAGACGGTCAACGTGCCGTTGCCGTCCTGAAGCTGCTCCGCAGACTTTGATGGAGCACTCAACAGTGCAGAATCCTACCCTGGGATACCAGATACAAAACACAGTTCAATGGACACATTGCCCCAGGCACGGGGCTCGGAAACCCGCTTTGGGACCTGGATGCCGAGGTGCTT
This sequence comes from Thermoleophilaceae bacterium, assembly GCA_036519295.1. Lineage (GTDB taxonomy): Bacteria > Actinomycetota > Thermoleophilia > Solirubrobacterales > Thermoleophilaceae > JACVRW01. Next base: position 13,254 of record DATDLN010000028.1, read on the forward strand.
TGCGGAGCCCGGCGGCTCGGGGTTAGACCACGTACTCCATCAGGAGCTCGTCTTCCCACTCTCCCGTCAGGTGACTGCGCACCGCCTTGCGCATCACGCCCACGCGGCGGAACCCGACTTTTTCGTAACAGCGGATCGCGCGGGTGTTGTCGACTGACGTCCCGAGGGTCACGCGATGGTGGCCGCGGTCGTCGATCAGGAAGCGGACGACCGTGCGCATCGCTTCGGTGCCAAGGCCCCGGCCCTGGGTATCCGGACCGAGGAAGATGTCGACGTCGGCGTGGCGAGAGTCCGGATCGGGCTCCTCCCAGAACTGAACGTAGCCCGCCACCTCGCCGTCCACGAGGACCGTCAGCTTGTGGAGGTCGGCCTCGGGCGTCAGGGGCCAGCCGTCCGGGGGCGGGTCCCACCAGCGCCCCACCTCGGGCGCCCGTCGAAGCGCCCGGAGCCGGTCGGTGTGCTCCGGGCGCACGGGCACCAGGCTGAGGCGGCCCGCGTGCAGCGTCGGTGTCTCCACGGGCACATGGTGCCGAGCCCGCTCGCGGTGCTGTCAGCCGGCCGGTCTCAGCTCGCTAACGGAGAACACTGCGCCCTGGGGGTCGGCGAGCACGGCGTTCCTGAACCCCGGCAAGTCGTGCGGGGGTACGACGACCTTCCCGCCCAACCTCCCGGTGTTGTCGGCCGCCGCGTCGGCGTCGTCGATCCAGAAGTTGACGCTCCACTGTGGCGCCTCGTCGTCGCCGGCGATCGGGGCCATGGCGCCGACCACCTCGCGCGACACGGGCTGCCCGGGCTCACCGCCCACGTAGCCCGGAACGCGCCACAGCGTCATCTCGCTCTCGCCCATCTGGAACGTGTCGGTCTCCCACCCGAAGACCGCGGCATAGAACTTCTTCGCGTCCTCGGAATCGCGGGTGTTCAGCGTGCTCATCGCCCAGGCGCCCGGCTCGTTGACGCGCTGGGCGCCCTTGCGAATCCGCGGCTCCCACGCACAGAAGAGCGCCCCGGCGGGGTCGGTGAGCACCGCCAGCCGACCGGCGGGGAGCGCATCGAACGGATCCACCACGACCTGGCCGCCCGCGCCCCTCGTCTTCTCCGCCGCCTCGTCGGCGCTGTCGACCGAAACGTGCGTGATCCAGGCCGGAACGGGCGGCGTGTACTCGGCGGGCTGCGATCCGATCCCCGCTACGTCGCTACCGCGAAGCCGTGCCACGAAGTACTGGCCGGGCGGATCGCCGGGCATGCTCGCCGGGTCCGTGAACTCCCATCCGAACAGCTCGCCGTAGAACCTCGTCGCGGCCTCCGGGTCGGGCTGGAGGGTCTCGACCCAGCACGGGACCCCGTGCTGATATGCGTCGCGTTCGCTCATTTCGTCTCCTCGTCCGGTTCCGTTCGTCTTCGGTGTTTGGTTGGTGTACCCTAACAGAGAATTGGGAAAACCAACTAGATGATCGGAAGACAGGATCAGATCCGCTAGGATCTGGCCATGGCGACCAGGCGCAAGTACGGCGACGCCTGCGGTGTGGCGCGCGCGCTCGACCTCATCGGCGAGCGCTGGGCGCTGTTGGTCGTGCGCGAGCTGCTGCTCGGCCCGAAGCGCTTCACCGATCTCCGCGAGGGGCTGCCGCACGTGAGCCCGGACGTTCTCTCCCAGCGCCTGCGGGAGCTCGAGCGCGATGGCATCGTGCTTCGCCGCAAGTTGGCCCCACCCGCGGGCTCGCGCGTCTACGAGCTCACCGACAGGGGCCTCGAGCTCGAGCCTGTGGTGCTCGCCCTCGGTCGCTGGGGGAGCAGCGCCCCGTTCCCACCCGGCGAGCCCCGGCTCGGCGTCGACTCCGCGATCCTCGCTCTCAGGACGCTCTTCGATCCGTCCACCGCCGACGGCCTGAGCGCGAGCTACGAGCTGCGCCTGGCGGATCAGCGCTTCCACGCACGGGTGGCGAACGGCAGGCTCGAGGTCGCGCGCGGAGGCGCCGAGGAGCCGGAGGCCACGATCGAGACGGACACCGGCACCCTGTCCGAGCTGCTCTGGCGCGGACGCCGGCTCCCCGACGCGCTGCGCTCGGGTGACATCGAGATCGAGGGCAGCAGGCCCGGGGTCGAGCGCTTCCTGCGACTCTTCCCACTGCCCGCGGCAGCGGCCGACGAGTAGCTCTCCTTTACTCGCGAGCCAGCCCGAAACGCTCGGCGTAGCGCTCCTGCAGCTCCGGGGCCGCTCCGTGCGCCTCCCCTTCGGACAGAAACCCGCCCCCGAGATGGACCTCGAGCCTGCACAGGTAGATCTCCCACCCCGCCGCGTGCTGCGCGCCCGGCGCCCGGTCCGCGAAGACGTGCGTGAAGACGAGGATGCAGCCGTCCCCGTCGGGCCGCAGCTCGAAGCGAAACTGCTCGCCGTCCCAGTCGTATGCGAGCAGGTGTGGCGGGTCGAGCTCGGTGATCCGTCCCTTCGCCTCGGCGCCCCCCTCGGAGCCGAACCTCTCGCCCAGCTCGAGGTCCCACTCCGGGACGCCCGGGTACCACTGCAGCAGCTCATCGGGCTCGGTTATCGCTCGCCAAACCCGCTCCACGGGGTGATCCAGACGGCGCTCGAAACGAAGAGCGGCGCGGTCGCCGACGGTTTCCAGGCTGCCGTTCATTGCGGGTTCTCCTCCAGATGTCGTTCGAGCGCGTCCAGGCGGCCGGCCCAGTAGGCGCGGTAGGGCTCGAGCCATTCGTCCACCTCGGCGAGGGGCTCGGGGCGCAGGCCGTACCAGCGGCGGCGTCCGTCCGCGCGGACCTCGACCAAGCCCGCGTCGCGCAGGACGCGCAGGTGCTTCGAGACGCCTGGCTGGCTGAGCGCCAGGCGCGCGACCAGGTCGTTCACCGAGCGCTCGCCGGCCCGCAGCAGGTCGAGGATCTGCCTGCGGTGGGGCTCCGCGAGCGCGGCGTAGGCCGTCATCGAGCGCCATATTACCAATTGGCTATATGACGATCCGGTACCTCAGCCACACGAGACCGTCGCCGAGCTGGAGGCTGGTGAGATGCTCGAGCGGGCCGGCCGGGATCGGCACCCGGCCGTGCCAGCGGCGGTCCTCCGCGGGGGCGGCCAGGCACGGATGCACGAGCAGGCTGAGCTCGTCCACGAGACCACCGCTCAACAATGCGCCGATGAGAGCGCCGCCGCTGTCCACCCGCACCAGCCGGGCGCCCTCGCGTTCGGCCAGGGCGCCAAGCGCCGCGGCTAGATCCACGCGCTCGACGCCCGTTACGAGCTGGCGCACGGGGTTGGTCCTGGCTCCCGGTGGCGTCGCCGCGGCATGGAGCGCAAGGACGCCGGACCAATGGCCGCAGTCGCGGAGCGCCTCCCACTGCCGGACGCGCCCCCGCCCGTCCACGACCGCGAGCAGCGGGCCGTCGGCGGCGGGGCCGGGCAGCGGCGCGTCGGCGAGGGCCTTCTCCTGGGCGAGGATGGTGTCGGCGCCGGCGAGGGTCACGTCCTCGCGCCACGTGGCGGCGATCGCGTAGAAGCGCCCAACGTCGGGTTCGAAGCCCGTCGTGGCGCCATCGAGCGACACCGCCACGTGGACGACGACGTGCGGTCGTCGGCGGGCCATGTTTCGACCCGACCCGAGGCTAGCTGGGCGGCTCGTATTTGCTCGCCGTGAACGTCGCTCCCTGGGGGTCGCTGAGGACGGTCATCCGCACGTACGGCGCGTCGAACGGCGGCACGAGCACCTTGCCGCCGAGCGCCGCCGCCCTGTCGGCGATCGCGTCGGCATCGGCGACGGCGAACGTGATGCTCCAGTGCGGGGGGACGTCGTCAGGGAACTGTTCGCTCGTCATCGGCACCAGCCAGGCAACGGCGTCCTCGAAGCCGGCGGGCGCCCCGTCCGCCGCCATGCGGTCGCGCAGCTCGGGGTCGCGCTGGGCGAGGTGGTCCCCATAGCCGGGGAGGCGCCACATCGTGAAATCGCCCTCGCCCAGATCCGCGCTCGCGGCCTCCCATCCGAAGACGGCGCCGTAGAAGGCCTTCGCGCCCTCCGGGTCGCGGGTGTTCAGCTCGCTGAAGTTCCAGGTCCCCGGCTCGTTGACGAGCTGCGCGCCCTTGTGCCCGTTCGCCTGCCAGACGCAGAACACCGCGCCCGAGGGGTCGGAGAACACGGCCATGCGGCCTGCGTCGAAGACGTCGAATGGCTCCACCAGCACCTTCCCGCCGGCGGCCTTCACCTTCTCGGCCGTGTCGTCGGCGCTGTCGACCCAGATATAGGTGTTCCAGGTCGGCATCGGAGGCGCGTGCTCCGGTTGGGAACCGACCGCCGCGACGTCGCGCCCCCGAAGCTGGGCGATGAAGTACCGCCCGTCCGCGCCGGCGGGCATGCGGTTCACGAACTCCCACCCGAACAGGTCCGCGTAGAACCTCACCGCGGCTTCGGGGTCCGGCTGTGCGGTGTCGACCCAGCAGGGAACGCCGGCCGGATATCCGTCTCGCTCGAGCAACGCTGCTCCTCTCGTCGTTTTGATCGGCGACACGCTACCGCCGAATTAGGCCAGAATCTGTCCTCAACACAAGGGAGGATGAGATCCGCCGTGACCGAGACCTCCAGCCGCCTGCTGACACTGCTCTCCCTGCTGCAGGCGCGCCGCGACTGGCCGGGAAGCGAGCTCGCACACCGGCTCGAGGTGTCGGGCCGGACGATCCGCCGCGACGTCGAGCGGCTGCGCGGGCTCGGCTACCCGGTCGAGTCGCTCACCGGGCCCGCGGGCGGCTATCGGCTTCGAGCCGGCACCGCGATGCCGCCCCTGCTGCTCGACGACGACGAGGCGATCGCGATCGCCGTCGGGCTGCGCACCGCCGCCCGCGCATCCGTGACCGGCATCGAGGAGACCTCTGTGCGGGCGCTGGTGAAGCTCGAACAGGTGCTGCCGGCGCACCTCCGCCGCCGGGTTCGCGCGCTGCAGTCGGCCACGACGACGCTCCCGGCCGGTGGTCCGACGGTCGACCCGCAAACCCTGACGGTCATCGCCGCCGCCTGCCGCGACTTCGAGTGCGTCCGCTTCGCCTACCGCGGCCGCGACGGGATCGCGAGTCGCCGCGAGGTCGAGCCGCACTCGCTCGTCAACCTGGGACGCCGCTGGTACCTCGCCGCCTGGGACCGCGGCCGGCAGGACTGGCGGACATTCCGCGTCGACCGCCTCAGGGGGCCCGCCTCGACGGGCGTGCGCTTCGCTCCCCGCGACCTGCCGGCGAAGGACGCCGCAGCCTACGTATCGCAGAGCCTCTCCGCCGCCCCGAACCGATACGAGGCGCGGATCACGGTCCACGCCCCGGCCGAGGTGGTCCGCAGGAACGTTCCTTCCTACTGGGGAACCATCGAGCCGATCGACGAGCACAGATGCGAGTACCGCACCGGCGACGACGACCTTGCCTGGCTGGCGCTGCGCGTCGCCATGCTCACCGTCGACTTCGACGTCAACGAGCCGCCCGAGCTCGCCGAGCACCTGCTACAGCTGGCCCGACGCCTCGAGCGGGCCGCCGCGGCACGATAGCGTCGGCCATTGTGAACAACAACAACAAGGACACGGTCCGGCGCTTTCTCGAAGAGGCGGTCAATGGAGGCCGGGACGAGCCCGTCGACGAGCTCTTCACGCCCGAAGCGGCGGCCTTCGCCCACGAGTGGTTCGGAGCCTTTCGCCGCTCGTTCCCGGATCTTCGGATGGGGCTCGTCGAGCTGATCGGCGAGGGTGACAGGGTTGTTGGGCGCTTCACATGCTCGGCCACCCACCTGGGCGAGTGGCGCGGCCACGCACCGACGGGCCGGCGCTTCGAGGACGTGGACGAGGTCTACTTCTTCGGCTTCGCCGATCATCGGATCGCGGCTGTTTGGGGCATAGAGGACACCCTGGACCGGTACCGGCAGCTCGGCCTCACGCCCCCCTGATCGCTGCCCCGTGGGCGGCTGCGGGCGCTCGACATCGGGGACCGCGGCAGCCACCAGTTCCATTCGTGTTCGCCGTCCGCCCCGACCAGCCACCCCGGGTACCTTGGAGGCGTGAGCACGACCGTTATCTACGACCGCGCCGAGGTCCTGGCATGGACCGGGCCGCCGAAGCGCCCGCCCCCGCGACCAGCCGCTCAGGCTGTCGCGGGGTTCGCCCCACGGCTGGTCGGACCCGCCTGCATCTTGGCGAGCTGTGCCTCTCTCCAGACGGCTTCGGCGCTCGCAACCACGGTGTTCGCCGCCTTCGGTCCGGTGGGAACCGGAGCGCTTCGATTTCTTCCCGGCGCCCTGGTCCTCCTCGCGATCGTGGGG
>DATDLN010000029.1:0-10305 GCA_036519295.1 Thermoleophilaceae bacterium
CACGAGCTGAAGGTCGCGCGCCGCGAGCTGGCCCGCCAGGGGGCCGAGCCGCCGGCGCGACGGCTGGTCGACATGGTCACGCGCGACGCCGCCGAGATCGCCGGGCTCGGCGCCCAGCTCGGCGTGCTCGAGGAGGGCCGCCCGGCCGACCTCGTGGTGCTCGAGCGTCGCCTCGACGACCCCTACGAGAACGTGCTCGATGCTGAGCCCGCGTGGGTGCAGCTCGTGATGATCGACGGCGACCTCCCGTACGGCCGCGCCGACTGGCTCGAGACGCTCACCGACGCCGGCGACCGCGAGCGGCTCGAGCCCCTGATCGCCTGGGGCAAGCGGATGCTGCTCGACACCAGCTACACGGCGGCCCCGGCGACCGGCGAGCAGCCCCCGCTCGAGCTGCTGCGCCAGCAGCTGATCGCCTCATATCCGCAGGTGGGGCCGATCTTCGCGTGAAGGGAGCGCAATGCTGACGGTCAACCTCGCGCTCGTGTCCGAGATCGACGGGCACGATCCCTCCGACCTGGCCCGCGTGGCCGCAGCCCTGCAGCGTCAAGCCACGCGCGACTTCGGTCCCATCTGGGAGGTCAGCGCCACCCTCGACGACTTCCCGCGCCTGGAGGATGTCCCCGTTGGGTACTGGCCGATGATCATCGTCCCCGACGTCCGGGGCGCCGCCGGCGTCCACCTCGACAAGGACGGCCAGCCCTTGGCTCTGATCGAGATGTCGGACAGCTGGTCGCTCACCGCGAGCCACGAGATGCTCGAGATGCTCGCGGACCCGTTCGGGAACCGGCTCGTCCCGGGCCGATCGGTCAAGCGGGGGCAGGGCCGGGTGGAGTACCTGGTGGAGGTCTGCGACCCCTCCGAGGCGGCCGAGTTCGGCTACACCGTGAACGACATCCTCGTGTCCGACTTCTACACGCCGCGCTTCTTCGACCCGGTGCGCTCCGCCGCCACCCGCTACAGCTTCACCGGCGCCATCGACCGCCCGCGCCAGGTGCTGAGAGGCGGTTATCTGTCCTGGCACGATCCCAAGGGGGATCACTGGTGGCAGCAGGTCTGGTTCGGCGCACGCAAGGAGTACCGTGACCTCGGCGTGTTCGACGTCGCGAAGCACGGAAGCCTGCGGACCTTCATCGACTCCCAGACCGATCATCCGGGCGTCGACAAGGGTCTGCCGAAGAGCGACAGCTCGCTGAGGGCGGCGGTCCGGGCGGGCAGGGACACGGCCGAATCGGCGGCCTCCAAGGCCGACTCCTGGCGGGACCAGTACCGCGCTGTGATCGAGGCCTCGAGGCGGTAGCGGGTGGAGGATCGCGAGGAGCGGCAGGAGCGCGAGCGGCGCGCCCGGGACCTCCGCCGGAGGATCGAGGAAATCGCCCGCGGGGAGCCCGGGGAGCGACCGTCGCCCAGGAGCCCGCACGAGTTCGTCGAGGAGCAGATGCGCGAGGAGGCCGAGCGGCGCGGGGACGAGGAGGGCGACTCGGAGGACCAGCGGGAGGAGGAGCGCTGACGCAGCGGTTCGATCCCGGTCCGGTGCGACGCCCGTTTGCGGGCCTCGCGGCCGACTATCCGGGCGCGGAGGCCTACCCGCCAGCCGACTTCCGCATCGAGTGGGGGCCCGTATTCCACCGCGGGCGGCTCGACCACAGCGCGCTCGTGCTGGTGCTCGGCCAGGATCCCGGTCAGCACGAGTGCATAGCCCGCCGCATCCTCGTGGGCGAGGCCGGTCAGCGCGTGCAGGGATTCCTGCGCAAGCTCGGAATCGAGCGCTCGTACGTGATGATCAACGCCTTCCTGTACTCGGTGTTCGGCCAGAGCGGCGGCGAGCGCCATGCCGGCTCACCGCCGATCATCGACTACCGAGGACGCTGGCTCGATGCCGTCCTCGGCGACGATGGCCGTGTCCAGGCCGTGGTGGCGTTCGGGCATCTGGCGCACGACGCCTTCGACCGCTGGGCCCAGGCGAACCCGGCGCGCGCCGGAGAGCTCGCGGTCGAGCACCTCACGCATCCGACCATGCCGGAGGCGTCGTCACACGGCAGCCAGGAGCGCCGGCGCGAGGCCACCCGGCGGCTGCTCGAGCAGTGGAACGGCGCGCTCGAGCGCCTCGATGCCGAGCTGTCAGAGCGCGATGAGGAGCGCGAGCTCGTCCCCTACGGCGAGGACCTCGTTTCGGAGGATCGGGCGCCGATCCCCGAGTTCGACCTGCCCGCCGGCTCGCCGCCGTGGATGCGCTCGCTGCGGCAGTGGGCCACGCGGCGCGGCGACAGCGTCGACGAGAAGCGAGCCTGCATCGAGGTCGTGGTCCCGCGCGCGGAGCGCCCCTGGGAGCCGTTCGGCTGAGCGCGGGCGACAAACAGCTGCTGTCCCCGGTTCGCCGCATCCCTCCGGACGACGACCTCCCGCCGGCACGCGCGATCGGCCTCTGCCTCTCCGGCGGTGGATACCGCGCCATGCTCTTCCACCTGGGAGTCCTGTGGCGGCTCAACGAGGCCGGCTGGCTGCCGCGCCTCGACCGCATCTCCAGCGTCTCCGGCGGTTCGATCACCTCGGCGGTGCTCGGGCTCGCCTGGGACGAGGTCGAGTTCGACGAGCGCGGGGTGGGCCGACGGTTCGAGGACCGGGTGGTGGCGCCCGTCCGACGGCTCGCCAGGCACGGCATCGACTTGGGGGCGGTGCTCGCCGGCCTCGTGACGCCCGAGACGATCGCGGAACGCGTGGCCGCGGCCTACCGCCGCCACCTCTTCGGGAGGCACACCCTCCAGGATCTGCCGGAGCAGCCGCGCTTCATCATCAACGCGACCAACGTCGGATCCGGCGCGTTATTGCGCTTCGAGCGCGAACAGGTCGCCGACTGGCGCGTGGGGCGGGTCGAGCGCCCGGAGATCCAGCTCGCCGTGGCGGTCGCGTGCTCCTCCGCATTCCCCCCGGTGCTGTCGCCGTACCGGCTGAGGCTCGAGGGCGCCGAGTGGGTCACCGAGCCGTCGAGCGATCTCGCCCTGCCCGAGCACCGCGACGAGATGGTGCTCTCGGACGGCGGTGTGTACGACAACCTCGGCCTCGAGACGGTGTGGAAGCGCTGCCGGACGGTCATCGTCTCGGATGCCGGAGGACAGCTGACGCCCGATCCCCGGCCCGACCGCGACTGGCCGCAGCACTTCGTCCGTGTGCTGCGGGTGATCGACAGCCAGGTGCGCGCGCTGCGCAAGGGCCAGACGATCGAGAGCCTTCGCCGCGGCGACCGGGACGGTGTGTACCTGGGGATCCGGAGCCACCTGGCCGACTACGACGCGGACGATCCGCTGCCGGCGCCGCAGGAGAGGACCATGCTGCTCGCCGACGTCCCGACCCGGCTCGACGCGCTCGACGGGACGCTGCAGGAGCGGCTCGTCAACTGGGGCTACGCCATCTGCGACGCCGGTCTTCGGCGCCACCTGGACCGCGACGCCGCTCGTCCGCTGGGCTTTCCCTATCCGGAAGCGGCGGTCTGAACGGGCGCCGTCGCCTTCGGGCTTATCAATAGCGAGGCGCCTATGGCGCCGCCGAGGTCGCCGAGCTCGGCCAGGTGGACGGCCGGCGGGTCGTCGCTCGCGAACAGGTGCGGCATCATCGCCTTCTCGATGCGCCGGCAGTACGGCTCGCCGAGGCGTAGGCCGAGCCCGCCCCCGATGATCACCGCCTCCACGTCGAGCACGTTCAACGCGGAGGCGACGCCGGCCCCGACCGCCTCGACGGCCTCGTCCAGGAGCTTGTGCGCCAGCTTGTCGTCGTGGTCGAGCGCGCGCGCCCAGACGCCGCTGGTGAGGCGGTCGCGGCCGCGCTTCTCCATGATCTTGAAGAGGTCGGTCTTCGCGCCCTTCTCCACCTGCTTTCGGGCGTGCTCCTCGAGCGCCTTGCGGCCCGCGTATGCCTCCATGCACCCACGCCGTCCGCAGGGACAGCGCCTGCCGTTCACCTTGACCACGATGTGTCCTATCTCGCCGGCGCCGCCGCGCCCCACCCAGGGCTTGCCCTTGAGGATGATCCCGCCGCCGACGCCGGTGCCCCAGAAGACGCCCAGGAGCGAGCGGTAAGGCCGGCCCGCGCCGAGCTTGAACTCGGCGTCGGTGGCCACCTGAACGTCGTTCTCGATCTTGACGCGCGTACCCAGGGAGTCCGCGAGCGCGCCGGCGAGCGGGAACGAGTCCTCCCAGTCGGGCAGGTTGCGCGCGCTCGTGACGATGCCCTTGCGAGTGTCGACGATCCCGGGCGAGCCGACTCCCACGCCCGCCAGCTCCGCGCTGTCCACGCCCGCCTGCCCGGCGGCCGTGCGCAGGGCGTCGGCCATCGCCTCGGCCACGTCCGGTGGCCCGCCGGACGTCGGAGTGGGGACGCGCTCCTGACCCTGCACGGCGCCGGCGTCGTCCACGACGACGGCCTGGATCTTGGTGCCGCCGAGATCGATCCCACCTCGCATGGTCTGACGAAGCTACACCGTCGGGAGGCTGCTTGCGAGGGAGCCGTTGACAGCGCTTCGAGCCGCACGGCGACGAGAGGGCCTGAGGGCCGCCCCCGGCTCGCGGGGCTGCCACACTCGGACTCGTGGCGAACGTCTTCGAGCCCGAATTCGATGCCGAGCGCGACGACGGACGGTTCCGCTGGCGGCGAGCGCGGCTCGGGCGGCAGGCGGGAGCCGAGCGCTTGGGCGCGTCCCTGTTCGAGCTCCCGCCCGGCGCCGCCACGTTCCAGCTGCACGCCCATTTCGCGAACGAGGAGCTGATAGTCGTCCTGGACGGCGAGCCGACGCTGCGGCCGCTCGACGGCGAGCGGCCGCTGGTTCGCGGGGAGGTCGTGGCCTGTCCGGCCGGCCGCCGCGGAGCCCACGAGCTGCGGAACGACGCGGACGTGACCGCGCGAGTGCTGATCGTCAGCACCATGCGGGCGCCGGACATCAACGAGTTCCCGGATACGGGCCAGCTGTGGATGCGCGACTACGCCCCTGGGACGGATCCCCCTGCGGGCGCCCTCGACGTGAAGCTCGGCGGTGAGGACCCCGCCTGATGATCGACCGCGGAGCCGTCCTGATCCCCGACCGGGAGATGGCGGTCTGGTGAACGAGCTTGCACGGCCGCCGGCCCGAGGATAGGAATGCTCCGTGGCCGATGACGGAATGGTGCTCGGCGTGGACGTGGGCGGGACCAAGATCGCCGTCGGGGCCGTGCAGGCCGCTGGTGCGCGCAACCGCCTCGAGCACCCGACACGGCTGAACAGCACGGCCGAACTGCTCGACGGGCTCGAAGCGACGGTCAACGAGGTGATCTCGGCGGCCGGAAGGCCGGCCGCGATCGGCGTGGGCGTGCCGTCGCAGATCGAGTACACGACCGGCACGGTCGAGACGAGCGTCAACATCCCGCTCACCGGCGTGCCGCTGCGGGCGGAGCTGGGGCGGCGCTTCGGCGTCCCGGTGTTTGTGGACAACGATGCGAACTGCGCCGCGCTCGCCGAGGCGCAGCTGGTGCCGTGCGACAACCTGGTGATGCTCACGCTCGGCACCGGCGTCGGCGGCGGGGTGATCGTCAGCGGCCGCATCTTCCGGGGCGCCCATGGGCTGGGGGCGGAGCTGGGGCACTTCTCGGTCAACGCCGACGGCCCGCACTGTCCCGGCAACTGCCCGAACAGCGGGTGTCTCGAGGCATACTGCTCGGGCCAGGCGCTAGAGCGCGACGCGACGGAGCTCGCGGAGGACAAGCCGGGCAGCCGGCTCTCGCGCGCGCTGGGGGAGGACGGGAAGGTCTCCGGCCGCGAGCTGGTGACCGCGGCCGAGGAGGGCGACCCCGACGCTCTGCTCGTCTTCGACCGCTTCGCCCGCATGCTCGGGGTCGGCATCGCCGGCTACGTGAACGTCTTCCAGCCCGAGCACCTGGTGATCGGAGGCGGACTCTCGCGCGCCAGCCACCTCTACTTCCAGCGCGCCGTCCAGGAGGCCTCGGCCCGGGCGCTGCCCGCGCTGTGGCGCCGAACCGAGGTCTCGCTGTCGCGCGGCGGCGCGGACGCAGGGGTGATCGGTGCGGGCGTGCTGGCCGCGCAGGAGATCCAGAACGGGCCCCGGGGCGCGCCCACAGGCTCGCGGCGCGATACTGGGCAGGCGATGACCACGGGAAGCGAGGGAGTCGAATGACCACGGCCGCCACGTCCACCCAGCTCGACGAGCTCTGCGTCAACACCATCCGCACGCTCTCGATGGACGCGGTGGAGAAGGCCAAGTCCGGGCACCCGGGCGCGCCGATGGCTCTCGCGCCGCTGGCCTACGTGCTCTATACGCGCGTCATGCGCCACAGCCCGGAGCAGCCGGACTGGTTCGATCGCGATCGCTTCGTCCTCTCCGCGGGCCACGCGTCGATGCTGCTGTACTCGGTGCTCTACCTCACCGGTTACGGGCTCACGCTCGACGACCTCAAGAACTTTCGACAGCTCGGCAGCCCGACCGCCGGCCACCCAGAGTACGGCCACGCGGCCGGCATCGAGGCCACCACCGGCCCGCTCGGCCAGGGCCTTGGAATGTCCGTCGGCCTGGCGCTGGCCGAGGCCATGCTCGCCGCCCGCTTCAACCGGCCCGGCCACGAGATCGTCGATCACCGCACCTACGTGATCGCGAGCGACGGGGACATGCAGGAGGGCGTCGGCTCGGAGGCGTGCTCGCTCGCCGGCCATCTGGGCCTCGGCAAGCTGACCGTCTTCTACGACAGCAACCACATCCAGCTCGCCGGCGAGACCGCGATGGCGTTCAGCGAGGATGTGGGGAAGCGGTTCGAGGCCTACGGCTGGCACGTACAGGACGTGGGAGAGGACCTGTCCCTCGATCGGCTGGCGGGTGCAGCCGAGGCGGCGCAGGACGTGGCCGACCGACCCTCGCTCGTCATCGTCCGCTCGCATATCGGCTATGGCTCGCCGCACAAGCAGGACAGCTACAAGGCGCACGGCTCGCCTCTGGGGGAGGAGGAGGTGGCGCTGACCAAGGAGGGCTACGGCTGGGATCCGGACGCGCACTTCCTCGTGCCCGACGAGGTACTCGCCCGCTTCCGGGAGACGATCCCCCGCGGGAAGGAGCTGGTGGCGGACTGGACCGAGCGGCTCGACGCATACCGCGCGGCGGAGCAGGACGCGTACGAGGAGCTCGCCCTCGTCATGGAGCGACGGCTGCCGGATGGCTGGGATCGCGAGGTGCCGAAGTTCCGGCCCGAGGACGGCATGATCGCCACCCGCAAGGCATCCCAGAAGGTGATCCAGTGGGCCGCGGCGCGTGTGCCGCAGCTGGTGAGCGGCTCCGCGGATCTCGAGCCCTCCACGCTCACCGAGATCGAGGACGGCGGCTCCGTCGAGAGGGGCGACTACTCCGGCCGCAACGTCCATTACGGCGTCCGCGAACACGGCATGGGCGCGATCGTCAACGGTCTCAACCTCCACGGGCTGAGGGCGTTCAGCTCGACCTTCTTCAACTTTGTCGACTACATGAAGCCCGCCGTTCGCCTCGCGGCGCTCATGCGCCTGCCGTCGATCTTCGTCTACACGCACGACTCGATCGGGCTGGGCGAGGACGGCCCCACGCACCAGCCGATCGAGCAGCTCGCGCTCCTGCGAGCCACCCCCAACACCTACGCGGTGCGGCCCGCCGGCGGCAACGAGACCGCGCTCGGCTGGCGCTTCGCGCTGGAGTCCGAGGAGACGCCGGTGGCGTTGATACTGAGCCGCCAGGGCCTGCCCGTCTGGAACCCGAGCGCCGTCCCGGCCGACGCCATCCACCGCGGCGCCTATGTCCTGCGCGAGTCCTACAAGGACGAGCCCGATTTGATCCTGATCGGCACCGGCTCTGAGGTGCACATTTGCACCGCCGCGGCCGATCTTCTGGAGGCCGACGGAATCGCCACCCGAGTGGTCTCTGCACCCTGCCTCGATCGCTTCGCCGAGCAGGACCAGAGCTACCGCGACGGCGTGCTGCCGCCGTCTGTGCGGGCTCGCGTCTCGGTCGAGGCGGCGTCGGAGCTCGGATGGACGACATGGACGACCGACGACGGCGAGGCCATCGGCATGACCACCTTCGGGGCCTCGGCCCCGCACACCGATCTGTACGAGCATTTTGGCTTCACGCCCGAACGCGTCGCGGAGCGCGGCAAGGCGGTGGTCGAGAGGCTCGCGGCAAGGACAACCTGAGAGGAGCAAACATGAGCGTCGGCGCAACGGTGAACGAACGGCTCGCGGCGCTCACGGCCGCCGGGACGAGCATCTGGCTGGATCAGATCCGGCGAACCCTCATCACGAGCGGCGAGCTCGAGCGGCTGATCCGCGAGGACTCCCTGCGCGGGGTGACCTCGAACCCGGCCATCTTCGAGAAGGCGATCCTCGGCTCGACGGACTACGACGACCAGATCGAGGAGCTCGCCCGGGCCGGAGTCGACTCCGAGGGCATCTACGAGGAGATCGCGATCAAGGACGTGCAGCTCGCGTGCGACGTCTTCCGGCCGCTGTGGGAGGAGGCCGGCGGGGGCGACGGCTTCGTCTCACTCGAGGTCGGGCCGGCCGCGGCGCACGACACCGAGGAGACGATGCGGCAGGCGCGCGACTTCTGGAAGCGCGTCGACCGCCCCAATCTGATGATCAAGATCCCCGGAACCGACGAGGGTGTGCCGGCGATCGAGGAGTCCCTCTACGAGGGCATCAACATCAACATCACGCTGCTGTTCGCGGTCGAGGCCTACGAGCGCGTGATGGAGGCCTACATCCGCGCCATGGAGCGCCGCCACGCGGAGGGCAGCTCGCTCGACGTGCGTTCGGTGGCGAGCTTCTTCGTCTCCCGCGTGGACACGGAGGTGGACAAGCGCCTCGATGCCCTCGGCAGGAACGACCTGCGCGGCACGGCGGCGGTGGCCAACGCGCGCGACGCCTACGGGCGCTTCAAGGACGTCTTCCGCGGCGAGCGCTTCGCCGCACTCCGGGACGCGGGGTGCCCCGTCCAGCGCCCGCTGTGGGCGTCCACGGGCGTGAAGGACCCCCAGTATCCCGAGACGAAGTACGTCGAGACCCTGATCGGCCCGGACACGGTCAACACGATGCCCATGCCCACGTTGCACGCCTGCGCGGAGCAGCTCGAGGTCACGCCCGGGACGGCCGAGCAGGACCCGAGCGCCGAGCTCGAGGCCCTCGCGGACGCCGGTATCGACGTGTCGGACGTGACCGACACGCTCCTGCGCGAGGGGATCGACAAGTTCATCGCGCCGTACGACGCGCTCGTCCAAAGCATCGAGTCCACCCGCGAGGGGATCGTCACCGGCCGGCCGCCCACGATCCGCTCCTCGATCCCCGACGATCTCGAGCGGCCGCTGGTCGAGCGCATGAAGCAGGCCGAGGCGGAGGGCGTCGCAAAGCGGGTCTGGCAGAAGGACGAGTCGCTCTGGGGCGGGCCGGGGGTGCCCGAGATCGGCGATCGCCTCGGGTGGCTCACGATCAGCGAGAAGATGATGGAGCACGCCGGCGAGCTGCGCGAGTTCGCCGACCGGGCCCGGGCCGACGGCCTCGAGTACGCGGTGCTGCTCGGCATGGGGGGCTCGAGCCTCGGCCCCGAGGTGATCCGCCAGAGCTACGGCGAGATCCCCGGCGGGATGCGTCTGCACGTGCTCGACTCGACCGACCCCGGCGCGGTGCTCGAGGTCGAGCGCGCGGTGGATCTCGACAAGACGCTCTTCATCGTGTCGTCCAAGTCCGGCGGAACCGTCGAGACGCTCTCGCACATGCGCTACTTCTTCGAGCGGGCCGGACGCGACGGCAGCCGCTTCGTAGCGGTCACCGACCCCGGCAGCCCGCTCGTCGATCTGGCGCACGAGCGCGGCTTCCGGCACGTGTTCGAGAACGACCCCGAGATCGGGGGCCGCTACTCCGTCCTCTCGTACTTCGGCCTCGTGCCGGCTGCGTTGGCCGGGGTGAACATCGAGGCAATGCTCCACCGCGCCCAGGTCGCGGAGCAGAACTGCACGGGCTTCGAGACCGGCGTAGGCAATTCCGGCCTCTGGCTGGGCGTGGCCATGGGCCAGCTGGCGCTGCTCGGACGCGACAAGGCCACTTTCGTCGTCTCCGATCCGATATCGAGCTTCGGCCTCTGGGTCGAGCAGCTCATTGCCGAGTCGACCGGCAAGGAGGGCAAGGGCATCCTGCCCGTGGCGGGCGAGCCGCTGGGCGAGCCTGACGAATACGGCAACGACCGCCTGTTCGCCTACCTGCGCAACCCGGACCGGCCCGACGCCGAAGTGGATGCGCGGATCGAGGCGCGGGCCCGCG
>DATDLN010000030.1:0-9590 GCA_036519295.1 Thermoleophilaceae bacterium
ACGACCACAGGCAGGTCCGGGTCAAGGCGCGAGGCCAGGCCGTCGGCGGCCCGCACGCGATCCAGCAGGTCGAGCCCGCTGCCCCCTTCGAACACGAGGTCGAGCACCACGAGGCTCGGCTGACGGACCTCGATCGCGCGCAACCCCTCTCCCACGCCGCTCGCCCCCGCCACCCGAAACCCGTCGGCCGCCAGGTTGTCGAGCAGGAAGGCGCGCGTGGCCTCGTCGTCCTCCACAACCAGGATCAGCCGCTGCTCGTCCACACCCGGAAGAAGAACTGCGAGCGAGAATCTCGCCCCGGCCGCGGAGCAATAGGCCCGGCACCACCCCGCCTGCAAGTGCTGTCGTGCTGAAGGGATCGAGCACGCGATGCCCGGCCACCTGCCCGCGGGACCAGCAGCGGCCCACCATCAGGTTCGGTCGGCGCCATCGCTTCCCCCGGATCCGAAGCATCGGGATGCCCTTCGCTCTTGGGTCATCCCGACTCCAGCAAGCTCAACCGGCTCGCCGGCATCACCCAGTCCGTGCTCGTCGCCAACGGCGACAACGACCGCATGAGCCCGACCAGGAACACGCACCTGCTCGCCGGCCGGCTGCCCGACGCGCAGCTGAAGATCTATCCCGACGCCGGCCACGGCTTCCTGTTCCGGTACCCGGCCGAGTTCGCCGGGGCGTTCCTGGCCTAACCACGGTTGGCGAGGCGATGTAGCACCAACCTACCGAGGTCAAGATGAGTTGCATCGACGTGGCCAGCGAAAGTGCGGCTCGGGACCCGCCACCACGTACCACGACGGGCCAGCACTGCAGTGGGGGCCGTGGCTAGACTTCGGTCCTCCCGAGTCACGATGAGCTATCGCGAGACCGAGCATCTGCGCGTGCTGATCGCGAACGAGCGAAAGGATCGGCTGGCCCTCGTGGCGCCGATCGTCGCCTCGCTCGGGCACGAGGTGCTCGCCCGCGAGATCGAGGTCGACGACGTCGGACCCGTGACCGCCCGGGAGCGACCGGACGTCGCGCTGGTCGGGTTGGGAGAGAGCTCCGAGCACGCCCTCACGCTGATCGAGAAGATCGTGCAGGAGTCCGCCTGCCCGGTGATCGTCCTTATCCACGCGCCCGACCCCGACTTTGTCAAGGAAGCGTCGAAGCGCGGCATCTTCGCCTACATCACCGACTCCGACCCCCAGGACTGGCAGAGCTCGATCGACATCGTCCTGCGCCGCTTCACCGAGTACCACGACCTGGAAGGGGCCTTCGGGCGCCGGGCCATCACCGAGCGGGCCAAGGGCATCCTCATGGAACGCCACTCGGTGGACGAGGTGACCGCGTTCGAGATGCTTCGTGACCACGCGCGCGCCGCCAACCGCAAGCTGGTCGACATCGCCGCCGCGGTGGTCGACGGTCATGCGCTGCTACCCAAGCGAGGCCCGGCCGCTCCGTAGACCTCGACCCTGCTCTCGGCGACGCGCTCGGCGCGGAGCGCGCGGCGGGCGCCGCCCCTCCAGCTGCGGCCTGCCCGGCGAGGCGCCGGTGGCTTCGTCGTCCTCCACCAGCAGCACGAGGCGCTTTTGCTCCACGCTCGGCGAAGGCGGCGCGGCGGAAGATTCGCCGCCACGGATGCAACCTCGATTGCAGCGGATGAACCGCGGCAGGAATCCGCCGTAGGATGGCGACGCCCGGTCGCGACCTGCCGGGCCCGACCTCATGGACACGGCCCGACGCGGCAACTACGAGTCCGGCTCCGACTACGTGCTCGAGTACGGCGAGCTTCGCTTCACGTTCAACGAGCGAGACTTCACCGAGCGCGTCGAGCAGGCCGCCGCGAAGCTGGGCTTCGTGGCCGGTCCCCTGTGCGACGAGGAGCGCGAGGACCTTGTGAACCTCGCCGTGAACGGCGAGGTGACCGAGCCGCAGTCGGAGCTCGGCCAGCACATCAACGACAGCTGGAGCGAGCTCAACGGACCGTCCGACCGCTCGCTCGTGCACTGGATCCGCCGGCTGGTATTTCGCGGCGCGTGGCTTGACCAGCGCGTGATGGAGGGCGAGCTCGAGCTGGTCTTCGACGAGGCCAGCCATTCCTTCGGCTACGCCCAGCCCGACCGAAACTTCGAGTTGATCGAGCTCTCGCCCGAGCCCTCGTGGCGCCGGGTGGCCTATCGGCGCTAAGCTTCTCGCAGCCGTTCTGCAAGAACCTGGGGGAGGTAGTGGTGAACAGGAGGCTTGCCGCCGGCGTCGCGATGGTCTTCGTGGGGTTCGCGCTGGCCGCGCCTGCGGCGAACGCAAGGGAGCGGGTGCTCACCCTCTACTCGCCGAAGATCCACTCGCTGCCCTACGTGCACGACACGCATCGGCTCAC
This sequence comes from Thermoleophilaceae bacterium, assembly GCA_036519295.1. Classification (GTDB taxonomy): domain Bacteria; phylum Actinomycetota; class Thermoleophilia; order Solirubrobacterales; family Thermoleophilaceae; genus JACVRW01. The sequence continues at coordinate 2,354 of DATDLN010000030.1, forward strand.
GCTGCGGCCCAACGGCCGCGAGGCTCCGGCCGAGCCCGGCTACATCACCTGGTGGAAAGAGATGGCGCTCGTCGACAGCAAGGATCCGGACGCCAAGCCGCTCCCGATGAGCCGAATGATGGTCCATCACTTCCTCTACTTCGCTCCGGGTCATGTCGACGATGGGCCCGGTGGTTGCGCGCACGGCGCCGGCTTCATCGGCGGGCGCGGCGAGGAGCACCCGTTGGGGCGCTTCCGGACGGAAGTACCGGCGTTCCAGCGGCGGCGGTACGGGGTCAACAACCGGATGCCGGACGGCTCGGCGCCTACCTGGCGCCTGACCGCCATGGTGATGAATCACTACAAGCGGCCCAAGGACTTCTACATCCGTACGCGCATCGGCTATACGACGGAGAAGCGCAAATCGGTGCTGCCCATGATCCTGGGCAACTGCAGCTACCTGCCGACCGGCCTCTCCTACGACGTGCCCGGCGGCGGCCCGCCCGGATCGAACTTCGTGGACAAGTCGGAGTGGACCGTGCCGGCGGGGTTCAACGGGCACATCATGCTAGGCGCCTCCCACCAACACGGCGGCGCGAGGTACCACGTGCTCGAGAACCGCACCTGCGGGGAGCGGATCTTCAAGGCGCGCGCCTACTACGGCCTGCCCAACCACATCTACAACACGATCCGCCCGGTCCTGCACGAGCCAGGCCCGATCGGCAATGGCACGTTCGCCACCGCAACTGGCGTTCCCATCCACGAGGGCGAGGTCCTGCGCCGCGTCGCGGTCCACGACAACCACAACCTGCACGTCGCAGCCATGGGCTTCTGGGTGCTCGGAATCGTGCGTGACAACAGCGTCGGGCCGTGCGAACGGATGCCCGACGATCTCGTCGATCTCAATAGGCCGAAGCGGTTCGACCATACGCCGAACCACGACCTGAAGGTGCCGCAGCTCGCGAAGCCCCGCGGCGTCTTCACGACCTTCGACGGCAACCCGCTCGAGGTCGGCGACGACTTCTTCCGGCCCGGCAAGATCACCGCAAAGGTCGGCGAGACCGTGACCTGGAGCTTCGGCAACACACGGCCCCACAGCGTCTCGGTTGCCAACGGCCCACGCGGGTTCTCGTCGTACTACGTGGGACAGCTGGGGGGCACGTACAGCTTCACGCCGCAGGTCAAGGGCACGTACAGGCTCGTCTGCATGGTGCACCCGACGACGATGGCGCAGACGCTCGAGGTGAAGTAGCGCTCAGGACAGCCGGTCCGCGCCCAGGGTCCCGGACTCGGAGCGGGAGACCTTGCCGCCCGGCTCCAGCACGATTCGGGTGGTCGCCCAGCGCAGCGCGTGGGAGCCCGGGCCACCGGTGGCGACCACCGTCAGCGCGCCGCCGTCCTCGGTCGCCCGGGCGGCGCCGAAGACGCGTCGCTGAGCAGCCGCGGGCAGAGCGTCGAGCGAGTCGACGAGGAGCGCTGTGTGGCCGCCGCGCTCGACCCGGCGTTTGGCCCGCTCCACGGCCAGCTCGGCGGCCTGCGCCTGGGTTTCGGGTGAGCGCTCGAAGCTGCCGCCGACGACATCGAGGTCCTCGAGCCGCCGCCACTCGGTCACCTCCTCCGGCCGCACGCCGACGAGAATGACCTCCAGAGCCGTGTCCTCCAGCCTGCCGAGCTCCGTGGCGATCTCGCGCAGGAGCGAGGTGGCGCCCGCGCCCGGTGGGCCTGCGATCAGCACGCGCGAGCCCCGGCCGAACGGCGCCGCCTTGAAGGCGGAGGGGGCGGGCAGTCGCGCGGAGGGGAACACCGGCGTCAGGTCGCCGAGCCAGGGGCGCTGCTCGGGCGGCTCGGCGTCGGCGCCGTTCACGGTCTCCACCCGGACCAGCGAGGGATGGCGCTCGTTGCGCCGCGGCGGCCGCACCGGGCCGCTCACCTCGTCGCCGGCGCGCAGCTCGCAGCGTCGGATCTGGGCGGGCGCCACGTAGACGTCGTCGCGCGACTGCCCTCCGGCGTCAACGCGGACGAACCCGCTGCCGTTGGCGAGTATGTCGAGCACGCCGGTGGCGGTGGCCTCGGGAGTCTCGGGCTCCTCGCGCTCGAGCTCCTCGCGCTGGGCGTCCTCCCGCTCGGCCTGTTCGGGCTCGGCCTCCTCGGCCTCGGGCTCTTCCCGCGCGGGCTCCGCTTCCTCGGACTCGACCGCAGTGTCCTCGGTCTGCGCGGCGGCCTCCTGCTCCTCTTCCGCCGTCGCCTCCGGCCTCTCCTCTCCCGGCGCAGCCGCCTCCGCCGCGCCGGCGGGTCGCTCGAGCGCCTCCTCCGCCGGCACCTCGTCCGGCTCGGGCTCCTCGACCGCGCCCGCGGCCTCGACATCGTCCCCTGCTCCCTGAGCCCTGAGGATGGCGCCGATCAGGTCGCCCCTGCGCATGGTGCGGAACCCCTCGAGGCCGAGCTCGGACGCGATCGCGTGGAGATCCGCGAGCGGACTGTCCTCTAGCTGTTTGCGCTGGATCACCGACACGGCGGCGCCAGACCCTAGATGATTGATTCCGGATCCGCGTGGCTCCGCGGGCGTCATCCGGAGGGGCGATTCGGGATCAGTCATCTGGTGCCGGCCGTCGCCGCTCCCTGCGCCACGAGTCCCTGGAGCCACTCGCCGAACTCGGGCCGGCTCCTCCAGTCGGCGGCGAAGCGCTCGATGCCCTGGTCGGTGAGCGGGTGGGCGAGCATGGCCCGAAGCACCTTGCCGGGCGCGGTGGCGACCTCGCAGCCGAGCCGGGCGGCGGTAACCGCGTGCATCGGATGGCGCAGCGAGGCAGCAAGGACCTGGGCCTCCCGATCCGGGCCGAGCGCCTCGACGATCTCCTCGAGCACGGCTCCGGCGTCGACGGCGATGTCGTCCAGCCTGCCCATGAAGCAGGAGACATACGTGGCGCCCGCCTCCGCGGCCAGAAGCGCCTGCGCCGCCGAGAAGACGAGCGTCATGTTGACCCTTATGCCATCCGAGGCCAGCTCGCGGGTGGCGGCCAGGCCCGCCTCGGAGAACGGTACCTTCACCACGACGTGACGGTGGAGCCCGGCCAAGGCGCGCCCCTCGGTGACCATGCCCTCGGTCTCGTCGGATACGACCTCGGCGGATACCGGCCCGTCCACCAGCTCGCAGATGCGGGCGATGATCTCGGCGGGATCGCCGGGTTCTTTGGCCAGCAGGGTCGGGTTCGTGGTCGCGCCCGAGAGCACGCCCCAGGCGGCGATCTCCTCGACCTCGGCCACCGATCCGGTGTCGATGAACAGCTTCATGTGACCTCCTCGACGGCGTCGAGCACCAACTCCATGAGCTGGACGAGCGCCGCGTCGATGTTCTCGTTGTCGATCACTTCCACGCTAGCGACGCGGGCGCGCTCCGCCAGGTGGTCCTGGAGCGCGCGGATCTCCTCGAAGGCGGACAGGTAGCGCTCGGCCGGACGGGTGCCCGGTCGATGGGAGAAATGGCCGCGGTGGAGCTCCTCGTCACGCACCACGAGAATCGCCTCGGCCAGCACGCATCGCTCGCGCAGCGCGGGATCCAGCGCGCCCGGCATGACGTGCACGCCCTCCACGACGACCGGCTTGCCCTCGTTCGCGGCGCGCTCCACGATCGCCGCGATGCCGGTGCCCACCCGCTCGGCCTGGTCCTCGTAGCCCTCGAGCCCCCCCGCCTCGAAAGCCGAGGAATGCACGCTGGGCATGGCCTCATGCGTGAAGAATGCCCTCAGGACCTGACGGATCACGTCGGTCGCGATCACGCGCGTGATGCCCAGCCTGGCGGCGAGCATCGTGGCCAGCGTCGACTTCCCGACGCCCGTGGTCCCGCCGATCAGGACCACCAGGGGACGCTCGAGCCGGTCGAGCCGGCGCCAGCCCTTGTAGCGGCGAACCGCGCTCTCCCCCTCCTCGCCGCGAAGCACCTCCAGGCAGAGCTGGTCGAGCCCCTCGACCCCGACCTCGCGATCGCCGCGCAGCGCGAGCCGGCGCTCGATCTCGCGCGCGAGCTCGAACGAGCGCTCCGGAGCGAGACCGCTCGCCTGGAGAGACTGGGCCATCAGGCCCTTCGAGTAGGGCAGGCCGTGGCCCTTGTGGACGACGATCGTTTCAGGGTCCATCACGAAACAGGTTGTGGGCTGGGACGGTCGATCCGCGGATGCCAGGCGCCGCACGCGAGCGCAGTCGATGCTGGAAGCATCGGCGAGCATCGCGGGTGGCGATCTGGCGCCGGGGAGCTGCCGTATCCAGGCCGCAAGATGTTGAGTGATGGACCCTCAAGCTACATCGCGGTAGAGACTGACGAGCGCCTCGTCGACGCCCTCCGGTCGGTTTCGGACGAAGATCACTCGCGCGCCCTCGGCGCGCGCACGCAGGGCCACCGTGTCGACGGCCGCGCCCTTGAGCTCCGTCAGGTAGACGTCGCATCGCTCGGCCACGGCCCGCTCGAGGTCGGCGGCGAGGGCGGAGCGCCGGGCGAGATTGGCCGACGTGACGACCGGCTCAACGCCCGCGACGGCCGGCGCCCCCGTCGTGAACAGCGCCACTCGGGCATCGGCGGGAAGCGGCTCGGCCGCCTCGCTGCGAAGCGAGAACGGCAGCGCGCCGGGCGGCGCCTCCGCCCCCTCGGCGGCGAGCACGAGGTCACCGCGCAGGAGACGGTAGTCCGCGAACGGCTCCGGCGGCCCTGCGCCCACCAGGCAGACCGTGCGGTCGACCTCCACCGGCGGAATGCAGGCGCCCGAGCCTTCGAACACGATGACTCCAGGGTCGAGCGAGGCCGCCAGCGCGGCGCCCGCCGGCACGTTCGACTCGGCCGGCTCCCCGGCCGGCCCTCCCCCGACCCGCCGGCAGCCCACCGTGCGCACGCCGGCGAGCACCGCGTCCTCCAGGTAGTCGGAGGCGGCATGGCCTCCGGCTTCCGCGATGGCCAGCAAATCCTGGAGGTCCGTCTCCGCCGCGGCCAGCCGCGGCTCCGCGGGGCCGCCGCGCCCCATGCACACGATCACGGGATCCGCGCCCTGCTCGCGCAGCAGGCCGGCCCAATGCCCCGCGATCGCGGTCTTGCCCGTGCGCTTGCCCGTCCCGATCACGGCGAGCTTCGGTCCGTCGAACGGCACCGGCCTGTAGCGCGGCGGCTCGAGCCGCATCCCCGGCGCCACGTAGCGCAGCCCGAGGTGGAGCGCGAAGGCGGCCAGCCGCAGCCTCGCGCTGGCTGGCACCACGGGCTCGTCGGCCAGGTCCACCACGGCCTCCGCCGCCGGTGCGAGCCGCCGCAACGCGCGCTCGGGGTCGGTCTCGACCGCCCGCCCGTAGTGCCGTTCGAGCGAACCGGCCCGGAGCTTCTCCTCACCGCCGCAAAAGACCACGCCCGCCAGCTCCAGCCGTTCGAGCGCGTCCCGCACGGCGGCGGGATGGTGCTCGCCATCGATCAGGGCGATGACCGCCACGGTCGAGCTAGCCGTGCGCCGTCTCGCCCAGCAGCGACTGGTCCTTCTCGTACTCGTAGGTCCGCGGGTCGAACGAGAGAATCGCGTCCTGCTCGTGGAAGGGGTACTTACGGGAGATCGTGACCCGCTCCGGGCTCGCTTCGATCAGGTTGTAACAGGGCTTCGTCTTCCCACGGAGACGCGTCGTGGAGACCGTTCCGGCGTTCACAACGAACACGTTCTCGAGCCGCCAGGCGTACGGCACGTGCTTGTGCCCCGACAGCACGAGGTGCACGCTCGCGCGCTGGAGGCACTCGAGCGTGTCCCCGGCATCGTGGACCACGTTGCGCTCCCTTCCGGTGCCGGGCACCGGCAGCAGGTGGTGGTGGAGCACGAAGATGCGCAGGAAGGCGTCGTGCTCCCCGAAGCGCTCCTCGATCCAGGGGTAGCGGCCGCGGCCGATGACGCCGTGGTCGAGATCCGGCTCGGTCGAGTCGACCGCCACGATCGAGACGCCGTCAAGGTGCAGCTCCGACCTCCGCTCGCCGAACAGCTCCTCGAAGTGGACGTAGCCGACGTTGCGCGAGTCGTGGTTCCCCGGAATCACGATCATCCGGTTGCAGGCGATTCGGGACAGGTAGTCGGCCGCCTGCTGGAACTCTCCGCGCAGACCGTCGCCGGTCAGATCGCCCGAGACGATCACCACGTCGGGCGCCAGCTCGTTGACCTCTACCAGCGCGCGGTCAAGCAGGCTGGGCACGAAGTGCGGCGAACCGCAATGGAGGTCGGACAGGTGGGCGATGGTGAAGGACCTCACACCGCCTCCCGTCTCAGCCCGGGGTCGAGTCGCAGCTCCTCCCCCACTTGCGCTTCGCCGCTCAAGGCGGCTCGCACGGCGAGGTACTCGCGGGCGTCGGCCACGTCGTGGACTCGCAGGATCGCCGCTCCGCCCTCGACGGCCGCGCCGAGAGCGGCGAGCGTCCCGGCGCCGCGCCCGGCGGGCGAGCGGCCGGTCAGCGCGCCGACGAAGTCCTTGCGCGAAACGCCGACCAGGAGCGGGCGGCCGAGCTCCCGCAGCTCGGCGAGGCGGCGCAGCACCTCGACGGACTCGGCGGGCGTCTTCGCCAGGTCGATGCCTGGATCGAAGACGAGCTGCTCGATGGAGACTCCCCAAGCGCGGGCCTCCTCTGAGCGCTCACGCAGGAGCGCGATCACATCGTCGACGACGTCGGCATAGGACGGAAAGCCCTTGGTCTTCGGCGGGATGCGGGTGTGTGTGATCACGAGCGCGGCTCCACTGCGTGCGCAGGCGTCGGCGACCTCTGGATCGGAGAGGCCGCTCACGTCGTTGATCATCGACGCTCCCGCTTCGAGCGCCGCCCGTGCGACGGGGGCGCGCCAGGTATCGACCGAAACGCTCACGCCCGCAGGGGAGAGCCGCTCGACGAGAGGCACCACACGTGAGATCTCTTCTTCGACCGGTACCGCCTCCGTGTCCGTCCGGCCCGACTCGCCACCAACGTCGATCAGCGCCGCTCCAGCGGCGACCTGTGAGAGGGCGAGCTCCACGACTTCGTCGACCCCCTTCTCAGCCTGGCGGTCGGAGAAGGAGTCGGGCGTGGCGTTGACGATGCCCATCAGCAGCGGCTCGCGCGGCTCGAGCTTGCGGTCGCGGAGCCGCAGGATCACGCCGCCTCCGCGGAGACGGCTGCCGGCACGAGGCCCTCGGCGCGCACGCAGTCGTGCCAGTCCGCAAGCTCGCACTCCAGCCTCGCCTCGTCCCAGTCGAGCTCCCCCGCCATCGCCCGCGCCGCCAG
>DATDLN010000031.1:0-3468 GCA_036519295.1 Thermoleophilaceae bacterium
CACGTCGAGCCCCGGTCCCGCTCTAAATCGCGGTTTCGTGGGCGAGTGGTGACGCTCCCTGGAAGTTCGGCACTCCTATAGCGGGAGTGCGCCCTACGGAGAGGAAATCCCTGCGGTGCAGGTGCGGTGCAGTTCGCGCCCTTATCCCGGCGGTCCTGAGCGGTTCCCCAGCGGTCGAAACCGCCTACAGAGCCAGATCTGGCTATAGCATGCGCCCGCTTCTAGATGTAGTACATGGGCGCGCCGGCCTCCTGGGCCTCGCGCTCCGCCACCTCCGCGATCGTGGTGCCGCCCAGGACCGACTTCACGGCGTCGACCGCCTCCGTCCAGACCGGGCTGGAGCTCGAGGCGTTCACACCCAGCTCGCCCTCGAGCAGTTCCACCACCTCGAGCACGGTGACGTCGCTCGGGGCGCGACCGAACAGGTAGCCGCCCTTCACCCCCCGCTGGGACTGGAGGATGCCCGCCCGGCGGAGCGTCGCGAAGAGGCCCTCGAGAAACTGCACCGGAATGTCGCGCGCCCTCGCGATCTCGCCGATCGGGACGGGAGTCGCGTTGCCGCGGCGGGCGAGCTCGGCGAGCGCGCGCACCGCATAGGGCGACTTGGTCGTGATCACGAGCACGAACTCACTCTAAGGTACGAAAATGTCGCGGTTTCGGCGACTCGATCCCTGGCTACCACCGCTCCTCCTGATGGGAGTGATCTTCCTCCTCTCGGCACAGCCGAGCCTCGACTCCGGGCTCGGGGCGATCGATCTCATCGGTCGCAAGCTCGTGCACTTCGCCGAGTACGCCCTGCTCTGCTTCCTGTGGTGGCGTGCATTCGCGACCATGACGAACCCACGCCGCGCAGCTCTCGCCGCGTTCCTGGTCGCCAGCGGATACGCGGCCACTGACGAGCTCCACCAGGCCTTCGTCGAGGGCCGCACGGGGACGCCGGTCGACTGGGCGATCGACAGTGCCGGGGCCGCGCTCGTTGCTCTGCGGCTGCGCGGCCGACGGCCGACGCGGGCGGCCGCGTGATGCTGCGACGGCTTCCGATCGAGTCGGCGCGCCCGCTCCTCCTGTTCGCCGCGACGCGGGTGGCTGTCACGCTCCTGGCGCTGGTCGCGGTCATCGTGCTCGGCTTCCCGTACGAGGGTCGAGCGGCCGCCGTGCTCGGGGGACTGCTCCTCCCCTGGTCCGTCGGGGTGCTGCTGCTTGCGAGGCGCAACCCCGACGCGGCGCTCAGCCCGATCGTTCCCGCCGTGGACTTCCTGCTGCTCGCCGCCCTCGAGGCGGCCGTTCCGGAGACGCTGGGCGCGGTCCGGGTTGCGGCGCTCTTCCTGGTCGCCTCGCACGCGCACTTCCAGGGCGAGCGGCGCGGGCTTGCCGTGGCGGCGGGCGGGTCGGCGCTGCTCGTGATCACCACCCAGGTGCGCGGCGACGAGCCGGTGACCGGCAACGTGCTTGCTCTCTACGAGGCCGTCTTCGTGGTCTCCGCGGTGGCCACCGCCCTCGTGGTGGGGACGCTCCGCACCGCGGAGTCGGCCTCGCGCATGCGCGCCCGCGGCCTCTCCCGCCGCACCATCCAGGCGGAGGGCGAGGTGCGCCGGAGGGTGGCTGAGGCGATCCACGACGGCCCCGTCCAGGAGCTGATCGGACTCGACATGATCCTGTCGGCCGCCCGCGGGGCCGCAGAGCACGGGCGCGGCGAGGAGGCCGGCGACCTGATCGAGGAGGCCCGCGAGCTCGCCGCCGCGAACGTTCAGGCGCTGCGAGACGAGATCCTCGACCTCGGCCCCTGGGCCTACCAGGAGCTCACGTTCGCCGCGGCCATCGAGCACTGCATGCCGACCTGGAGGCGGCGCTACGGGTTCGAGGTGATGGCCGCCATCGAGCGGGTGGACCTACCCGGCGAAATGGCCGGCGACCTGTTCCGGATCGCGCAGGAGGCGGTCGTGAACGCCGGCCGCCATGCCGACGCGCAGGCGGTGTCGATCTCGCTGCGCACCGTCGACTCGAACATCGAGCTGCGCGTGACCGACAACGGTCGCGGCTTCCAGGAGGCAGACCCTCTGGGTGCGTCCGAGCCCGGCCACCTCGGCTTGGCGAGCATTCGGGAGCGCGCCGAGCTGATGGAGGGCAGGCTCGAGATCGAGACCTCGGACCTCGGCACGAAGGTGCTCGTCCTTGCCCCGATGCGGAGCGAATCTCTCTAGAGGCGTACCGGGCTGATGCGCACAGGGATCCCGTTCAGGTGGGCCATCCCGGCGAGCCGCTCGAGATCCTCGGGCGCGCCGCCGGCGAGCAGGTTCACGTTCGCCCCGCCGTGCTGGTTGGCGAGTCGCCACCCGCCGCGGTGGCCCCAGCCGTGCGGCAGCGCCACCGTACCCGGCGTCATCTCGTCGGTCACCTTCACCGGCACCGTGACCGCCCCGTCCTTCGACTCGAGCCTCGCGTCGCCGCCGTCCTCGAGCCCGGCGAGGGCGGCGTCGTCCGGGTGCACGCGGAGCAAGTGCGTGCGCCCGCCGCGCATCAGCAGCGGCGCGTTGTGCATCCAGGAGTTGTGGGAGCGCTGCTCACGCATGCCGATCAGACGCAGGGGAAATTGCGGGTCGGCGCCGTTCACCGAGGCAAGCCGCTCGATCTCGTCGGCGATCTCCGGCGGGCACAGCCGCAGGCGCTTCGCCGTCGTGTGCAGCCGATCCTTGAGCACGCCGGTGGCGATGTGCTCGCCGAGTAGAAGCCCGTGGGGATGGCGACGGAGCTTCGCCAGGCTGAGTCCGCCGCGCCGGAGGCCGAACAGGTCGCCGCCCGGTCCGGTGCGCAGCAGCAGATCCACGACGCGCTCGGGCCCAGGACGGACGCCGAGCTTCGCCAGCAGGCGCAGGCGCGCGTCGCTGTACGGAGCAACCCCGATGCGCCGTGCGATGTCGTCGATCACTGCCCACTCCTGGCGGCACTCGCCCGGCGGCTCGACGACGGGATCTGTGGCCTGGATGAACGGGGTGGTGAACAAGCCGAGGAAGGCGAGCGGCACGTCCTCTCGCTCGTAGAAGGTGGTGGCCGGGAGCACGTAGTCGGCGTGCTGGTTCGTCTCGTTGACGTAGAGGTCGAGCGAGACGCACAGGTCCAGCGAGCCGAGTGAGCGTTCGAGCGCTTCGCCGTCCGGGACCGAGAGCACCGGGTTGCCCGCGGAGACGAACAGCGCGCGGATCTGCCCATCGCCGGGCGTCTCTATCTCCCGCGGGAGCAGCGACGCCGGCAGGTTGCCGATCACGTCCGGGAAACCGCCGATGCGCGACCGCCGCTTGCCGTAGGTGGCGAGCCCCAGCCGCTCGCCGACCCGGTCGACCTCCACGGGAGGTCGGCCGAAGACCGAGCCCCCGGGCCGGTCGAGGTTGCCGGTGACCGCGTTCAGCGCGTCGAGCAGGAACGAGACGAGCGTGCCGAAGCGACCGAGGCACGAGCCGGTGCGCCCGTAGG
>DATDLN010000032.1:0-2111 GCA_036519295.1 Thermoleophilaceae bacterium
CGCTCTACCGGAGGCGCCATGCGACGGTCGAGGCGGTGTTCGGACAGAAGAAGTTCAACCGCCGCTTCGACCGCTTCCTACGACGGGGAAGATCGGCCGTCCGCTCGGAGTGGCGGCTGTTCGGCGCCAGCCACAACATGCTCAAGCTCCACAACCACCGGATAGCCGCCGCGACCTAACACCGGGCGACGCGGGCATCCTCCCGCCCGAGCGACCGCGCCGGCGCACGGCCGCACGCGACTCAAGCTCCCTTTTCCCGACGGCCTCGCCTGCGAGCAGCGAAGTAGCCACCAGCGCCACTGCTCCCTTCCATGCGACTCGGCAGTGCGGCATCGCGAGGCCCCCCGTCCCAGCGCGCTAGCGCTTTCGTCTGGGTTGCGAGCGCGTCCTCGCCCCTCTGCACATGTACGCCTTGGACGACTAGGCGGCGCCCTTGCCGAGCCTCACTCGGCTGCCGCTCCGCCATGGCAATGCAGGAGCGCGTCGAGCGTGACGACCGACCGCTCCGGCTCGTCCCTTGCGCTAGCGAGTGGGGCCTTCGCGGAGACGCTCGCTTTCGTGGAGGAGCGGCGCTTCTGGGGGCTCGGTCGAGGCGGCTTGTTGGACTATCAGGTCGCGACCGGTTAGGCGGGTGTCGGCCCGTGGCGGCGCATCACCTCGCCGATCGCGGCCAGATCGGGCGTGCCGCCGGCCGCGGCGGCGAGGACCCCGAGCGATGTCGCGGAAGTAGGCGGGTCCGAACGCGCCGGGGGTGGCGATCGCGAGGAACTTCGCGTGGACGCTGCCGCGATTCTCGAGCCCGTGGACCTGGCCGCGCCGGATGCAGAAGGCGCTCGTAGTAGTGGCTGAACGCCTCGAGCGCGCGTCGCCCACGCTTGCGTCGCGCATCTTCTGAAGGCTCGCCGCGAGGCCGTGCCCTCGCTGGGAGATGTCGACCTTGTGCGGGCGGAACGAACGCGGCGACGCCTCTGGCGTTACCGAGGTAGCGGTGAGTCCGCGGAGCCAGGGTGCGAGTGGTTCGGCCAGCCCGGCGTTCTGTTAATCGACGAAGAGGTCACCGTCCACATGGACGTGCCCGGCGTGACCCGTGTATGGCTCCAGACTGCCCGGAGCGGCCAACGTCGTCTGCCGCGGCATCCGGGTGCTGATCCCGCCCGACTCCGGCCTGCGCACGAACGCCCGCCCCGGTTGGGACGGCGGGCTCTACGCGTTTATCCGCCGCGTGCTCTCAACCGAACATGCCAAGGCGCTCTACCGAAAACGCCAGGAGACGATCGAATCGTTCTTCGGACAGATGAAGTTCAACCGACGGCTGGACCGCTTCTTATGTCGAGGAAGATCGGCCGTCAGGTCGGAGTGGCGGCTGCTCGGCGCCAGCCACAACCTGCTCAAGCTCCACCGCCACCGGATACTCGCCGCCGCGGTCTGACAGCCCCGGCGGCCAACCCCCACGCCGCGGCGACCCGCCCGCACCGAAGACGTCCCACCGTCCGCCTCAACCCTTTACCCGACAGCGTCCCTGGCGGCGCGCCGCCGCCTCTGCGGAATGAAAATCGTCGCGCGTATTCCGGCCGCGACGGCTATTTACAGGTCAGTGTCTCTGGCGGCTTGAGTCGCCGCCTCGGAGCAGTGAGAATCTTTGCTGCCGCCGGACTGACGCCGGCGAGGCTTGGTGCCGTAGAGCCCGTAGGTCAGTGTGGCGCAGGAGCCCGTGGAACCGTTGATTGCTGCCATGAGCGCGAAAGCCAGACTCATCTCGGGAGGGCTCCCACCGGCGGCTCATAACGTCCCTGCGACCGAGGAGCAACCCGGCCCCAGCTGAAAAACTGAGGACGCTGTCCCGGGCCCGGCCAGGCCCCTTTTTCGCATGCTCGGCACGGCCGTTGGAGGCCCGGGGATTCACAAGCCAGCCTCCGCGCGAAGCAGCAGTGAACTCAACCTGCTGCTCGCTGACCGGCGAGCTTCTCCTTCGCATGGGAAGCACTGGTGCGCCCCGGCCCTTTCGCACTCGCGACGTCAGGCGATATCAGCAGCGACTTGTGCTCCTCCGGAGTCCGGAACGCCTGGAGAGCCAGTTGGCTCAACTTGGGCAGTGTGACCAGGATCCTGTC
>DATDLN010000033.1:0-22757 GCA_036519295.1 Thermoleophilaceae bacterium
GGATGTAGAAGTAGAGCGGCTGTCCCTTGTAGGTGACCTGTCGCGTGCCGCCCCGGCGGGGGATCGTGCCGAGTAGGGATTGCTTCACGCCGCGGGCCGCACGCGGCCGTCCCCCCTTCGCCAGGAACGGCGGCCAGGCGGGGGCGCAGTCGCCGTAGCAGCGGGTGCGGTTCCGCGAGTCGCGCGTGAAGAGGTAGAGCGCGCGGTTACGGCCGTCGAACAGCACGGCCCCCAGCTGCGAGTCGCGAAGCTTCAGCAGGGGGCCGCGCCGGCGAGCGGCGGGAGCCGCCTCGCTGGGCGAAGACTCGGCTGCGCCGGCGGCCGCCTGCTCGGTGGTTTCGGCGGCGCCCGGATCGTCCGAGTCGTCGCCGCAGCCCCCCAGGAGGGCCGCGCAGGTGATCAGGCCCATAATCGTCCGCTTCATCGCTCCAAATTGGATCGCTTGCCTCTCCCACGGTCCAGGCGGGACCTGTTTCCGTTACGGACGCGTAAGGCGGGCGGGGCCGCACCGGACCGCCCGAATCCCCACTTCCTTGGTCGGCTTTGTGGTACCTTCCGGCGCGCCTGCAAAGTCGATTGACAAGGTGGAAAATGGATCGCATTCGGATTCGCGTGCTCACGCTGACCCTCGCGATCGCGGTCCTCCCAGCCGCGCTCGTGGCGGGCTGCGGGGGTACCTCGGACGACGAGTCGTCGGCGAGCAACGGTGGCGGCGGGGGAAACCTGACGCTCGTGGCCTATTCGACTCCCGAGGAGGCGTACAAGGAGCTGATCCCCGCGTTCAACAAGACCCCCGAGGGCAAGGGGGTCGGCTTCGACCAGTCGTATGCGTCGTCGGGCGAGCAGTCCCGCGCCGTCGAGGGCGGCCTGCCCGCCGATGTCGTGGAGTTCTCGCTGGAGCCGGACATCACGAGGCTCGTCGACGCGGGACTCGTGGACAAGGACTGGAACCAGAACGAGCACAAGGGCTTCGTAACCGACTCGGTCGTGGTGTTCATGGTCCGCAAGGGCAATCCGAAGAACATCCGGACCTGGGATGACCTCATCAAGGACGACGTCGAGGTGCTCGAGCCGAACCCGTTCACCTCCGGCGGCGCAAAGTGGAACATCATGGCGGCCTACGGGGCGCAGCTGGAGCAGGGCAAGTCACCCGAGCAGGCCAGGGACTACATCGCGAAGCTGTTCGAGCACGTGCCGGTGCTCGACAAGAGCGCGCGCGAGTCGCTCCAAACCTTCTCCAGCGGCAAGGGCGACGTGCTCCTCGGCTACGAGAACGAGGCGATCCTGGCGCAGCAGGAGGGTGAGGAGCTCGACTACATCGTTCCCGACCAGACGATCCTCATCGAGAACCCGATCGCGACCGTCAACGAGTCGAAGAAACCTCAGACGGCGCAGTCGTTCGTCGACTTCCTCTACACGCCCGAGGCGCAGAAGATCTTCGTCAGCAAGGGCTACCGGCCGGTCGTCGAGGGGGTGCCCGGCGGGGACGACTTCCCGACCCCGCCCGGGCTGTTCGAGATCGGGAAGTTCGGCGGCTGGGACAACGTGAACGACGAGTTCTTCGACCCGGAGCAGGGGACGATCGCCGAGATCTTCCAGTCCCAGGGGAAGAGCACTGCCTCCGACTAGCGAAGCCACAGCCGCCGCTCCCCCTCCAGCGGCGCCGGCGAGCCGCGCGCCGAGGGTCCTCCGCAACCCGGGGGACGTTCTCGGCCGCGGCATCGCCATGGCCTACCTCAGCATCGTCGCCCTGATTCCGCTGGCGGCGGTCGTGTTCAAGTCGCTGGACGGCGGCATCGACTCGTTCTGGAACTCCGTCACCAACGACCAGGCCGTCGCCGCGCTGCGGCTCACCGTGATCGCCTCGGTGATCGTGGTGCTGGTCAACGCGGTCGCGGGGACCCTGATCGCCTGGGTGCTCGTGCGCGATGAGTTTCCCGGCAAGGGGTTCGTGAACTCGCTCATCGACCTCCCCTTCGCGCTCCCCACGATCGTCGCCGGGCTCACGCTGCTGGCGTTCTACGGGCCGGACAGCCCTATCGGCGTGAATCTCGCCTTCACCAAGGTGTCGGTGGTGCTCGCGCTGCTGTTCGTGACGCTGCCGTTCGTCGTCCGGGCCGTCCAGCCCGTGCTGCTCGAGCTCGACACGGAGATGGAGGAGGCGGCCGAGTCGCTCGGGGCAGGCAAGGTGACCGTCTTCAGGCGCATCATCCTGCCGAACCTCCTGCCGGCGATTATCGCCGGCGGCGGGCTGGCCTTCGCGCGGGCGGTGGGCGAGTTCGGGTCGCTCGTGCTCATCACGGGCAACATCCCGTTCGACACCCAGGCCGCGTCGGTCTTCATCTTCGCCCAGGTGGAGAGCGACAACCCGGTCGGCGCGTCCGCCGTCTCGGTCGTGCTGCTCCTGGTCGCGCTCGTCGTCCTGCTGTTCTTCGGCTGGCTCTCGAAGAGAGCCCTGCGCCATGAAGAGTAGGCTCGCGCTCCGCTTCGCCGCGCTCGGCTACCTGGCCCTCCTGCTCGGCATTCCCGTGGTGCTCGTCTTCATCCACGCGTTCCAGGACGGCATCGCCTCGGCCTGGGACGCCGTGACCACGCCCGAGGCACAGCACGCCTTCTACCTGACGATGGTGATGGTGGTGGTGGCCGTCCCGCTCAACACGGTCTTCGGCGTCCTGTGCGCACTCGCGGTCGTGCGCCAGCGCTTCCGCGGCCGCGCCCTGCTGAACGCCATGGTCGACCTGCCCTTCGCCGTTTCCCCGGTTGTGGTGGGCCTGGCCCTGCTGCTCGTCTACGGACGCCGCGACGGCTGGGCGGGCGAGTGGCTCGCCGAACGCGGCATCCAGGTCATCTTCTCGACGCCCGGGATGATCCTGGCGACGATGTTCGTCTCACTGCCGTTCGTCGTGCGCGAGGTGATCCCGGTCCTGCGCGAGATCGGCACCGAGCAGGAGCAGGCGGCCGCCACGCTGGGCGCCGGCGCGTTCCAGACCTTCTTCCGCGTGACGCTCCCCGCCATCCGCTGGGGAGTGGCCTACGGGGTGGTGCTCACCACCGCGCGGGCCCTGGGCGAGTTCGGCGCCGTGAGCGTCGTGTCGGGCAAGCTCTCCGGCCGGACCGAGACGGCCACCCTGTTCGTTGAGAACCGCTTCCAGCGCTTCGACGAGACGGGGGCATATGCTGCCTCGGTGGTTCTGGCGCTGCTGGCCCTTGCCACACTGCTCGCGATGAACCTGATCAAGCCCAAGGAGGCTCGGGGATGAGCATCGTCGTCGAAGCCGTGTCGAAGCGGTTCGGCGAGTTCGTCGCCCTCGAGGCCGTCTCGCTCGAGGTGCGCGACGGCTCCCTGACGGCCCTGCTCGGCCCGAGCGGCGGCGGCAAGTCCACTCTGCTCCGGGTGATCGCCGGGCTCGAGCAACCCGACGCCGGGCGGGTGATGATCGCCGGCGAGGATGCCACGTCCAAGCCGCCGCAGCGGCGCAACGTCGGCTTCGTCTTCCAGCACTACGCCGCCTTCAAGCACATGACGGTGAGGAAGAACGTGGCCTTCGGCCTCACGATCCGCAAGCGGCCAAAGGACGAGACCGACGCCCGGGTCGACGAGCTGCTCAAGCTCGTTCACCTCGACGGCTTCGCGGACCGCTATCCCTCGCAGCTCTCCGGTGGACAGCGCCAGCGCATGGCCCTGGCCCGCGCCCTGGCGGTGCAGCCGCGCGTGCTGCTGCTCGACGAGCCCTTCGGCGCGCTCGACGCGACCGTTCGCAAGGAGCTCCGCGCCTGGCTGCGGCGCCTCCACGACGAGGTGCACGTGACGACCGTCTTCGTCACGCACGATCAGGAGGAGGCGATGGAGGTCGCCGAGCAGATCGTCGTGCTGAACCACGGCCTGGTGGAGCAGGTGGGCTCACCGCGCGATCTCTACGAGCGCCCGGCCAACGAGTTCGTCATGCGCTTCATCGGCCCCGTGACCCCACTCGGAGAGCGCTGGCTGCGTCCGCACGACGTGGACATCCTGCTCGAACCGGCGATGGGGGCCACCGAGGCCATGATCGACCGCGTGACCCACCTCGGGTTCGAGGTGCGCGTGGAGCTCTCGCTGGGCGACGGCGACGCCACCTGGGTGCAGACCACACGCGGGCGCGCCGAGGAGCTCGAGCTGCAGGAGGGTCAGATCGTCTGGCTGAGGCCGGCCGGGGACCCGGCGCTGGCGCCGGAGGCGGCGTAGGGCGCGGGTGGGGTCGGCCTCCCCGGCCCGCCCGCCGAGAGAGGAGGGCGAGTAGCCGCCCCCTACCGCCGCGACCAGGCGTCGGGCGCCTCGGTGAGCTGTCGGATGCGGGTGGGGAGGCGGTCGGCCACCACGTCGGCCAGGGTCAGCTCGTCGACCACCGCTCGCAAACTGGCCCGGACCGCCACCCAGACGGTGCGCAGGTTCTCTGCGGCGCCCGTGTAGTTGACGTCCTCGGGCGGCTCGCCTCGCACGCTGGCGAGGGGGCCCTCCACGGCGCGGATGATCTCACCCAGCGTGACCTCGTTCGCCGGCCTCGCCAGCCAGTAGCCGCCATCGGCGCCACGTTGGGCGCGGACGATGTTCGCGTGGCGGAGGTCGATCAGGATGTTTTCGAGGAACTTGAGCGGGATCTCCTGGGCCTGGGCGATTCGCTCGCCCTTCACGGGCCCGTCGTTTGCCACCGCGAGCTCGAGCAGGGCCCGGACCGCATAATCAACCTTGGCCGTGACGCGCACGCCCTCATTGTGCTGGACGCCGAGGATGGGCGATAGGCTCGGGGAAGTGGACGACAGCTGGGCCAGGGAATGGCTCGACGCCTACGGCGCGGCGTGGCGGACGGCGGACGACGAGGCGATTTCCGACCTCTTCACCGCCGACGCCGTGTATCGCTCTCATCCGTTCCGCCCGCCCTTGGTGGGCATCGAGGAGATTCGCGAGTACTGGCGTGATTCCACCTCCACCCAGGAGGACCTCGAGCTGCGCTTCGGCGTCCCGCTGGTGGCCGGCAACCGCGTCGTGGTCGAGTGGTGGGCCTTGATGCGGGACGATGGGCGCGACGTCACGCTCCCCGGCTGCCTCCTGATGCGCTTCCGCCCGGGCGGGCGCTGCCAGGAGCTGCGCGAGTACTGGCATGTCGAAGAGGGCCGGCGCGAGCCCCCGGAAGGCTGGGGCCGTTGATGGACGCCGCCGCGATCAAGGAGCGACAGCGGGAGATCTGGGGCCTCGGGGACTACTCCTACATCTCGCGCCTGCTCCGCCCGGCCGCGGCTGCGCTGTGCGACGCCTGCGCCGGCTCGGCCGGCCAGGAGGTGCTCGGCGTCGCTGCTGGCGATGGGAACTTCGCGCTCGCCTGCGCCCGCGAGGGGGCCCGCGTCGTGGCCTCGGACATCTCACCGGCGATGGTCGAGCGCGGCAGGGCGCATTCGGAGGCCGAGGGCTATCCGATCGAGTCGGTGGAGCCCGACGCCGAGGAGCTGCCCTTCGAGGACGGGAGCTCGACTGCGTGGGCTCCGGTGTTCGGCGCGATGCTCGCCCCGCGGCCCGACGTCGCAGCGCGCGAGCTGTTCCGGGTCGTGCGCCCCGGCGGCACGGTGGGCATGACCGCGTTCACGCCGGGAAGCTTTGCGGATGAGCAGTTCGAGATCGGGCGGCGATATGGCCCGTCGCAGCCGAGCCAGCCGCGCGCGGTCGAGTGGGGGATCGAGGAGACCGTACGCAGCCGCTTCAAGGGGCTCGCGCCAGGGTGGAGCTCGAGAAGCGGACTCTCGCGATGGAGGCGGAGACACCAGAGCAGTTCGTCGCCCAGTCGCAGGCCTCGGCCGGGAGCTGGGAGGCCGCCCGCCGGACGCTCTCGCGTGAGCGATTCGACGCCGTGCGGCGTCGCGGAGGCGACGGTCCGGTGCGAATCGACAACGAGTACGTCGTGATCGTCGCGCGCCGGCGCGGGTAGGCCCTGACCGCCAGGCTCCTGCTCGAGTACGACGGCTCGGAGTTCGCCGGCTGGGCTCGACAGCCGGGCCTGCGCACGGTGCAGGGCGTGCTGCAGGAGGCGCTCGGGACGGTCCTGCGCCGCCCGGCGGAGCTGACCGTGGCGGGCCGCACCGACCGCGGCGTTCATGCCCGCGGCCAGGTGGCGAGCCACGCCGGCGAGCCCGCGCCGCTCCGCAACCTGAACGCGGTGCTTCCCGGCGACGTGAGCGCCCTCGCCTCCGAGGCCGCCGCGGACGCCTTCGACGCCCGGCGCGACGCCCGCAGCCGCACCTACCGCTATCGCGTCCTGACCCGCGCGGCCCCCAGCCCGTTCGAGCGCGGACGAGCCCTCTGGTGGCCGCGCCCGCTGGACCGGACGGCGCTCGACACCTGTGCCGAGGCGCTGGTCGGCAGGCACGACTTCACGGCCTTCACCCCGACCGATACCGACCACGTGCGCTTCGAGCGCCACGTCCTGCGAGCCGAGTGGCTCGAGGAGCCCAATGAGGTGCTGGCCTTCTGGATCGAGGCGGACACGTTCATGCGCCAGATGGTCCGGATCCTGGTCGGGACGATGCTCGAGGGCGTCAGACCGGAGCGCTTTGCGCGACTCCTGGAAGGGGCCACCCGCAGCGAGGCGGGGGCGACGGCGCCGGCCCACGGGCTTTACCTGGAGTCGGTTCGCTACTGAGTTACCCTGGAAGTCCCGCCATGAAGGTCCTGCTCACGAACGACGACGGCATCACCGCTATCGGCCTGAACGCCCTGCGACAGGCCCTTCTCGACGTGCCGGGCGTCGAGCTGGCGGTGATCGCGCCGGACTCGAACCGGAGCGCCACCGCAAGGAGCATCACCACCCACCACCCGCTCTGGGTCGAGGAGGTCGAGTTCGGCGACGGCACGACGGGCTTCGCCACCGACGGCACTCCGGTGGACTGCGTGCGCTTCGGCACGCTCGGCCTGCTCGACTTCGACCCCGAGCTGATCGTGTCGGGAATCAACCAGGGCGCGAACCTGGGCGACGACATCACCTACTCGGGGACCGTGGCCGCCGCCCTCGAGGGGATCGTGCTGGGAATCCCGGCGATCGCGGTTTCCCAGCAGGCCTACGAGGGGCGGCTCGACTCCTGGATCGGGCGCGAGTGGCGGCGCGAGGACTTCGAGCAGGCCGCCGCGTTCACCGCGCGAGTGGTGGAGGAGCTGGAGGAGGTTCCGATGCCCCCGGCCACCCTCCTCAACATCAACTGCCCGGCGGGCGAGGTCGCCGGCGTCCGCGCCGCCCGGCTGGGCAAGCGGATCTACAACGACAAGCTCCACCTGACCGAGGAGGAGGGCGGCCGCCGTCGCTATCACATCTACGGTGAGCAGCCCGGCTACCACCACGAGGACGGCACCGACTTCGCCGCGATCGCCGACGGCCTCATCGCGGTCACCCCGCTGCACTTCGACCTCACGGACCAGGCCGGTGTCGAGGAGCTCGAGAGCTTCGAGCTCGACCGGCTGCTGCGACCGGCCGCGCGCGAGGTGTGAGCACCGCACAGGGCACAGCCGCCGAGCGGGTCGCCGAGCTGAGGAAGCAGCTCGACTACCACAACCACCGCTACTACGTCCTCGACGACCCAGAGGTCTCTGA
This sequence comes from Thermoleophilaceae bacterium, assembly GCA_036519295.1. Lineage (GTDB taxonomy): Bacteria > Actinomycetota > Thermoleophilia > Solirubrobacterales > Thermoleophilaceae > JACVRW01. The sequence goes on from DATDLN010000033.1 coordinate 7,608, forward strand.
CAGCGACTACGACGCGCTGCTGAACGAGCTGCGCGATCTCGAGTCGGAGCACCCCGAGCTGCTCACCCCGGACTCGCCGACCCAGCGGGTCGGGGCGGAGCCGCTCGACAAGTTCGAGCAGGTCCGGCATCTCCAGCCGATGCTCTCGCTTGCGAACGCCCGCAATCAGGAGGAGCTCGAGGCGTGGGTGCTTCGCAGCGAGCGCTACCTGGCGCGCCAGGGCGTCGAGCTCGGCGACGTGCGCTTCGTGACCGAGCCCAAGATCGACGGGCTGGCGATCTCCCTCGTCTACGAGGACGGCCGCCTCGTGCGCGGCGCGACGCGCGGTAACGGCGAGATCGGCGAGGAGGTGACCCAGAACCTGCGCACGATCGGGGCGATCCCGCTGCGCGTGGAGGACGCGCCGTCGCTGCTCGAGGTGCGGGGCGAGGTCTACCTCCCGCTGGCGGCGTTCGCCCGTCTCAACGAGCAGCGCGCGGAGGCCGGTGAGCCGACGTACGCGAATCCGCGCAACACGGCCGCGGGCTCGATCCGCCAGCTCGACCCGCAGCTGGCGGCCTCACGGCCGCTCTCGATCTGGTGCTACGGCGTCGGCGCGGTCGAGGGGCTCGAGTTCGACACCCACCACGAGTGGCTCGACTGGGTGCGAGAGCACGGCTTCCGCGTGAACCGGGACGTCGAGGTCCTCGACACGGTCGACGAGGTGGTGGCGGCCTGTCGTGCCTGGGAGCAGCGTCGCGACCGGCTCGACTTCGAGATCGACGGTGTCGTCGTGAAGGTCGACGACCTGAGCCTCCAGCGCCAGCTCGGCGTGGTGGGCCGCGAGCCGCGCGGCGCGATCGCCTGGAAGTTCCCAGCCACCACCGCCACCACCACGTTGAAGGGAATTGCGTGGAACGTCGGCCGGACCGGCCACATGATCCCCTTCGCCCAACTCGAGCCGGTTCAGGTCTCCGGCGTCACCGTCAAGCTCGCCACCCTCCACAACGAGGAGGATCTGCGTCGCAAGGACGTGCGGGAGGGCGACGAGGTCATAGTCATGCGAGCGGGTGAGGTGATCCCGCAGGTGGTGTCGCCGACGGCCAAGGCCCAGCAGGCCAAGGGACGCGGCCCCGTTCCGGCGCCTCCGAGCAAGTGCCCCGCCTGCGGTACGCCGACCATTAAGCCGGAGGAGGGCGTGTGGACGATCTGCCCGAACCGTGCCTCCTGCCCCGGCCAGGTCTTCCAGGCGGTCAAGCACTTCGTGGGCGCGATGGACATCGACGGCCTCGGCGAGGAGAACGTCCGCCGCTTCCTGGGCGAGGAGCTGATCCACGACGCCTCCGACATCTATGCCCTCACCGTGGAGCGCCTCTCGGAGCTGGAGGGGTTCGGGGAGGTGTCCGCCCGCAACCTCGTGGGTGCGATCGAGGCCTCGAAGGAGCAGCCCTTCCACCGCGTGCTGTATGCGCTCGGCATTCCGGGCATCGGCTACGTGAACGCGCGCGCTCTCGGGCGTCACTTCCGCTCGATGGAGACGCTGCTCGCGGCCTCCGCCGAGGACCTCACCGAGGTCGAAGGGATGGGCCCGATCCTCGCTCGCACGGTCCACGAGACGCTCGCCGAGGAACGCACCCGCGAGCTGATCGAGCGCCTCCGCGGCCACGGGCTGCGGATGGAGGAGGAGGGCGAGGCCCCGGCGCCCGAGGGGCCGCTGACGGGCAAGACGGTGGTGCTCACCGGCACGCTTCCCAACCTGACCCGCGAGGACGCCACGGCGAGAATCGAGGCGGCCGGTGGCAAGGTCACGGGCTCCGTATCGAAGAAGACCGACTACCTGGTGGCGGGTGAGGACCCCGGCACGAAGTACACGAAGGCCCAGGAGCTCGGCACCGAGATCCTCGACGAGGACGGGCTGCTCGGGCTGATGCCGGAAGCAGCCCCGCCCGCGGGAGCTCCTCCGCGGCGGCGGCGTTAGCTGCGGACCGTTCTAGTCCGGCTCCGCGGCCAGGGCCTGCGCCATTCGGTCCTGGAGCTGCCGGGCTCCGGGCGGATACACGCCGTTCATGAGGATCGAGAACGCATAGAGGTCGCCCGACAGCGCCTCGCAGTAGCCCGACAGCGCGCTGACGTTCGACAGCGTCCCGGTCTTGGCGTGGCAGCGCCCTCGCGCGGCGCCGCTCCGCATTCGGGTGCTCAGCGTGCCGTCGCGGCCGGCGATCGGGAGCGACGCGTACCAGGCATCGAACTCGTCGCGGCCCTGCATCCCGGTCAGGAACCGCACGATGCCCCGCGGCGACGCGCGGTTGCTGCGCGAGAGGCCGGAGCCGTCCACGAGCCGCGCACGGGCGCCGAGGTCGCGGGCGAAGTCCGCCGCGACGCGCGCGCCGCCGGCGGTGGTTCCCTGGCCTGCGGCCTGGCGGCCCACATCCTTCAAAAGCATTTCGGCGAAGTAATTGTCGGAGGGCTTGTTGGTCATTCGCACGATGTCGGCCATCGCGGGCGAGTCGACGCTCGCCAGGACCGCCGCTTCGGGAGGAGCGACGCCGGAGCGGGGGACGGCCCGCACGGCGATGCCGCGGCTCTCCAGCGCCCCGTCGAGGCGGGCGGCCGCGAACACCGGCGGGTTGACCTGGAACGAGCGCCCACGCTCGTCGCCCAGCCCGTGGTTGTACGCGAGCCCGCTCAGGGGTCCGACCCAAACCGAGGTCGAGTAACCCGAGTCCGGGCCGCCACGAAGCGGGTCGAAGACCGACTCGTCGCCGCGGATGCGGCCGGTTACTCGCTGGATCCCGGCCGTGTCGAGCGCCAGCGCGAGATCCTCCACGGTCGCCCCGGCGCCGTAGGCGCGGCGGGTGAAGGTGCGGCTGCCGAAGGTGGGGTCGCCGCCCCCGTGCAGGTAGAGGTCGCCGCGCCAGACGCCGGTCTCCTCGAGCGAGCCGCTGCCGCGCACCTCGGTGCCGAGCGTGCCCTCGGTGCCGAAGCGGGCGAGCGCCGTGGCGGTGGTGAACAGCTTCGTGTTCGAGGCCAGGATCCGCGACTTGTTCTGGCGCCAGCCGAAGACCGTTTCGGAGTCGGTGAGGTTCACCACGTAGGCCCCGGACTGCGAGCCCGCCGCCTGCATGTAGCGGCCCAGCTTGGCCACGAGCGCCGGGTCCGGGGCCGCCTGGGCCTGGACGGGAACGGCGACGAAGGCGAGCGCGGCCACGAGTGAGGCGAAGCGGCGCATCCGAAGGGACGGAACACGCTAGCGACCGCATCGGAGCGGTACCACCGGTGGATCCGCGATACTCGGAGTCAGGATGGGCGAGGTCGTACGGCTGGAAAAGCCGGCACAGAAGGGCCGCAAGCCCGCTGGGAAGGCGCCACGGCGGCGACGCACACGCTCGCGCACAGCGCTGGTGCTGGGCGGCGGCGGCTTCACCGGCGGTGTCTACGAGATCGGGGCGCTGCGGGCGCTCGACCTGCTGGCCGTGAATCGCACGGTGAACGAGTTCGACGTCTATGTGGGCACCAGCGCCGGCTCGTTCGTGGCGGCCCTCACGGCCAACGGCGTGACCCCCGAGGAGATGATGAGGGTGGTCAACCAGAAGGTGCCCACCCCATTCAGGGACGTGGATCGGGGCACGCTGATGCGGCCGAACGCCCTCGAGTTCGCCCAGAGCGCCGCGCTGATGCCGTTGCGGCTGCTCGGCCTTGCGCGCACGTTCGTGGGCCAGCTGGGGAGCATGTCGCTCATCGATCTGGCGGTCGGCATCGCGGAGGCCCTCCCCTCCGGCCTCTACGACGGCGGCGGCATCCAGGAATACCTTGAGGCGGTGCTCGGCGACCCGGACCGGACGGGCGACTTCCGCCTGCTTCAGAACGAGCTCTTCCTCACCGCAACGGACCTCGATACCTGCGAGCGCATCGTCCTCGGCGGCCCCGAGTGGGACGACGTGCCGATCTCGCGGGCGGTCGCAGCCTCTACGGCGCTGCCGATGGTCTACAAGCCGGTCGAGATCAAGGGCCGCCATCTGGTGGACGGTGGGATCCGCTCGACCACCAACGTCGACGTCGCGGTGGAGGCGGGCGCCAAGTTCGTGATCGTCGTCAACCCGCTGGTCCCGTACGTGAACGACTTCCAGAAGGTGATCCCGACCATGCTCGGCAGCCGGGTGCGCCGCGTGCGCGACATGGGCTTCCCGCAGATCGGCTACCAGGCCTTCAAGCTGCTGGCTCACCAGCGCCTGCACGAGGCGGTTCAGCACTGGAAGGAGGAGTACCCGGGCGTCGACATCATCCTGATCGAGCCCGACCCCAACGACGAGCTGATGTTCGAGACGAACATCCTCAACTTCACCCGCCGCGTGGAGATCGCCCGGCACGGCTTCGAGTCGGTCACGCTGAGGCTCGCCTCGCAGTACGACGAGATCAAGGCGGTCTGCGCCCGACACGGGATCGAGATCTCCGCGGCGCGCGTCCGCAAGGTGGTGCGGAGGTTCGCGAAGGAGCGCGAGAAGACCGCGGCCTGGCGGCGCATCCTCGAGCAGACGACGAGCGCGCTGCTGCGCCAGTCGGAGGAGGCTTAGGCGCGGGCGACGCCGAGGATCCGCGGCGCCACCGGCAGGTCCAGCAGGCACGGGCGGAAGACGAAGCGCCGGCAGCGCTCGATCGTGAAGCCGGCCTGCTCGATCGCCCGGCCGGTGTCGCGGTCCGGATGGCAGCCGCCCGCGAGCAGAGGAGTCACCCGCCCCGCGAGGCGCTGGAAGCGCGCGTAGCGCGGCTGCCGGGCGACGACGTGCTCGTAGAAGCGCAGCTCGCCTCCCGGACGGAGCACCCGGCGGATCTCGGCCAGCGCGGCCGCCTGGCTCGGCACCGAGCAGAGCACCTGCGCGGCAACCGCCGCGTCGAAGGAGCCGTCCTCGAAGGGGAGCTCGTCGGCGATGGCGTCGACCACGCTGATCGGGCGTCCTGCGCGTCCGGCGGCCTCCTCCGCCCTCGCGCGCAGGTAGTCCTCAGGCTCGACCGCCACCAGCTCGGACACCGCGTCAGGGTAGAGGCGGAAGTTGGGACCAGTGCCGGAGCCGATCTCGATCACCCTCCCGCGGAGGCCTGCGAGCAGCTCGCGCCGGATCTCGTCCTCCTCCGTTCCCTCGGCACGCTCGGTCACGGCCGCGAGGAAGCGGGCGAAGATCGGATGATGGACCTCCCGGGACACGCCTAGCCCCCGAGCGCGTTCTCGAGCGCCCGCAGCAGGCGGGCGGTCGCCGCGCCGTCGCGAATCGTGGCGCGGATGTGGTCGTCCGCGCCGAGCGGGCCGCCGGGCGCCACGATCACGCCCTGGTGCCGCAGCCGGTTCGCCAGCTCGTCCCCGCTCAGCCCCGGGGCGCGCAGCCAGATGAAGTTGGCCTGGCTGTCCTCGGCGTGCAGGCGCAGGGCCCGCATGCCGTCGAGCAGTCGGGCGCGCTCGCGCGAGACGGCCCGCCGGCGGCGCTCCACTTCGGCGTCGCCCGTGCGCAGGGCGTGCTCCACGGCGGCCTGGGTGAGCGCGTTGACCCCGAGCACCGGGGCGACCGCGCCGAGAAGGCGGGCGTCCGATCCCACGGCGTAGCCGGCTCGCAGGCCCGACAGCCCATAGACCTTTGAGAAGGTGCGCACGACCAGGAGGCGGGGGAAGGCGTCGACCAGCCGCAGGCAGGCGTCGACCTCCTCGAGGTCCTGGAAGTGCACGAGGGCTTCGTCGAGCAGCACGTACACGTGATCGGGCAGCGCGGCGAGCAGTTCGCCGAGCTCGGCCGCCGGGAGGTACTCGCCGGTGGGGTCGTTTGGGTTGCACATCACCACGGCACGGCTGCGCTCGCCGACCGCCTCGAGCAGCGGCGAATGCTCCACCGAGACCGGCTTCGCCCCGGCGTGTGCGGCCAGCAGGGGGTAGAGCGGGTAGGAGGGCCACGGCATCACCAGCTCGTCGCCCCGCGTGAGCAGGGCCAGCGCCGCCGCCTGCAGCAGCTCGGCCGCGCCGTTGCCGAGCACGATCTGCTCGGGCGCCACCGCGTGCCGCTCGGCAAGCAGGCGGCGCACCCCGGCCGCGTGCCGGTCCGGGTAGCGGTTCACGAGCCCGCGTGCCCGGGCGATGGCGGCGTTCACGATCTCCGAGTGGGGCAGCTCGGGCCACTCGGTCCCGGAGAGGTCCAGCTCGGGGAGCCGCTCGAGGGCGAGCCGCTTCTCCCGCTTGCGCCGCGCGCGGCGAACGAGGTTCAGGTCGCGCTCCTGGATGTCGTCGAACTGGCGGTAGTAGTCCCGGAAGCCCACGGAACGGCGCCTACGAGCTCGGCGCGAAGCTCGGCCCGGGCCCCTGGATGATCAGGAACCAGAAGGTGAAGGCCAGCACGGCCACCGCGACGCTCATCGCGAAGATGCGCTCGAGCGCTCCGCGCTCCTGGCGGTGGCCGGCCGCCCGCCTGACCAGCTTCCAGGCGTGGTCGACACGCTTCGCTGCGGCCATCGTGAGCATCAGCGAGGCCAGGCAGCCGAGCATCGCGGTGCCGATGCCGGCCGTGACGTATCCCGTGAGGTAGTCGACCTGTGAGCCCACCCAGAGCCAGACCACCGGCTGTGGACCGAGGAGCGAGAGGCAGAGCAGGATCTCGACCGTCAACAGGGCCGCCGCCAGCACGTTGTCCGCGCGTCGCCGGCGCTCGGACGCCGCCGTGACGTCGTCGCGCCAGCGGACCGGCGCCGTGCCCGGGCGCCGCCCGATGAACAGGCCTCCGGTGTCGGTGGGGTCGTTGCTGGCCATACGCGAGCGGCGGCGCGCACGCGCGCGCCGCTCCCTCAGGCTAGATGATTGATTCCGGACCCGCGTGCCTTCGGGGGCGAGCCAGCGACGGCATGGCGCATCAGCCGGAGGTGCGGGGGTTCGGGATCAGTCATCTATCTTGCGGCGGCGTAGATCTCGTCGATTACGCCGGCGTACTTCTCGTGCACGAGGTTGCGCTTCACCTTCAGCGTCGGCGTCAGCTCGCCGCCCTCCTGCGAGAGGTCGCGCGGCAAGATCTCGAAGCGCTTGATCTGCTCGACCGGCCCGACGTGGGAGTTGACCTCGTCCACGGCGCTCTGGATCTCGGCTCGCACCCGCCGGTCGCTCGCCAACTCCTCGGGCGAGAGGCCCTCGAGCCCGAGCCGCTGCGCGAGAGCCGCCGCCTCCTCCGGATCGATAGTGACGAGCGCGGCCAGGTAGGGTCGCCGGTCACCCACCACCACGGCCTGCGAGATCCAGCGGGTCTGCTTGAGGCCGTTCTCCAGGTTCGGCGGTGTGATGTTCTTGCCGCCCGCCGTGATGATGATGTCCTTCTTGCGCCCGGTGATGTAGAGGAAGCCGTCCTCGTCGAGCCGTCCCAAGTCGCCGGTGTGGAGCCACTGCGCGTCGAGCGTCTCACGCGTGGCCTGCTCGTTCTTGTAGTAGCCCTGGAAGATGTTCGGGCCCTTGATCAGCACCTCGCCGTCGCCGGCGATCTTGATCTCCACGCCGTTCATCGGCCTGCCCACCGAGCCCAGGCGGAACTCGTTCCTGCGGTTCGCCGTTGCGCAGGTGGCCGTCTCGGTCATGCCGTAGCCCTCCATCACCGGCACGCCGCAGGCGTAGAAGAACTCCAGGATCTCAGTGGCGATCGGGGCCGCCCCCGTCACGCACTCGCGGATGTTCCCGCCGAACAGCCCGCGCACGTTCTTGAAGAGCGCCTCCTCGGCCTGGTCGAACGCCTCCCGCAGCGCCTCCGGTACCTCGTGGCCCGCCGCCTGCAGCTGCCGGACCTTGACCCCGACTTCCACTGCCTTCCGCAGCTGCTCCTGATCGGGCGCGTTCGTGGTGGCGAGCGTGTAGATCTTCTCGAACATGCGCGGCACCGACGGGAAGTAGGTCGGCCCCGCCTCCATCAGCTCCGGGATGATCTTCTGCGGATCGCGCGACCAGTAGGCGATCGTCGCCCCGAGCTCGAGGGTGACGAACTGGATCAGGATGGCGAAGGCGTGGGCCAGCGGCAGGAAGAGGTAGGTGCTGTCGCCGCCCTCGAGGATCGCCTCGTCGATGACCGCGTCGGTGATCGCCCGGTAGTTGCCGTGCGACAGCAGGCATCCCTTGGGCGGCCCCGTAGTGCCGGACGGGTAGATGTAGAGGCAGATGTCGTCGGGGGCGACCGCCTCGTAGCGCGCCTCCCACTCCGACTGTTCGCGGGAGCGGCCGCGCTCGCGCAGCTGATCGAGTGTCAGAGCGTCGCCGAGCTCAGCGTCGGCGGGCTCGATCACGATCACGTGCCGAAGCTCGGGACAGTCGGCCTCGACCTGACGGACCTTGGCGAGCTGCACGCCGTCCTCGACGAACACCGCGCGAGAATCCGAGTGCGCGAGCACGTACTGGCACTCCTCCGGGGAGTTCGTCTGGTAGATCGTGACGAGCGCGCCGCCGGCGGTCACGATCCCGAAGCAGGCAGAGGTCCACTCGGGTCGGGTGTTCGCGAGGATGGAGACCTTGTCGCCGGGCGCGATGCCGAGGTCGACCAGCCCCAGCGCGATCTCCTTCACCGTGGCGCCGAGCTCGCCGTAGGAGACATCCGACCAGTCCTCGCCGGCCTTGAATCGAAGTGCAGGCGCGTCCCCGTACTTCTTTACCGCGAGCGGCAGCAGGTCTGCGATCGTCTTCGACCCGGTGCCGGCCGCGGCGCCGGCGGTGACTGCTTCCATTCTGCCTCTCCCTGTCGGATGCGCGTCAGGGCACGGAGCGAGTCCGCGCGCGAGCGGATTCTATGGGGGAAGAGCGCGGCGGAGCCGAAGCGCTCCGCCTAGGCCTTCGCGAGCTCCTTCTTCTTGGCCTGCTTGAGACTGCTGATGAACAGCGTCTTGTCGATCCTTCCCTGGAAGATCGGAACGCCCATTTCCATGCACTTCGCGATGACCTCGCGCCGGTGCATCCCCGCCTCTCGGCCGAGCTCGGTGGGCGTCAGGTGGATCGCCATGTACTACTTCCTCCTCGTCGCTTTGCAGGCGTACACCTGAGGGTACTCACTGCGATGGACGGCGCAAGCAGAAAGCCGCAAAGAGCGAGGTCAAATCGGGTTCGGCGGCGGGTAACCTGCCCGCGCATGGCGGCGAAGCGCACCCGGCGGGCGGAAGGCGAACAGTTTCTCGAGTCGCTCATGGACACGAGCCTCTACTCGATGGGCGCCTACTTCTCCGACCAGCACCCCGACCTCGTGGACGAGGTGATCGCCCAGAGCGAAGCGATCGAGAGAGCCGGTCTGCAGGCATATGCCCAGGAGCACGGCATAAGCCTCGAGTCCTGCTTCGAGACTTTGCTCACGGGCCTCGCTGTGCGTTACTACAACGCGGTGGCAGCATGAGCGACTTCGTCTCCCGCGCATTCAGGGGCCGGCGGCGCACGCCCGACGAGCTGGCGGACCGGCTTCCGCCGGGTCAGTACTACGAGTCCGGCTTCCCGGTGCTCACTGCCGGCCCGACGCCCAGGATCGAGCCCGGCGAGTGGGGCTTCCGAATCGACGGCATGGTCGGCCGGGAGCTGGAGTGGACCTGGGACGAGTTCCACGAGCTGCCGTTCGAGACGGTGCCGTGCGACATCCACTGCGTGACGAAGTGGTCGAAGCTCGGCACCAACTTCGGCGGCGTCTCGGTGGACACGCTGCTCGAGGGGGTCGAGCCCCAGGGCGAGTACGCGATGGCGTTCTCCTACGGCGGCTATACGACCAATCTGCCGCTCGCGGACCTCACCGGCGGCAAGGCGTGGGTGGTGACGGAGCACGAGGGCGAGCCGCTGGCGCGCGAGCACGGCGGGCCGGCACGCCTGCTCGTGCCGCACCTCTACTTCTGGAAGAGCGCGAAATGGGTCGCGGGCCTGCGGGTGATGGACAACAACGAGCCGGGCTTCTGGGAGCTGAACGGCTACCACATCCGCGGCGACCCCTGGAAGGAAGAGCGCTATTGGACCGACTGACGCCGGTCGAGCAGCGGGCGCCCGGGCGCTGGCAGATCGCGACCGTTGCCGCGGTCAAGCAGGAGACGCCGCGGGTGAAGTCGTTCCGGCTCGAGCTGCCGATGTGGATGCCACACCTCCCGGGCCAGCACTACGACGTCCGTCTCACCGCCCCCGACGGTTACCGCGCCCAGCGCTCGTACTCCGTCGCCTCGTCGCCGCTCGACGAGGGCGAGATCGAGCTGACGATCGACAGGCTCGAGGACGGCGAGGTCTCGCCCTACCTCCACGACGTGGTGGTCGAAGGCGACCGGGTGGAGGTCCGCGGGCCCTTCGCCTCCTATTTCGTCTGGCGCGGCGAGGCGCCGGTCCTGCTCATAGGCGGCGGGTCCGGCGTGGTGCCGCTGATGGCGATACTGCGCCACCGGCGCCGCGTGATGCCCGAGCTCGCGATGCGGCTCGTGTACTCGGTCAGGTTCGCCGAGGACGTGATCTACGCCGACGAGCTCGGGGACGACGCGGTGATCACCTTCACCCGCGAGCCGCCCGAGGGCTGGAACGGGCACACCGGGCGGATCGACCCCGAGCTGATCGCCGAGGCGGGGATCGGCAGCGGCATCGTGTTCATCTGCGGCTCGAACTCCTTCGTCGAGGCAGCCGCCGGCCTGGCGCTCGGGGCGGGATTCCGACCGGAGCAGATCCGCACCGAGCGCTTCGGGCCGACCGGCTGAGCGGCCCCGTCTAACCCGTCGGGCCGGAGAAGCGCACGACCAGGTTGCCGCCCTGGCACTGCTGGTTCTGCGGCAGCAGCGGGATGAGCCTGCACCGGAAGGTGATGCCGGTTGCGGCGAACCTCTGGACGCTGCGGTGCGCCGTGAAGCGCGCCAGCCAGGTGCGGCCGACCGCCTTCGCCACGCTGCACCGGAACGACCCCGGCCTCACCGAGCCGATCTGGGCGATCGTGAGGAATGAGACGCCGCGCCGGATGTTGCCGCAGGACAGGCCGGTCGAGGGATGGCCGAACGTCATGAGCAGGCGGGCGTTCCGGGGCATTCCCTGCACGGCATCGAGCGTGGCCGTGTAGACCGAGCCGCCCTCGCTGAACCGGCCCCGGGTGAGCATGTAGGCGCCGTGGACGAAGGCCGGTGTCGCGTTCACAGACAGCAGGCGAAGGTTGGTGTCCGGCAGGCGCACCGTGATCCTCTCGTTGCTCGCCCCACCGGACATGCTGAAGGCCGCCTCGCACATGGTGTCCGAACCGACGCACGGTCTTGACACCTGCGCCGCGGCCGGCGCCGCCAAGCCGCCGGTAAGGGCCGCCGCGATCACGACGACGAGAGCTCGCCTCGAGCCGAGCATTGAGCCTCCTTGGGGAAGTGGTGCGAGTCCGAGGCGGACTCTTATCAGCAGACCACCTCCGGTTCAAGCCAATGCTGTGGTAGGACCCGGGCGTGCGACTTCCCGACCCCTGCCTCGTCGTGCTCGTCGGGGCGACCAGCGCGGGAAAGACGCACTGGGCCGAGCAGTGGTTCCACCCCGACCAGATCGTCTCGTCCGACCGGCTACGCGCCGCGGTCGGCACCGGCGAGCGCGACCAGCGGGCGAGCCGCGACGCGTTCGAGGTGCTCGACCTGATCGTCGCCAAGCGGCTGCGCCGACGACTCACGACCGTCATCGACTCGACCGCCTTGGAGGAGCGGCGCCGGGACGCCTGGCGATCGCTCGCCGAGCGCCACGGGGTACCGGCGTACGCGGTGGTGTTCGACACGCCGGCGAGCGTTGTGCGCGAGCGAAATCGCGCCCTCGCTGTGCCGGTGCCGAGCAAGGTCGTGACCGGACAGCTCCGCCAGAGCGAGGGAATCGCGGCCAGACTCGCGGGCGAGGGGTTCGCCGCCGTCCATCGCCCTGAGACCGTCGCGCTGGTGCCGTCGGCATTCTTGACCGCCCCGGGTGCGGCGGTCCGGCAGAAGGAGGATCCGGTGAAGCTCGACTTCGGTCTGCAGGTCTCGCGATTCGACTGGCCCGGCCATCCCGCCACCACCGCCGCGACGCTCGCGGAGGTTGCCCGGGCCGCCGAGGACGCCGGCTTCACCAGCCTGTGGTTGATGGATCACTTCGTGCAGATCCCGCAGATCGGCCGAGAGTGGGAGGACATGCTCGAAAGCCACACGACGCTCGCCTACCTGGCCGGCGTGACCGAGCGGATCCGGCTGGGGACGCTCGTCACGGGCATCACCTACCGCAACATCGCCCACCTGGCGAAAATCGTCGCGACTCTCGACGTCCTCTCCGGCGGTCGGGCGCTCTGCGGCGTCGGCGCAGCCTGGTTCGAGCGCGAGCATCGCCTCTACGGCTGGGAGTTCCCGCCTCTCGCCAGACGCTACGAGCTGCTCGAGGACGCGCTCGAGCTGCTGCCGCTGATGTGGGGTTCCGGTGCACCGCCGTTCGAGGGGCGCACGCTCAACGTGAGCCAGGCCACCTGCTACCCGCGGCCCCTTCAGGAGCGCATCCCGATTCTCGTCGGCGGCTCGGGGGAGCGGAAGACCCTGCGACTCGTCGCCCGGCACGCCGACGCCTGCAACCTCTTCGGCGACCCCGACACCGTCCGCCACAAGCTCGCCGTGCTTGGAGACCACTGCGCCGCCGAGGGGCGCGACCCGGCCGCCATCGAGGTCACGCACTTTGGGCCGGCCCGCGTCGTCGCCTCCGGGGAGTCGCGCGAGGGGTCGGGAGCCGCGACGGCCGACGAGCACGTCGGCCGTTACCGCGAGCTCGCCGAGGCGGGCGTCGAGACGGCCATCGTCGGGCTCTCCGACGCCGAGGGCGCGGCATCGGTGAGCCGGTTCGCCGAGGTGATTGCGGCGTTCGCGTGAATGGGCCATCGCCGCGCGGTCAACGATTCGCGGTGTAATCGACCCGGCTCAAGCGAACGGCGGTCGGTGTCCCGCATCCCGAGGCGAGCCGAAGCGAGCGCCCAGCAGCCCGGCGACCGCGAGCAGCATTCCGAGAGCCACCGAGCGAGCGATGCCGCCGTGGTCGCGCGCAAGATCCAGGGCGTCCACGCCGCCCAGAGACACGAGGGTCACTCCCGCGAAAGCGGCGGTGATCACGTACATGGCCACCGCTTCACCGCGGTCGGAGGCTGTGAGGGCGTACCACGCCGCCACGAGGGCCGGGCCAAAGAGCGTGGCCGGGGGCGCGACCGCCGCGTCGACGAGTGACCCGGCCAGGAACAGCCCCACCGGCATCCACCACGAGCGTCCCCGCCCGCCGACCCGGCGGCCGGAGGTACCCGCCAGTATCAGGCAGAACCAGAGGGCGGCGCCGACGAGCAGCGGGGCGCGCACATCCTCGCGCTCCCCGAGAGTCGCGTACGTGCCGCCGCCACCGGCCGTGAGGAAGTACGCGTCGGTCTGGCGATGGAGGATCGTCCGCCAGCCTTCCTGCGATGCGCCGGGGCGGCTCCAGGCCGAGAGGGTCATGGCGCGCCGCAGGTCAAGTGATGGCGACGCCGCGATCCGCACCGTGTCGTGGTCGCCGTTGAACCGCAGGGCGCCGCCGAACCGGCCCCGGGTAGTCCAGGCCGCTCCGATGATCGACCCGGCATTGCCTCTGCCCGAACGTCCGCGGCCACGGACCCCGATCCCCTGTCGAACGAATACGCGCCGACGAGGCCGGCGACGCGAAAGGTGCGGGACCCCGCGATCGGCGTCGACATCTCGGCTCGCACCTGCGAGGCCGTCAGGACCCGATCGTAGACGCGCACCTCGTCGATCAGGCCATCGAAGTATTCGCCGTAGGGATGGTTGCCACCGATCCACAAGGGGTCGTCGCTCCTCGGGATGGTGCCGGTGACCGCTCGGCTCGAAACCCGTGCGCCGTTGACGTAAAGCTGCAGCGTGGCTCCGTCGTAAGTCACGGCCAAGTGCGACCAGCGGTTCACAGGATCGGCTCGTGGCCCGTCGGCATGCTGAGGGCTGCGGCCGTCGAAGGTGCCGCCGCCGGCGGGGAACAGCGCCTCGCGCCGAGACGCCTCGTGGACTGGTACGAGCAGGAGCAGCACTCCGAGCAGAACGGCGGACGCTGGGAAGGGCCCAGCGACCGGCCGGCCATCTCACGCGGCGCGGACGCTCCTGCGGCCACGAATGGCCGATGGCCACCGCGAGCGCGAGCAGCGGGAGCGCGACGAGGTCTCCCATGTGGACGCCGTGGGACCTCGACACGCTGAGGATGGTCGGGCCGTGCCACGGCTCCCACCGAACGACCGTATAGGCGGCGCCGAGCAGGAGCACGACGCCGATCCCACCTCTGAGTCTTGGTGCGCGAGCCACAAACCTTCCTCGGGGTGTACGGGATGGCGATCCTGACCGCAGACGAGAGTCGGACCGACGGATTCCGTACCCTGCGCGGCGCGTGGCCTGCGACCCACTGACCTATTCGGGCGTCGATGCCTCCAAGTGGGCGTGCGCAAAGGACGTGGTGAGCCGGGAGTATGGAATTCGTATCGACTCTGATCGCGGAGAGGCGTCGAAACGCGGCTTCACGCTGAAGTGGACGTACGAAGTCGGCGAACAGACTCTCCAGATTCAGTGCTCGAAGAAGCCGTTCCTGGTTCCCTGCGGCATGGTCAACGATCGAATCAACTCCGCCGCCGACAAATGCGGGATTGCCCCGCGCTCGAACCGCTAGGTGGATGAAGGTTGGCCCCGACGACAGCGTCGGGGCCAACCAACGCGTTACTCCGGCCTACTCGCCACCGCCCGCCAGGAAGCCGGTGTGGCCATTGCATGCGTCGCCAGGATGGGACCCCTCCGTGGCGAGGACATCCCGCACTTCCTTGGGGATCTGCCCCCAGCTCTGCACGTGCGCGGCAGTCCGCCCCGGCGGCGGCTCTCCATCATTCCGCCCCGAGAAGGCACAGATCGACTGAGCATGTGCGGGGGCGGCCGTCGCCTTCCCGTTCCCCGTAACCTCGCCAGCGAACGCCGAACCAGCACCCACAGCTGCAACCGCGACTGCACAGAGCGCAGCCGCGAGCAATGACTTGAAGCGCATTGGTTACCTCCACAGCTGATATGGCCCTCGATTTGTCAACCCCCCAACCGCTGGGAGCCCGCCGTGAGGCGGGCTCTTTCGGCTCGAGGGGCGGCGGGTCCGGCGTGTTGCGCGACGCGCGGTCAGGCTGATATACGCGGATCCGGGTGGCC
>DATDLN010000034.1:0-3139 GCA_036519295.1 Thermoleophilaceae bacterium
GCCGACGGAGCTGATACGAGGCGACGTGTTCTTCTGGCAATCGCTGCAGGCCGCGGCGATCCTGGTCGCGGTCCCGATCGCCTTCGCATTCAACCTCCTGCTGGAGCGGTTCATCACCGGCTTCACCATGGGCGCCGTGAAGGGCTGAGGCCCGGGGGCAGGTCGAGAGTGCTGTCACTGTCAGAGTCGCCTGGGTCGGGGCGGTGACGTCCGGCCGCTGCGGTTGGTTCTCGGGCTGGCGGCGGGCTGACTCTAGAGTGCTGCGTCGCCTGTCTGGTCTGACCGGCAAAGCTTGTGTCGCCCGCCGCCGCCCGAGGACCTTCGGCGTGACCTAATAGGAGCGTGGCATCGCCCCGAGTGACGGTTGTCCGCCGGAGATCCGCTTCGCCCGGTGGTCAACCAACGAAGGGACGGTGCAGATGATCGTGATCGGGGCGGACACGCACAAGCGCACGCACGCGCTGGCGGCGGTCGACGCGGGGACCGGCCGGGTGCGCGGCGCCCGCCAGATCAAGGCCGAGGCGCCGGGGCATCTGGCCGCGGCGCGCTGGGCGCGGGGGCTTGACGACGAGCGGGTGTGGGCGATCGAGGACTGCCGCCACGTCTCGCGCCGGCTCGAGCAGGCGTTGATTGCCGCCGGCGAGCGGGTGGTGCGGGTGCCGCCGCACCGGATGGGCGCCTCCAGGCGCGGGGAGCGCGAGCCGGGCAAGTCCGATGAGATCGACGCGCTGGCGGTGGCCCACGCGGTGGTCAAGGACGGGCCGGAGAGCTTCCCCAGCGCTTACCTCGACGAGGAGGCGATGGAGATCCGGCTGCTCTCAGACCACCGCAAGGATCTGGTTCGGGAGCGCACCGGGGTGCAGAACCGGCTGCGCTGGCACCTGCTCGAGCTCTGCCCCGAGCTCGAGCGCTCACTCGGGCGGGGCTCGCTCGAGCAGCCACGGCAGCTCGACCGGATCGACCGGCGCCTGCGCCGACTGCCCGCCCGCGCCGAGTGCGCGTGGCACGCGAGCAGCTGGCGCAGATCCGCCGCCTGACCCGCCAGGCCGACGCGCTCGAGCGTGAGCTGCTCGCTCTGGTAAAGGCGCACCGCCCGCAGCTGCTTCGGGAGACCGGCTGCGGCGCGTTGACCGCGGCGCTGCTGATCGGCCGCACCGCCGGCGCCGAGCGCTTCCGGACCGACGCCAGCTTCGCCCGCCAGACCGGCACCGCGCCGATCCCCTGCTCCTCCGGCCAACGCGACCGGCACCGCCTCGACCGCGGCGGCGACCGCCAACTCAACCACGCGCTGCACATCATCGCCATCACCCGCGCCCGCTACGACCCGGCCACCAAGGCCTACCTGGCGCGCAAACAAGCCGAGGGCAAGACCAAGAAGGGAGCGCTCCGCTGCCTCAAGCGCCACCTCGCGCGGCGCTTCCACTACCTGCTCTCCCTACCCGCCCATCCCGGCCACCGCGACCCGAGCGACATCGACGCAAGCGGCCCCGGCATGGCCCCGACACCCATGAACTGCCTGACCTAGAAATCCGCTACGAGCAAACGTCGCTTGACATAGATGGCATGTGCGATGGCCGTCTCGGTCCGTCCTGGCGGAGGTGTAGGGACCTCCTCAGCTCAAGCGCGGCGCTGGGCCGCGCAGGCTTGCAAACCGTGGAGCTTGAGGAGGCCCCCAGTGACGATCGTAATGGGACTCGACCAGCACAGAGCGCAGATCACCTCTGAGTGGATCGACACGTCGACAGGCGAGATCTCGCGGGCGCGGGTCAGGCCGGCGGACCGCGCCCACGTGCGCCGGTTCCTCGGCCGCTTCGGTGGCCAGCAGGTCGAGGTGGCGGTGGAGGCGACCACGGGCGGGCGGTTCGTGGTCGAGGAGCTGCGCCGGGTGGGCGCCCGAGTGCATCTCGCGGAACCGGCGGAGACGGCGGCCAGGCGGGGGACCAAGAAGCGGGCCAAGAACGACCGCGCGGACGCCAGGCATCTGCGCGAGCTGCTGATGGTCGGCCGGCTGCCGGAGTCGTGGATTCCGCCCGAGCACATCCTCGATCTGCGGGCGCGGGTGCGCCTGCGTCACACCCTCTCCGAGCAGCGCGGCGAGTGGCAGCAGCGGATCCAGTCGGTGCTCTACCACCACGGCTGCCCGCAGCGAGGGGACCTGATCAACAGCGACGGGCTCAGCTGGCTGGCGGCCCAGCCGCTGCCGGTGTGCGCGCGCGAACAGGTCACCGTCGCGCTGGCGATGATCGAAGCGCTCGACGTGCGGCTCGTGCCGCTGGACAAGGAGCTGCGCGCGTTCGCAGCCCGCCAGCCCGGCTGCAAGGCGCTGATGGGCCATTACGGGATCGGTCCGCTGACCTCGGTCACGATCCTCGCCGAGCTCGGCGACGCACGGCGGTTCTCGTCCTCCCGCGACGCCGTCCGCTACGCCGGGATCGACATCACCGTCAAAGAGTCAGACCGGCGCCGCGCGCCCGGCCACCTCTCGCGACAGGGACCGCCGGCGCTGCGCTGGGCGCTATTCGAGGCCGCCCAGTGCGCCCGCCGGCGCAGCTCCCCCGACCACGCCTACTACCTTGAGGCCGCCGCGCGACTCGGCGGCAACCGCGCCTGCCTGTCCGTGGCCCGCAAGCTGCTCAAGCGCAGCTACCACACGCTGCGCGAGCTCGGCGAGGAGGCGCTCCAGCCCGCATGACCAGCGGTCTGCGCGCGCTGCCCTCACTCACGCCGATGCACCGCGGCCGGCTCCCGGCACGCTCCTGCCGCCACGAGCGCGTGGACGGCCTTCATAGACCGAGCGGCCGCAACGCCTTCCGAAGCGGGATCACCCCATCAACCATCATGTCGCCGGCCCGAAGCCAAATCGGGTCGCGGACCGAGATAAGGCTGGGCGCCCGCGCGCACACCGCTCACAGCCTGGAGCGCGCCCACGCTCCACCCGAAACCCGATTCCGGCGACCCACGCCTCGCTTGACACCGAGGACCCGCACAGATAAGGAGCGACATCGGTCGTCCAACCCAGGCGTGTAGCACGCCTGCCGCCGACGCCTCCTTTCACGCGAGGGTGTCGCGTAAATCCCGGCGGGGAGGGGCTGGCTGCGGTCGCCGAGCGCGAACGGGAAACGGCGGGGGTCTTTGGGCC
>DATDLN010000035.1:0-14381 GCA_036519295.1 Thermoleophilaceae bacterium
TGCCGGCGCAGACGGGGCGGGCGCCGGCGCCGGCTCGGTCACGGCGGACGTGACCGGTCCCAGCGACGGGGCGTCTACGGGGAGCGCAGAGGTCCCGGGGAGCTGCGCGAGCGCCGAGGGGGCCGATGCGAAGACGAGGGCGCCCGCGATGGCCAGGCTCGCGACGAGGTGTGTCCGGAGTGACACCCCGTGCCTCCCTGCCGTTGAGCGTTCTCCGCAATTAGCCAAGACTTTCCATCCCCGCGCGGGTCCCTGCCGGCGCGCGCGAATCAGTGGCATGGACGTACCCAGCCCGCCACCAGACTGTCTCAGACTAACTTTCGCTCCCTCCGGTTTTGTCGCAATTTGCGGACTTTTGCCCGAATCTCGTACGCAATCACTGGGGTCGATTTACGCAATCAGGCTTTGCAGGTGAGGCCCGGGAGGACCGCTCGTGAGACGCCCGGCGGTCGTCAATCGGCCGGATCTGAGCGCGTCAGCTCCGCGCCGGCAGTGTCCCCGATTTGGGTCGCTTCCGCGACAGCGCGGAGGGGCCTCGGTGATGGCGTGATCGGCATCGTGACCTCCCGATCGGGCGCCATTCCTCAGCTCGTGCGGGAGGAGCCTGCGGACCGAGCGGCAGTTCTCCGCACGGTCGGTGGTAAGGAACACGGCGGCTCGTGGAGGCCGGGAACTCCGGTCCTGACGTGCACGTTGTTGACCACGTCGCCGAGGACGTGTACTCGGTTCGACTCGCGCCAGTAAGCGACGTGTCCGTGTGTGTGGCCGCACGTCGAAGACGCTGAAGCCAGCCACCTCGTCACGCTCTCCCAGGACGCCGTCGACGCGGCGACCGGGGCGCCGCCCAGTGGCGCAAGGCGCGCCTGCGCCGCGAAGTCGTCGGCGGAAGTCTTGGCGATCAGCGTAGGGTTCTCGGTG
Source organism: Thermoleophilaceae bacterium (assembly GCA_036519295.1). GTDB lineage: Bacteria > Actinomycetota > Thermoleophilia > Solirubrobacterales > Thermoleophilaceae > JACVRW01. The sequence continues at coordinate 919 of DATDLN010000035.1, forward strand.
GCTGCGGCATCACGCTCCGGTGCGAGAAAAGGGATCGACCGCGTCGCAAATGTTGATCGCGTTCGGAAGGAACCCGGACAGCTGCCAGACGCCATCCGCCAGCCGCTTCACCGCCGCGACCCCAACCGGATGTGCCACTCCCCCAGCCGCTCGCCGTTGTCGAGCCCGAAGGCGTCGACGGCGATGAAGCTGAACCACAGCGCTTGGAGCCCCCAGCCCGCGTCGCGCGGGACCGCGAGGATCCAGCGAGGCTCGCGCTCGGGCTCGCGGAGATAGACGACCGCCGCGCCGTCGCGCAGCTCGGTGATGGTGCCTGGAACCACGCGGGTCTCGTCCGCGCCGGGCATGCCCTCCACCCACACGCGCACGGAGCGTCCGACCGGCGAGAAGCGAAGCAAGCCTCCGATGCGCTCGAGCAGGTGGAGCGGCACGGCGGCGAGCGTAGCGCCGCGTGGGCTCGATGGGCGAGACAGCCGAAGCCAATCCAAGGCGCCGCCGCACGCCGGGTCGAAGAACAGAATGGTTATATTACTTTCTAGTTATGCCCTCAGCCGCCTCTCTCATCAGGTCGGCGCGAGCGCACGCCGGACTTACTCAGGCCGAGCTCGCCGACCGGCTCGGAGTCACTCAGGCAGCGATCGCGAAGCTCGAGCGACAGCGGGCAAACCCGAGAGTGGAAACGCTCGCCGCCGCGCTGAGCGCTGCGGGCCACCGCCTGGAGCTGCACGCCGCTCCGCGGCCGTCGTCAGTCGACGAGACCTTGATCGCGTCCTACCTCCGCTTCTCCCCGGAAGAGCGGCTGCGGGCCTTCGAGTCGTCGCACAACGGCCTGGCCAGGCTGCGCGGGCTTGCGGGCAGCGACGATGCCTGAGTTCAAGGTTGAGCGGATCCTGAGAACCCTGACCGGCCACGGCGTCGACTTCGTCATCGTCGGCGGCATCGCGGCCACGCTCGTTGGCTCGGCTCGGGACACCTTCGACCTCGACGTCTGCCCGGCTCTCGATTCGGGCAATCTCGACAGCCTCGGCAAGGCACTACTCGAGCTCGAAGCGCGGCTTCGCGGAGTCGAAGAGGCCGTCCCGTTCACCCCCGATGGAAGGGCGCTGTGGAACGTGGACCTCCTGACGCTGGACACCGTCGCGGGTCCCCTCGACATCCTGATGCGTCCGAACCGCGCTCCCCCTTACGAGCAGCTGCGGCGCCGCGCGGAGCGCAAGGACCTCGGGAGCTTCTCGGTCCTCGTGGCGTCGATCGAGGATCTCATCGCGATGAAAGAGGCGGCTGGGCGGCCCAAGGACCTCGTCGTCGTGGAGGAGCTCGAGGCGATCAAGCGCCTCCGGCGCCGCCTCGGAATCACACGCTGAAGTGGCTGAGCGCGCCCGGGCGCAGGCCTCAGGCCGACTCGGCCTGCTTCTCGCCCGGCTCCTCCGGCGCGGCCTCGGTGACGAGCGTCGGCTTGAGCTGCTTCTCGATCGTGTCCCTGGTCACGACGCACTTCTTGACGTCGCGCCGCGAGGGAAGCTCGAACTGCACGTCGAGCAGAGTCTCCTCGAGGATCGAGCGTAGCCCGCGTGCGCCGGTCTCGCGCTCGAGCGCCTTGTCGGCGATCGCCTCCAGCGAGTCCTCGGCGAAGACCAACTCGATTCCGTCGAACTGGAAGAAGCGCTGGAACTGCTTGACGAGCGCGTTGCGGGGCTCGGTGAGGATCCTGACGAGGTCGTCGCGGGTGAGCTGGTGGATCACCGAGGCGACGGGAAGGCGGCCGATGAACTCGGGGATCAGGCCGTACTCGACGAGGTCCTCGGGCAGCACCTGTTCGAAGAGCTCGCCGGTGTCCTTGTTGTGCTTCGAACGAACAGAGGCGCCGAACCCGACGCCCTTGTGTCCTATCCGTCGTTCGACCACCTTGTCGAGGTCCGCGAACGCCCCGCCGCAGATGAACAGGACGTTCGTGGTGTCGATGGTGAGGAACTCCTGGTGCGGGTGCTTGCGCCCGCCCTGCGGGGGCACCGAGGCCACCGTTCCCTCGAGGATCTTGAGCAGCGCCTGCTGAACCCCTTCGCCCGACACGTCCCGCGTGATCGAGGGGTTGTCAGCCTTGCGGGCGATCTTGTCGACCTCGTCGATGTAGATGATCCCGGTCTCCGCCTTCTTCACATCGAAGTCGGCGGCCTGGATCAGCTTCAGAAGGATGTTCTCGACGTCCTCACCGACGTAGCCCGCCTCGGTGAGCGCGGTGGCGTCGGCGATGGCGAAGGGGACGTTGAGGATCTTCGCCAGCGTCTGCGCGAGCAGGGTCTTGCCGCAGCCGGTGGGGCCGAGCAGCAGTATGTTGGACTTCTGGAGCTCGAGGTCCTGCTCGCCCTCGGACTGCATCATCTGCACGCGCTTGTAGTGGTTGTAGACCGCTACCGAGAGCGTGCGCTTCGCGGGCTCCTGACCGACTACGTACTCCTGCAGCACCGACCAGATCTCCTTCGGCTTCGGCAGGTTCTCGAGGTCGAAGGTAGGTGCGCCGGTCAGCTCCTCGTCGATGATCTCGTTGCAGAGATCGATGCATTCGTCGCAGATGTAGACGCCGGGGCCGGCGATCAGCTTCTTGACCTGACGTTGCGACTTTCCGCAGAAGCTGCAAAGGAGCTGTTCGTTCGAGTCGGTGGGTCGGGCCACTGGATCTCTCCCCGATGGCGAGGGTATCGCAGAAATACGCCCTCGACCGACGCGTCCCTGCTTTAGTGCTGGCTGATCACTCGATCGATGAGGTTGTACGCCTGCGCCTCTTCGGCGCTCATGAAGTAGTCGCGCTCGGTGTCGCGCGACACCTTCTCGAGGTCCTGCTTCGTGTGCTTGGCGAGGATCTCATCGAGGCGACGGCGGACGTCGATGATCTCCTTCGCGTGGATTTCGATGTCGGTCGCCTGACCCTGGAACGCCGAACTCACCTGGTGAATCAGGATCTTCGCGTTCGGCAGCGCCATCCGCTTGGCGTCGGCACCGCCCGCGAGCAGCAGCGCCCCCATCGACATCGCGATCCCGACGCAGATGGTCTGCACGTCGGGCTTGATGAACTGCATCGTGTCGTAGATGGCGAGCCCGGCATACACCGATCCGCCCGGCGAGTTGATGTAGAGCGAGATGTCCTTGTCCGGGTCCTCGGATTCGAGGTGGAGGAGCTGGGCCACGATCAGGTTGGCGATGTCGTCGGTGACCGGCGTGCCGAGGAAGACGATCCGCTCGTTGAGCAGACGCGAGTAGATGTCGAACGCGCGCTCTCCGCGAGAGGTCTGCTCGACGACCATGGGGACGAGAGGACTCATGGGGCCGCGAGTCTAGCGGTCGCGCTACGCGTGCCTACGAGCCCGGCGTCCAGATCTGTCCGGCGCCCTGCTCCTGCCCCTTCTCGGGCGTCCAGAGCTTCTCGCGCGCGGCGGCCTGCTCGGCCGGAATCGGCTTGGCATGCTCGACCAGAAGGTCCACGGCCTTGCGCATCGCGATGTCCTCCCTGAGGGCCTCGTCGGCGCCCTGCGAGCGGGCCCGCTTGAGGGCGCGTTTCAGCTGCCTGTCGCTGGCATCCGGACCGGCGGCGTCGCGCAGCGCCTCCGTCACCTCCTCGTCCGAGACCTCGATGCCCTCGGTCTTCACGATCTCCGCCAGAACGGCCTCGCGCTTGAGGGCGAGCTCCGCGTCCGGCTCGGACTCGGTGACGAGCTCCTCCTCCGTCTTGCCCGAGAGCTCCAGGTAGCGGCGCGGGTCGACCCCCTGGGCGGACATCCGGCGCGCGGTGCGATGCCACATCTCATGGGCCTTCGAGTGCACGAGCTCGTGGGGCACGTCGATGCGCGCCTGGGCGACCACTGCGTCCACGGCCGCCTCGCGGAACTCCGCCTCGATCGCGCGCTCATCCGCCTCTCCCAGCCGCTGCTCGATCTCGGCGCGCAGCTCGTCGAGCGAGTCATAGCCGCCGGCCTCGAGCGCGAAGTCGTCGTCGAGCTCGGGTAGCCGCTTCTCCTTGACCTCTTTGACCTCGACCGCGAAGACCGCCTCCTTGCCGGCCAGCTCCTCGGCCGCATAGTCCTCGGGGAAGGTGACCCTCACCTCGCGCTCGTCCCCCGCCTGCGCCCCCTCGAGCTGCTCCTCGAAGCCCGGGACGAGCCGGCCGGAGCCGAGCTCCACCACCTGGCCCCGGCCGTCGCCGCCCTGGAACGGCTGGCCGTCGACAATCCCGGTGAAGTCGATGACGACGAAGTCGCCGCTTGCGGCCTCCCGCTCCACGGTCTCGAGCGAGGCGAGCGCCTCGCGCAGGCGCTCCAGCTCGGTCTGCACCCCGTCCTGGTCGACCTTCGGCTCGCGCCGGCCGACCTCCACGCCCTTGTAGTCGCCGAGGCGGGCCGGAGGGACGATCCCGACCTCGATGGTGAACGCGAGCGGGGAGCCCTTCTCCGGCAGGTCGCTCAGATCCACCTTCGGGTCGCCGACCGTGTTGATCCCCGCGGCGCTGAGGGCCTCCTCATACCACGTCGGCAGCCCGCGGCGAACCGCCTCGTCCAGCACGGCCTCGCGGCCGACCTGCTGGATCACAACCTGCGGGGGAACCTTTCCCGAGCGAAACCCGGGCACGCGCATCTCGCGGCCGATTTGGCTGGCGGCGCTCTGCATCTCCCGCTCCAGCGCGTCGCTCGGAACCTCAACTTCGACGCGCACGCGCGACTCGCCGAGCTCGGTTGTCTTCGTGGTGACCGCGGCAGGCATATAGCCGCTGACGATACCGTCACCCTCCGTGAAGCCCCTTCGCCGCTCTCCAGCCGAGCGACTCGCCGCGTGGGTGCTGACCGGTCCGTTCGGCCACCTGTGGAGCGTGGTCGTGGACGTGGCGGTGCTGCTGGCGCGCTATGGGCTGGGTCGCGTCCGAGGTCGCGTCCGCTAGGACTGTCGGCGGCATGATCGGCCTCGAAGGCGGCGAGTTCCTGATGGGCAGCACGGACCGGTTTGCCTACCCAGACGACGGCGAGGGACCGGTGCGGCGCGTGCGCCTCGATCCGTTCGAGGTCGAGGCATGTGCCGTCACGAACGCCCACTTCGCGCGCTTCGTGGACGAGACCGATCACGTCACGGACGCCGAACGGTACGGGTGGTCCTTCGTCTTCGCCGGCCTCCTTCCCGACGACTTCCCGCCGACCCGCGGGGTCGCCGCCGCGCCGTGGTGGCGTCAGGTCGAAGGCGCCGACTGGCGAAGCCCCGAGGGGCCCCACTCGGACCTCGAGGGGCGCCTCGACCACCCGGTGGTGCACGTGAGCTGGAGCGACGCCCTGGCCTACTGCGACTGGGCCGGCGCGCGCCTGCCAACCGAGGCCGAGTGGGAGTACGCGGCACGTGGCGGGCTCGAGGGCATGGTGTTCCCTTGGGGCGACGAGCTCGAGCCGGGGGGCGAGCACCGCATGAACGTCTGGCAGGGCGAGTTTCCCGGGCACAACACTCGCGCCGATGGCTTCCTCGGCACCTGCCCGGTCGACTCGTTCGCCCCCAACGGCTTCGGGCTCCACAACGTCACCGGCAACGTATGGGAGTGGTGCGCAGACTGGTTCAGCCCAAACTTCCACACTCGCGACAAGCGCACCAACCCGCGAGGCCCCATCCGCGGCAGCCGCCGGTCGACCCGCGGCGGCTCCTACCTCTGCCACCACTCCTACTGCCGCCGCTACCGCGTGGCAGCGCGCAACTCGATGGAGCCGGAGTCCACCACCGGCAACACCGGATTTCGCTGCGTGAGAGACGTCTGAGCGGCGACTGCAGCGCTACGCTGGGAGAGGTGGAGCTCCGCAGCGGTGAGCACCAGCTGTACCAGGGGCGACCTTCGTGGAGGGCGCTCATGTCCTTCTACGTCGGAGGCCTGATTCTGGCGGCCTTCGTCCTGGTCGTGTTGGGCTGGCTGGCCGATTCGTGGCCGCCGGCGGTCGTCGTCGCCGCGATCCTCGCGGCTCTGACCCTGATCGTCGGCTACCTGCGCCGGGTCTCGACCAAATACCTGATCACCACCCAGCGGCTCCGGATCAGCCGCGGAATCGTGCGACGCAGCGTGCAGGAGACGCGCCTCGACCGAGTCCAGAACGTCAACTACCAGCAGAGCGTGCTCGACCGGGTCTTCGGAGTGGGGAACGTCGACTTCGACACCGCTGGGACCGACGACTCCGAGTTCCGCTTCGAGTGGGTCAATGGGCCCGAGAAGGTGGTCAGAGCGGTGGACGAGGCCATCCACGAAGCCGCCGCCCTTCGTTCCCCAACGCCGGGATCGCCGCCGCCGGCTGCGCCTGAGACCCCTCCGCCGGCCGCGCCACCGGCTTGACCCCGGTCACGGCTGCACGATGATTACGACGAGCGTTCCCAGCGCGAGGGCCATCGCCACGAGCGTCAGCGCCAGCACGCCGCGCTCGCCCACGCCGACGTAGTCGCCGCGCGCCAGCGCCTGGTCGACCTGCCGGCGTCGCACGGCAGCCCCGGCGAAGACTGCCGCCGCCAGCAGCGCGTATCCCGCCCCCAGCACGACGTAAGGCGTCCGGCTCCCCTCCACGAGATTGGGCACGACGCCTCCGACGGCCACCGCGGCCGTCGCCGCGGCGATTCCCGAGCGCCACCAGGCGAGCCAGGTGCGCTCGGCGGCGAGGTGCGTGCGGCGGGTGACGTCGCGGTCGGACGTTTCCTCGCGGTCCGAGGTTTCCTCCACGCGCTTCATTTTCGTCTGCGGCGGCCGGAAACCTCGCCGCGGCGGCCGACGTCGTCGTCCGTACTTCGTGCTCGACGGTCTGGTGTCCGACTCGATGATCCCGGAGGCGCGCAACGCCGGCCGCGTCGCGGGGTTCGCCGTGGCGTTCGGCTGTGCTGTGGCGGCCGGGCTCTCCCCACCTTCCTCACGCGGTCGCGGTTAGGCTCATGTGCGTGTCGTACTGGGGGATCTGGCTCATCTGCGCCGGCGTGCCGCTCCTGTTCGGCCTCTGGGCGCAGGCCCGGGTCAAGTCGACGTTCAACCGCTACAGCCAGGTGCCGACCCACAACGGGATGACGGGCAATGACGCGGCGGCCGCCGTACTTCGCGCGTCGGGACTCGACGGTGTGTCGATCCACCCGGTGCCGGGCCGGCTGACAGACCATTACGACCCCCGCTCGCGGACCCTCAACCTCTCCCAGGACGTCGGGCTGGCCGCGACGGTCGCGGCGGTCGGTGTCGCCGCTCACGAGGCCGGCCACGCCATACAGGACGCGGACCACTACCGGCCGATGCGCATCCGCCAGACGCTGGTGCCGGCGGCCCAGTTCGGCCAGTCGCTCTGGTTCCTTCCGGTGCTGATCGGCCTTGTGGTCGGCGCCACCGGGCTCGTGACCATCGGCCTGATCCTGTTCTCCGCCGTTGTGCTCTTCCAACTCATCACGTTGCCGGTCGAGTTCGACGCCTCCAAGCGGGCCCTCGCGGCGCTCGAATCGCAGGGACTGCTCGCGGCGACCGAGGTCGACGGCGCGCGCGCGGTGCTGAGCGCGGCGGCGCTCACCTACGTCGCGGGCTTCGTGGCGTCGCTGGGACAGCTCATCTACTTCTTCCTGCTCTCGAGACGATGAGCCCGCCCGTGGCTTGAAGTAGCCACGCGTTCGACCTGCTATCCGCGTACAGCCGGGCCCCGGCGAGGGCGCCGGGCTCAGCGCGTCTCCCGGCGGCGAGCGGCCAGGAAGCCGAGGGCGGCGCCGACGAGGACCGAGATCGCTATGACGATGATCAGTGGCGTGTCCCACTTGCCGATGATCCAGTTGACCTCAACCTGGTCGAGGTTCAGCACCGCGAACACGGCACCCAAGCCGGTGAGCGCGAGAGCGGCGACGAGCCGCGCTTGCTGGCGGCGAGTCCGCTCGGGCTCGCGGCCCGGGGTCTTGGCCGGTAGGTCGCTCATACATAAAGCATGACGAGCGTCCGAGCTCGCCCCCTCAGAAACCGCTGATCCCGTCGCCGATCAGCTTGGCCCCGATGATCAGGCAGAGCAGCGCCATGATCGCGGCGTTGGTCTGCGCCATCCAGCCCTTGAGGTGGTCGAGGATCTCCTTGGAGCAGGCGGTTGCGCGTCCTCGATCCTTCGTCTGCCTGAGCGGGCGCGATTGCGCCCGGTCGGGCGCGCTGGGAGGATCCCCGCGAACTCGGCCGACGGGCGGCCGCGCACGCTCCGGGAGGTTCGGTGAGGATCGAGGACTACGAGGCGTGACCGCGGCGGCCACCCCCGAGGAGCTGAGCGGCCGGGCGTACCTGCGGCTAGTCGCGCTGGGTGCGCTGATCGGGATCCCGGCGGCGCTCGTGGCCGCCGGATTCCTCGCCCTGGTGCACGAGCTGGAGGACGTGCTGTGGCACGACCTGCCCGACCAGCTCGGCTACTCGTCGCCGCCGTGGTACCTCGTATTAGGGCTGCCCATGCTCGGCGCCTGTCTGGTGGTCGCCGCGCGCTCGCTGTTGCCCGGGGACGGGGGACATTCGCCGCTCGAGGGGCTCAGCGCAAAGCCCACTCCGTTCGCCTGGGGGCCGGGCGTCGCGCTTGCGGCCCTCGGCACCCTCGCGTTCGGCTCCGTGCTCGGCCCCGAGGCTCCGCTCATTGCGCTCGGGTCTGTCGTCGGCACGGCGGCGTCATCTCTAGTCAAGCTCGGCCCGCGGGAGAACGCCGTGCTCGCCACGGCCGGTTCGTTCTCTGCGATATCGGCGCTCTTCGGGGGACCGCTGGTGGCCGGCATGCTGCTGGTCGAGGCGGGCGTCGGCATGGGGGCCGCGCTGATCCCCAGCCTGCTGCCAGGCCTCGTGGCGGCGGCCTGTGGCTACCTGATCTTCGTCGGCCTGGGCGACTGGGGCGGGCTCGACACAACCGCGCTGGCCGTGCCCGGCCTGCCGGAGTACAACGGGACCAGCATCGGGGACCTGCTCGTTGGGCTGGCCGTCGGCATCGCGGCCGCGGTTTTGATCGTCGCCGTGCGTCGGCTGGCCGTCGGTGTCGACCGCCTCCGCGGGCGGCGCCTCGGGATGCCCGCCCTCCTGATCGCCGCAGGCCTGGCGGTGGGGGTGCTGGCCGAGCTCGCGGACGTGCTCGGAGCGAACTCCCAGGACGTGCTCTTCTCAGGGCAGGCTTCGGTGCCCGCGCTGGTGGCGGAAGGGTCAACGAAGATCGTCCTCGTCCTGCTGGTCGCGAAGGCGCTGGGGTACGCGATCAGCCTCGGCTCCGGCTTCCGCGGCGGACCCGTCTTCCCGGCGGTCTTCCTCGGTGTCGCGCTCGCCACCCTTGCCGTCAACCTGTTCGACGTGTCAGCGACCCTCGCCGTGGCCGTCGGGACAGCCGCGGGGATGGCGGCGGCGACCCAGTTGCTGTTCGCCTCGCTGCTGTTCGCGGCGCTTCTCGTGGGGATCCCGGGCCTCGACGCCATCCCGGCCGCGGTGTTCGCCGCCGCCGCGGCCTGGCTAACCCGGACCGCCCTCGACCGCCGCCTCGGACCGTGAGATCGACTTACGTGAAACGGGCCGCTCAGGCGTGGCCGGGGATCAGACGCCGCGCCCTGGGGGCGGGTCTGCGCGGAGCGATCCGCTTCGTGGCGCGCGGCGGCAGCTACCACGCGGCGGCCCTCACCTACTACTCCATCTTCTCGTTCTTCCCGGCGGGCGCGTTGGTGTACGCGCTGCTCGGCATCGTCGGAGCCGAGTCACTGATCGACGACGCGGTCGAGGCGCTCGAGCGGCGCCACGTCGAGTCGCAGTTCGTCGATGCCCTGAGCAAGACGCTCAAGTCGGCGGTGAATCAGCGCTCGGACGAAGCGACCATCGTGGTCGCTATCAGCCTCGCAACGGCGATCTACCTCGCGAGCCGGTGGATCCGAGGCGTCGCCCGCGGCCTCGACGCGGTACTCGACCACGAGCATTCGGGGAGCGGGCTGCGGTTCCTGAGGCAGCTGCGCGACACGCTCGTGCTGCTCTTGTTGTTCATCGGCGCGCTCGTCCTGCTGTTCGTCGGCGCCGGGCTCGCGAACGACCTTTTCGGCGACGCGCTGTCGCTCCTGTGGGAGGTGGGCGTCTACCTGCTCGCCGCACTGCTCGCCGCCGGCGCCTACGCGTACATCTATTGGTTCGTGCCCTCGCCGCCGCGCCCGCCGCCCGATGCCCTGCTCGCGGGAGCGATCGTGGGCATGCTCATCTGGGTGCTGGCGAGCGTCGGCTTCCGGATCTTCGCCGACCTGTGGCCCGGCTACGACACCAACTACGGCGTCTTCGCCACGCTCATCGTTGCTGTGATCTGGCTCTGGCTGACCAACGTTTCGGTGCTGATCGGCGGCGCTTTCGCTGCCGAGTGGTCGCGGAGCATGTAGGTTGCGTCCGGCAGGACACGTCGAGCGAATAGGAGGACTCGCAGTGTCAAATCTGGTGGCAATCGCCTACGACGACGTAGGCCAGGCGCAGCAGGTGATGGACACGCTCGGTCAGCTCCGAAAGGAGCATCTGATCGAGATCGAGGACGCGGTAATCGTCGAGCACCAGCCCGGCGGCAAGATGAAGCTGCATCAGCCCTCGCTGGCCGGCGCGGGCGCGGCCGGCGGCGCGCTCTGGGGCGGCCTCATCGGGCTGATCTTCCTCATGCCTCTGTTCGGCCTGGCGATCGGCGCGGCGACCGGCGCCGCCGCAGGTGCCCTCAGCGACTACGGCATCGACGACAACTTCATGAAGGAGTTGGGCCAGAAGCTGCCCGAGGGCGGCGCCGCCACGTTCGTGCTGGTGAAGGAGGCCACCGCGGACAAGGTCGTCCCGGAGGTCGCGAAGTACGGCGGGCATGTGCTCCAGACCTCGCTCTCGAACGAGCAGGAAACGGCGCTCCAGGAGGCGCTCGACAAGCGCGGCGCCGCCGCGGCGTAGACCGCATCACCTGGATAGGCCACGCCACCGTGCTCCTCGAGCTCGGTGGCGTTCGCCTGCTCACAGACCCGGTCCTGCGGCGGAGCGTGGTGCACCTCCGCCGCCACGGACCCGTCCCGGAGCCGCCGCGGGGACTCGACGCGGTGCTCCTCTCGCACCTTCACCACGATCACACGCACCTTCCGTCGCTGCGTCTGCTCGACCGAGAGGTCCGTGTGCTGGCCCCGTGCGGCGCGGGCGCCTGGCTTCGACGCGCCGGCTTTCCGCGGGCCGAGGAGCTGGCCCCCGGACAGGCCGCGGCGGTCGGCAACGTCGAGGTGACCGCCGTGCCGGCGGTCCACGACGACCGGCGCCGGCCGCTCGGCGGCGTCCGGGCCAAACCGATCGGCTTCGTCCTGGGCCGCGAGCACCGGATCTACTTCGCGGGCGACACCGACCTGTTCGACGAGATGGCTGGGCTCGCCCCGATCGACGCGGCGCTGCTGCCGGTGGCGGGCTGGGGGCCGAAGCTCGGCCCCGGCCACATCGATCCCGAGCGTGCGGCTCGCGCCGCGGCCATGATGCGGCCTCGTGTGGCGGTGCCGATCCATTGGGGAACGCTCAGTCCGCCATGGACGAAATTGGGCCGCTGGTTCAGCGACCCGCCCCACGCCTTCGCCGCTCAGGTGGCCGTGCTGGCACCCGAGGTCGAGGTGCGGGTGATCTTGCCGGGCGAGTCCGTGGAGCTGTCCGCGTAGGCCGTCTGCCCGAGTCCGGCGAGCCACCCGCGGAACACGCGGTGCACACGCTCGGATCCCACCACCGGCCCGTCAGGCCAGGGCAGATCGGATGGGAAGAGCACGAACGGGAATGACTGCGTGGCGCCCAGGCCCCCGTGCGAGCCGACGAGCTCCTCGAACGCTGCCACCTCCCCGGTCTCCTCCCAGTACGTGCTGTTCACGAGCAGGTCCGGGCAGTGATCGAACGCATCGGTGCGGCGAACGTGGTCGGCCGCGTGCTCGCCGAACGGGGCGAGCGGATCCTCGCCCTCCACCCGCCGCTCGTCGAGATAGTGGACGCCGCCTGCCCCGATCGCGAGCGCGCCGTCGCGCTCGGAACGCACGACTACGAAGCCGATGCCGGGATGGTCGCGCAGCGCCGGAAGGAGATTCGGGTGGAGGGCCTCGAGCCGCTCGAGCGTCACGCGGCCCGGCTCGCGCGGGAAGCTGATCAGGCCGAGGCAGCCGGACGCCATCACCGACAGCTCCGGGACGTCCTCGCCGTGGGATTCCTCGATCTGCCGCCGCGCGTCGTCGTCGAGCGCCACGGCGCCGTCGGCCAGCTGCTTGCGAGTGGCGCGCCGCACGGCGCGACCCGCCGTCGTGTCGTCGCGGGCGAGCTCGGTCAGCCCGGCGCTCAGGTAGGCGCTGGCCTCGTCCTCGCCGCCGGCCGCCGACTGGACGTCATCGACCTCGCAGGCCGAGCGCACCAGGTCCTCGAAGCTCGTCCCGTAGCGCTGCAGGAAGGTGGCACCCTGGGACTGTCCGTGGTCGGCGAGCACGACGAGCCGGTAGGGGCGCGGGGCGTCCCCCACGGCGGCCTCCACGCGGGCGAGCTGACGATCCACGTGTCGCAGCACCGCGAGCGTGTCGGGCCGCTCGATGCCCGAGTGGTGGGCCACCTCGTCGTAGGCAAGGAACGTCGTGTAGACGACGGGGCGGCCGGCGAGGATGTCGCCGACCACCGCCGCGACCTGGAGGTCGAGCTGAACTACGGTCGCCCAGGCGCGGACGAAGGCGTACTCGATCGAGCGGTGGATCCGCGGCTGCACGTCGCGGCGGCGCTGCTGGATCGCCGCCCAGCGCTCGCGTACGACCTCGGTGAGCGCGAGCAGGAAGGTCCTCGCGACCGCGTAGGGGTCGGCGAAGTAGGCGGAGTAGTCGCGCCCGATCGGCCGCCTCCGGTTCATAACCGTGCTCATGGTGAGCATCGAATGGACCGCGTCGCCGGAGAGGATGTTTGCCCGGCTCGCGCCGTCGGCATGGAGCAGGCCGCGCCCGTTCGAGCGGCGGCGCTCGAGCTCCTCCGCGTCGCGCGGGTGGTTCGTCACGATGGCCGCGCCGCGGTCCTTCTCCCACCAGCGGAACGCCGGCATGTCGTGGTTGTTGCCGTGCAGCAGGCCCGCCTGGCACGCGCCCGTCTGTGACGACCAGTCGGTCTCCCAGCGCGCCAGCCGGTGGTGGCCCTCGCGGAGCCAGCGGGACATCGTGGGCGCGTTGCCGTCCCGCAGCGCGCGCTGCAGCACGTCGTGCGCGAGGCCGTCGATCTCGAGGAAGATGACGCCGGGCACGTCCGTCTCGGTCCGGTCCCCTCGCCGACGGGCCTGGCGGCCGACGACGTTGCGGTGCCATGACTCGTCCTCGTCGATCGCGAGCAGGGCCGAGATCACGGTCGTGATCGCCGCGAGCCCGACCGTCACCAGTACGCCGTCCCACACTCCGTCGAGGTGAGCGCGCGGCAGGATCTGCACGGCGAGAGCCACCAGCGCCCCGTTCAGGGCGAGGGCGGCGAGCCC
>DATDLN010000036.1:0-31988 GCA_036519295.1 Thermoleophilaceae bacterium
ACCCCCTCGAATCCGAGCGTCCTCCACAGAACGGGGCGAATCTGGCCGGACTCGATCAGCTCGTTCGCCTTGTTGCACTCGTACGCGTTCGCGAAGTGCGAGCCGATGATCTGCTTCTGGCGCATCCAGAGGTAGCGTACGTCGAAGTCGAGGTTGAACCCCGTGGTGCCGGCGCAGATCACGACCTTCCCGAACGGCTTCACGACGAACACCGAGGTGGGGAATGTGGCCTGGCCCACGTGCTCGAAGACGATGTCGGGAGACTCGCCCAGGATCTCCTTCACGCGCTTCGAGAAGTCGCGCGCGACCTTGAAGCGCTCCTTCTCCTGCTCGGGCGTCTCGTCTCCGGTGCGCATCATCCCGGCGAACTCGCTGCGATCGATGTAGTCGACTGCCCCGAGCTGCCTCACGAGCTCGCCCTTCTCGGGCGAGGAGACCACCCCCACCGCGTGCGCCCCGGCGATGTTGCAGAGCTGGGTGGCGAACACGCCGAGGCCGCCGGCGGCGCCCCAGATCAGCACGCGCTGACCGGCCTGAAGCCTGCACTGCGTCATCAGCATCCGGAAGGCGGTGAAGTAGACGAGTCCGTAGGAGGCGGCCTCGTCCCAGGTCAGGTTGCGCGGCCGCCGCAGGAGCTGCTGCGCCTGGACCTTCGTGAACTGGGCGAAGGAGCCCCAAGTCGTCTCGTAGCCCCAGATCATCTGGGAGGGCGCGGCGAGCGGGTCGAACCCGTGCACCTCCTTGTCCTCGTAGGAGGCCATGTTGCAGTGCACGACGACCTCGTCGCCCGGCTTCCAGCGCGTCACGCCTTCGCCGACCTTCCACACGATCCCGGAGGCGTCCGACCCGCCGATGTGATGACCCCACTGCGGGTGGTCGCCGTAGCGCATCACAGACACCGGCTTGCCGAGCGCGGCCCAGACGTTGTTGTAGTTCACGCCGGCCGCCATCACCCGCACGATTACCTCGAAGGCGCCCGGCTCCGGAACCTCGATCTCCTCGAGCTGGAAGGCGTCCCTGGGCTCGCCGAAGCGCTCCTCCCGGATCACCCACGCCGCCATCTTGGCCGGCAGCGCGCCGGGCTCGACGTCCAGCTGCGACACCTTCGTCACATCCACGGCCATCTTCGGAATCGGTCCTCTCGTTCGCTCGGGGCGCACGATGCTATGCGACTACAGTCGCCGCCGTGCAGCAAACGTGCGCTCGCATCGTCGCTTCCAAATGGTTCGACCTCGTCATCTTCGGGGTCATCATGGCCAATGCGGTCGTGCTCGGGCTCGACACCTACGACGCGATCGACAGAGAGGCCGGCGGACTCCTCCAGACGCTCAACGACGTCTTCCTCGGCATCTTCGTGGTCGAGCTTGCGATCCGAATCGGCTCCTACGGCCGCCGCACCCAAGACTTCTTCAAGAGCGGCTGGAACGTGTTCGACTTCGTCGTCATCGGCGCGGCTTTCGTCCCGGGGCTGCGGGAGAACTCGACGCTGCTGCGCCTCGTGCGCCTGGCCCGCGTGCTCAGGGTCGTCCGCGTGCTGCCCGAGTTGCGGCTGCTCATCGTCGCTGTGGGCGCAGCCTGCCCGGGCTGGCGAGCCTGACCGTCATGGCCGTGGTGCTGCTCTACGTGTACGGGATGGTCGGCTGGCTCGTGTTCGGCGACTCACTGCCCGACGACTACGGAAACATCGGCGACGCCATGCTCACCCTGTTCGTGCTGCTCTCGCTCGAGAATCTGCCCACGGTGATCGAGCAGGGAATGGATGTCTCGAACTGGGCGGTCCCGTACTACGTCTCGTTCGTGCTGATCGCGGCCTTCCTCGTGCTGAACATCCTGATCGGCGTGGTGATCAACTCGATGGAGGAGGCACGCGAGCTCGAGTGGGAGCGCACGCAAGCGGAGCGCCGCGCGGCGGCCGCCAAGAGCATCAACGACGTCGACGACCGCCGCGTGGCGCTGCTCGGCCACCTGCACGAGCTGCGGCAGGCCGTGGAGGCCCTCGAGCACGAGCTGCTCGCCGCCGAGCGCGAGTTCGCGTCCGACCGCAGGCGGACCTAGCTGGGAGAAGCCACCTCGGCCGCGGCCTCGGGACGCGCGGCGGCATCCGGCTCCGCCGCCCGCTTCGGGGCGATCAGCCAGAGCGACAGGAGCGCGCCGAGAGCGGCGACCCCGGCGGACAGCCACATTCCGTTCGACAGCGCGTGGATGAACGCGTGCTGGGCCGCGTCGGCCACCTGGGGCGGCAGCCCGCTGGCGTCGTTCGCGGACCCGAGGTTCTCGACGATGCGATCCCGCTGTGCTGCCGTGAGGCCCGTTCCGGCAAGGTCGTGCGTGAGCTGACTGCTCGCCAGATGCTGGAAGAGCGCTCCGATCGCGGCAACGCCGAAGGTGGCGCCGACCATCCGGCTCATGGACAGGATTCCCGAGCCCACCCCCGACTTCGCCGCCGGGACTGCGTTCATCGCCGCCGTCGACATCGGCGACATCACGAGCGCGATCCCGATGCCCATCACCACGAAGGCGGGCAGAAGCAGGCCATAGCCCGTGCCCACGTCGATCCGGGTCAGAAGGAAGAGGGAGATCGCGGTGAGCGAAAGCCCGGTCACCATCAGCGGCCGCGGGCCGATCCGGTCGGACAGGCGACCCGCGATCGGCGCGATCAGCACGATCATCAGTGTCGTCGGCAGGAAGCGCACGCCGGCCTGGACGGCCGAGTAGCCGAGGATGTTCTGCATGTAGAGCGCGAGGAAGAAGAACATCGCGAGCATCGAGAAGGTGACGATGAAGGCGACGAGGTTCGCGCCGAGGAACGTCCTGGAACGGAACAGCGGGAAGTCGACCATCGGCTCCCGCACGCGCGGCTCGATCAAGGCGAATGCCAGCACGCCGACCGCCGCGGCCACGAGCAGGGAGACGATCTCGAGCGAGCCCCAGCCCCACGAGTTGCCCTCGACGAGTGCGAGCACGAGCGCGGTCAGACCGAGGGACAACGCGCCGATGCCGGCCCAGTCGACCATGTGGCGGGTGCTCTCGTCGCGCGACTCGCGCGTGGCGAACAGCGTCACCGCGACCGCGCCCACCGCCACGGGGAGGTTCAGGAAGAAGATCGCCCGCCAGGAGACGTACTCGGTGAGTGCACCACCCACGACGGGACCGATCGCCAGGGCCAGCGCCGAGACGCCCGCCCAGGTCCCGATCGCCTTGCCGCGCTCCTCGGGCGGGAATGTGACCGTGATGATGGAGAGCGTCGCCGGCATCATGAAGGCGGCGCCGATTCCCTGTATGGCGCGGCCGCCCACGAGCCAGCCCTCGCCCGGCGACATTCCAATCGCCGCGCTCGAGAGCGCGAACACGACCACGCCGAAGAGGAACATGCGCCGGCGGCCGAAGATGTCGCCCAGGCGTCCGCCGGTGACCAGGAGGACGGCGAAGGTCAGCGTGTAGGCGTTGACCGTCCACTCGAGCCCGGACAGCGAGGCGTCGAGGTCCTTCTGAATAGACGGCAGCGCGACGTTCACCACCGTGTTGTCGAGCATGATCATGAACAGGGCGAAACACATCGCGGCCAGCGTCCACCAGCGGCGGTTGCCCTCGTTTAAGCGACCCGCGCGCACCCGGCCGAGCCGGGTGCTTGCGGCACTGCGAATGCGGTCGGTCATCGATGCAGCCTCCCGGCCAGCGCGCTCAGTCCGCGCGACAGGGCCTCTTGCTCTTCGGGGTCAAGTTCGTCGACGAAGCGGCGGACGCCCTCCATCCTGGTTGCCAGGAGGCGCTCGTACGTGCGCCGCCCGCGAGGAGTGATGCTGAGCAGCTTGCGCCGGCGATCATCCGTGTCCTCCACGCGCTTGATCTCGCCGCGCTGGACCAGGCCCTCGACCGCCCGGCTGATCCCGGGCAGGGAGAGGCCCATCAGGTCCGAGAGCGCCTTCACCGACATCGGCTCGTCGCACTCGGCGAGCATGGTGAGGCTCTTGATCTGGGTGAGCGAGATACCAGCCTTCTCGAGCTCGGCGAAGAAATCCCTGCTGGTGGTGATGAGCAGATGCCTCATCAGGGCGGTGAGGTCCTGCGTGAGAACCTCGACAGTCGCTTGCTTCGTCGCAGCAGATGCTTGCACGCAAGCAAGTATTGCACGCAAGCATCGATTCGCCAATCCCCGTCCGTCGGTCCGCGAACTCGATTGAATCGGGTGAAACCTCTCGATCTTGCCGCCGCGTCGCGAGCCTGGGAGGTTGTGGTCGGCTGAGGGGCAATAGCTCCCCATTTGGACAGAGCGGAGCAACTTCGAGAGGTTCTGCAGGCGCGGGCGCTCGCGATCGGGCCGCCGATCGCGTTCCGTCAGGTCGTACCCCTACGGTGCGACTTGCCAGTCATGGAAGCGGCAACTCCCCTCAGACAGCCACACGTCCGAACGGTCGGCGATCACCTCGCCATCGACGGCCTCGTCGTCGAGGACGAATGCGCCGTCCGGCTCGTTCGCGAGCGCGAGCGGAGTGGTGAGGACACTGCCAAGGCGGCGCGCGAGGCCATCGAGATCGGGGCGCGGGTGCTCGACCGCGAGCAGGCCGCCGCGAACGCCGAGTTCGTGAAGACGGAGTTCGAGCGCGCCTCGCGCGAGGTGCAGACCGAGTTCGCCGAGAAGGCGCGCACGATCGCTGAGTTCTTCGAGCAGCAGTTCGAGGACGTGTTCGACGCCGACAACGGGCAGCTGGCCCGGGAGCTCGAGCGCCGCTTTGGCGACGGCAGCGCCGTCTCCGTGCAGAACCGCGTGCGGGAGGCCGTCGCCGAGACGCTGGCCAGATCCCGCGAGGATCTGGTCCGCCAGTTCTCCACCGCCGACGAGCGCAATCCGCTCGCCGACTTCAAGTCCGCCGCGGTTCGCTCGATCACCGAGGCCGCCGCGCGCTCGGACGAGACGCAGCGAGTGCTGCTCGCCCAGCTGGGAGAGCTGAAGAAGGAGCTTCAGGCGCTGCGCGACGAGAAGGACAAGCTCGAGGAGGTCGAGGCGGAGCGCGAGCGGGGCACCGCCAAGGGCCGCAGCTTCGAGGAGCAGGTCGCCGCCGCGGTCGACGCGATCGCGCTCGCCCAAGGGGACGTCGCCGAAGCGGTCGGCGACGTCAAGGAGGCCACCGGCAAGACGGGCGACATCATCGTCTCCCTCGACGCCACGGCCGGCCCGGCGCGCGGACGCATCGTGGTCGAGGCGAAGGACCGCAGGCTGTCCACGCCGGGCGCCCTGAGCGAGCTCGACGAGGCGATGAGCGCCCGCTGCGCCGATTTCGCGGTGCTGGTCGTGCCCACCGCGGACGAGGTGCCCGCGCGCCTCGAGCCGCTCCGCGAGTACAACGGCGACAAGCTGGTCGTCGCGCTCGACCCTGACGCCGGAACCCTGCCCCTCGAGCTCGGCTACCGGCTCGCCCGCGCGCGCGTGCTGATGAAGCGCGCCGACGGCGACGGAATCGACGCGGGCGCGGTGCGCGACACGGTCGAGCGCGCGCTCGGGGCGCTGACCGAGGAGCGAAGGGTCAAGCTGCACCTGACCGGGGCGAAGACCGGCATCGACCGCGCGTACGAGCTCGTCGAGACGATGGTTGCCCGCGTCCGGGCGCTGCTCGCCGAGATCGACTCACTGGTGCGGCCGGGGGACGGGGAGCCGGCGGCGCCGCGCGAGGATCAGCTCGAGCTGTAGCTCGGCGGCGCTCGGTGCAGCCGGTCGCTGGGGCGGAGTAAGGTGCCGGTCCCGTTCGTGGCGGCGGACCGCGAGAGGGCCACTGTGGCACTTAGGTGTCGCAGGAGAACCCCTAGATGCCACGGTGGCCGCTGACGCCACCCTTACCCAGCCCCAGCGCGGCCTCGAACCCCGGCGGCCCCCGCCGAGCGCCGGCGGCGGCCGGAACCCCTACGGCAGCAGCAAATCGCTGCTCGAGCTCCTCCGCTCCCTGCCGATCTCGAGCTCGGCGGGCCGGATCTCGCGCGGAAGCGCCACGTCGGAGCCCGCGCGCACCTCGTAGAGGCCCGGATCGAGCGTCTTCTGGATGGTGGCCGTGTCGAGTGGCGGCACCGGGCCCACCTTGTCCGTGACCGAGGCCCCGTCGAGCGTGATCGTGACCGGCATCCTGGTCTGGTTCGACATCGTGATCAGGATCGGACCCGCTCCGATCCGCGACGGCGAGACCGTCACGGCCGTGTCCTGGATCACACCCGTCAGCTCGACGGGCACCGGTGGGCGCGGGTTGTTCGCGAAGTCCTCGTCGCCGCAGCCGGCAACGACCAGCCCGGCGGCGAGGACGGCTGCTGTGGTCGCTCTCGCCCTCATCCCTCCGGCGGATGACCTTAACCGACGGGACCCGCCCGCGCGCGGCCTCTCAGAACGGCAGCTCGACGACCTCGGCCTCGGCGCCGTCAACCAGCACGGTTTCTCCCGGCGCCGCCTCGCGGCGTACGAGGGCCAGAGCGATCGGGCCGAACCGGGGGGAGACGCAGCTGGAGCCGATGCGGCCGACGACCTTCTCGCCGAGCACGAGCTCGGCGCCGCGCTCTGCGGGCTCGGTGAGACGGAGCCCTCGCAGGTGGCGGTTCGGCTTGCCCTTGTAGTGGAGCCGGGCGACGGTCTCCTGGCCGACGTAGCAGCCCTTCGTAAAGCTCACCGCTCGCTGGTTGATGCCCGCCTCCTGCGGAATGGTCTCGCTGCCCATGTCGAGGCCGAGCCGTGGCCTGCCCACCTCGATGCGGCGGCACTCCGCCACCTCCTCTGAGACCGGCTCGACGTCCAGCTCGAGTCCGCGCTCGCCGATCACATCCACGCCGAGATCGGTCGCCACGGAGAGGCCGTGCTGCCCCTCCACGAAGGCGTGCTCCTCGTCAGGGGGCGCCGCGTCGAGGCGGTCACGCGCCTGCGGCCCGATGAGAGAGAGGATCACGCGCGACTCGGTCAGGTCCTCGAAGCTCACGTCGCGCCCGAGCGAGTACGTCTCGAGCGTGTGGCGGATCACGGCATGGCCGATCGCCTCCGTGTCGAGCCACAGCCAATCGTCGCCGCGCAGGATCCGCAGGTCCGTGCGGAGCTTGCCCTTGTGGTTGAGGATCGTCGCGTAGCAGCCGCTACCGGGGGTCAGCGCCTCGACATCGTTCGAGACCTGTCCCTGCAGGAAATCGACGGCCTCGCCGCCCCGGACGATGAACTTTCCCCGGGCCGAGCGGTCGACCACCCCGGCGGACTCCGTGAGCAGCTCGTACTCGGAGGTGGCGATCACCGCCTCGATGCTACTTATCGCTCAAAAGAGCGGTTTTAGCCTTGCCTAAATTATGCTTCAATAGCGCCGTATGAGGAAGTTGTGGGACAGCAAAGTCTCCCGCCGACGGCTGATCGGCGGGGCGGCCGCGACCGGCGCGGCGCTGCCTGTGCTGCACGGGCTCGTACCCCACGAGGGCCTGCACGGCCAGGAGGCTGAGGCCGCCGCCGAGCACATCGCGGAGCGGCACGCCGCCCATCGCGGCTCGGGCCACCTCGGCGCCATCGGACGAGTCGACCCGAGGGCCAACGGCTTCGACCCGCACGAGATCCTGCGCGACTTCGACGAGGGCATCCTGCTCGGCGGCGTGCGCGAGTGGGAGATCGTCGCCGAGGACTGGGAGATCGAGGTCGCGCCCGGAGTGAAGTACGCGGCGTGGACCTATAACCGCCGCGTACCCGGACCGACTCTCCGCGCGCGCGAGGGCGAGCGCCTCCGCATCCGCTTCATCAACGGCGGGACCCATCCGCACACCATGCACTTCCATGGCATCCACCGCGCGGCCTCCGACGGGGTTCCCGGGATCGGGCCGGGCAACGTCGGCCCCGGCCAGTCCGCCGTCTACGAGTTCGACGCCACCCCGTTCGGACTCCACCTCTACCACTGCCACTCGACGCCGCTCGCGGAGCACATCGCGAAGGGCCTCTACGGCGCGTTCGTGATCGATCCGAAGGGCGGCCGCCCGCCCGCGGACGAGATGGTCATGGTCATGAACGGCTTCGACACGAACTTCGACCGTTCGAACGAGGTCTACGCCGTCAACACCGTCGCCTTCGCCTACATGGAGGAGCCGATCCGGGTCAAGCGCGAGGAGCTCGTCCGGATCTACCTGGTGAACGCACTCGAGTTCGACCCGGTCAACTCGTTCCACGTCCACGCGAACTTCTTCGACTACTACCCGACCGGTACGCGCCTCGAGCCGCGCGACTTCACGGACACGGTCGTCCAGGGCCAGGGCGAGCGCGGCATCCTCGAGCTGCGCTTCCCCTACACCGGCAGATACATGTTCCACGCCCACGTGAGCGAGTTCGCGGAGCTCGGCTGGATGGGCTTCTTCGAGGTGGTGAACTGATGGAGGCCGTCACCGCCCGCGCCACCCGCCGTCGCCCCGCCTGGCTCGCCGGGCTGATCCCGGTCGCGGTGCTCGCGCTCGCGATCGGTGTGTTCGTGGCGCTCGACGCGCCCGGGCTCGACCGCATCGGCGTGCCGGAGGAGGAGCTGGCGGTCGAGCGGACGGTGATGAACCCGGGCGAGATCGAGCTGCACGTGCGCAACGACGGCGCGGATCCCGTCGAGGTGAAGCAGGTGATCGTCAACGACGGCTACGTCGCGTTCACCCAGAGCGAGGAGAAGATCGGAAGGCTGGGCGGCGCGGAGATCGACGTGCAGTACCCCTGGATCGAGGGGCAGGCCTATGAGGTCGCGCTGCTCACCGCGACCGGCGCGACGATCGAGCACACGATCGACGCGGCGGTGGAGACGCCCGACGCCGACCGCGGCTTCTACGGGCTTATGGCCCTGATCGGGCTTTACGTGGGCGTCATCCCGGTTGCGATCGGGATGCTGTGGCTGCCCTGGGTGCGGGGCGTCGACGCGCGCTGGATGCGTTTCCTGCTCGCCTTCACGGTCGGACTGCTCGGCTTCCTCGCGATCGACGCCCTGCTCGAGGGGACCGAGCTGGCGGGCACGGGGGCCGAGTCACTGGGCGGCGCCGCTCTGGTCTGGCTCGGGGCGGCGGGCGCGTACCTGGCGCTGAGCGCCGTCGACGGCTGGCTGAGAGGGCGCCGCGAGCGGCTCGAGCGGGGCGACGAGCCCGACGGCGGCCGCTCCGGCGGCAGCCCGGCGACCGGCCTCGGCTACCGCGCCGCCTTCCTGGTGGCTCTCGGGATCGGCCTCCACAATCTCGGGGAAGGGCTCGCGATCGGCTCCGCCTACGCGATCGGGTCGCTCGCCCTCGGCGCCGCCCTCGTTGTCGGCTTCGCACTTCACAACACCACCGAGGGCCTCGCGATCGTGGCGCCTGTGGCGCGCGGCGGCTCAGCAAGCGTGCGGCGGCTGGCGCTGCTCGGCCTGCTGGCGGGCGCCCCGGCCGTGCTGGGCGCGTGGATCGGCGCATCCGCCTTCAATCCGAGCCTCGCGGCGCTGATGTTCGGCATCGGCGCGGGCGCCATCGCCCAGGTGATCGTCCAGATCGCCCCGGCCGTGAAGGACGAGGCCGGACGGCTGCTCCACCCGCTGGCGGCCGGGGGCCTGCTCACAGGGCTCGTGGTGATGTACGCGACCGGCCTCCTGGTGTCCGTGTGATGGCCACCCGAGCTGACAGCCACGACATCTCGAAAGCGGTCCAGGACTACGCCAAGGCAATCTGGACGCTGGCCCAGCGGAGTGCGGAGCCGGTGTCGACCTCGGCGATCGCCGAGCGCCTCGAGGTCTCGCCGGGATCCGCCTCGGCGATGGTGAAGCGGCTCGAGGCGCTCGGGCTCGCCAGGCGTGAGCCCTACCACGGGGTGCGGCTCACGCCGTCCGGCGAGCGCGTCGCGCTAGAGGTGGTGCGTCACCACCGGCTGCTCGAGCTGTACCTCGCCGAGGCGCTCGGAATGTCATGGGACCGCGTGCACGAGGAGGCCGAGGTGCTGGAGCACGCGATCTCGCCCGAGCTCTCCGAGTTGATCGCCACGAAGCTCGGCGACCCGACTCACGACCCGCACGGCGATCCGATCCCCACGCGCGACGGATACATCGAGGAGGAGCCGACGCGCGCCCTCGCCGATCTCGCGCCTGGCGATCAGGGGATGTTCGTACGCGTCTCCGACTCCGATCCCGACATGCTGCGCTATCTGGCGGAGCGCGGCATCGCGCCGGGCGATCGGTTCGAGGTGATCGAGCGCGAGCCGTTCGAGGGGCCGCTGACGGTGCGCTTCGCGGGCGCCTCGCACGTTCTGGGCGGAGCGCTGACCCGGGCGATGAGGACGGTCCCCAGATGAGCGAGTCGGCAGACATGGCCCTGGCCCGGGGCGGCCCGGCCGCGCTCGACCCCCGCGTCCCGGTGCCGGCAGGTGCGGCCGCAGGCGACGCCGCCGTCGTCGAGCCCGGCGGGCCCGAGGCGGTCGAGCCGAGCCCCCTCGCGCAGCTGCGCACCCGTGGCCGTCTTCGCTACGGCCTGGGGCTGCTTGGCCCCGCGTTCGTCGCCGCGGTCGCGTACGTCGACCCGGGCAACTTCGCCACCAACATCGCGGGCGGCTCGCAGTACGGCTACCTCCTGCTGTGGGTGATCCTCGCGGCCAACCTGATGGCGATGCTGATCCAGTACCTGTCGGCGAAGGTCGGCATCGCGACGGGACGCAACCTGCCCGAGCTCTGCCGCGAGCACTTCCCCCGAGGGGCGGCGCTTGGTCTGTGGATCCAGGCCGAGCTGATCGCCATGGCCACCGACCTGGCCGAGTTCGTCGGCGCGGCGATCGCCCTCAACCTCCTGTTCGGAGTGCCGCTGTTCACTGCCGGGCTCATCACGGGCGTAGTCGCCTTCGCGATCCTGGGACTCCAGACGCGGGGCTACCGCCGCTTCGAGACGACGATCGCCGGCCTTCTGGGGGTGATCCTGCTCGGGTTCGTCTACGAGGTGGCCCACACGGGCGCCGACGCGAGCGGGCTCGCCGGCGGCTTCGTGCCCGGCTTCGAGGACACGGAGAGCGTTCTGCTCGCCACCGGCATCCTCGGCGCGACGGTGATGCCCCACGTCATCTATCTCCACTCGGCCCTCACGCAGGGCCGGCTGCGCCCCCGCGACGACGACGAGCGGCGCGAGCTCCTCCGGTTCGAGCGACTCGACGTCGGCCTCGCCATGGGCCTCGCGGGGATCGTGAACATGTCGATGCTGGTGGTGGCCGCCGCCCTCTTCAACGGCGTGCTCGACGTCGACTCGATCGAGGGCGCCTACGACGGCTTCCACTCGCAGCTGGGAGAGGGGGCGGCGATCGCCTTCGGCATCGCACTGCTCGCCTCGGGCCTGTCGAGCTCGAGCGTCGGCACCTATGCCGGCCAGGTCGTGATGCAGGGCTTCATCCGCCGCTCGGTCCCGCTGCTGCTGCGCCGGCTGGTGACGATGGCGCCGGCCCTCGTGGTCCTCGCCGTAGGGCTCGACCCGACCAAGTCGCTCGTCGTCAGTCAGGTCGTTCTCTCGTTCGGCATCCCCTTCGCGCTCGTGCCGCTCGTGCTGCTCACCCGCAGGGCGGACGTGATGGGGAGCTTCCGCAACGCGCGCGTGACGACGATCGCGGCGAGCGCGGTTGCCGGGCTGATCATCGCGCTCAACCTGTTCCTGCTCGCAAAGACGTTCCTCGGCTGAGCCCCAGCCCCGGCCGACCTCGGACCGCCCCGGCGGGCGGGTTACAGTTCCGCCGATGGCGCTCGCCGACACCTTCCAGGCCGCGGTGGACGGCCTCCCCCCCGACTGGACCCACCTGGAGCTGGATCTGAGGATCTTCGACGAGGATCGCTACGTGGAGGCCGCCTCCCTGTTGACGCAGATCAACGCGATGCCGTACTCCCAGCACGACTGGCACTGGCGCCTGCGCGTGGCGCACGAGTTCGGCCACGCGGCGGCGGCGGAGACCGTCAGGGGCACGCTCGCTCTGCTCGACGGGCTCGGGATCGAAGGGGAGCTCGCCGTGCGCGAGGCCCGTTCCGGCCGGGTGGAGGTCACGCAGATGTGGGGCCGCCCGGAGTCGGTGCGCCAGGAGTTCAGGCGCCGGCGCGCGCAGTAGGGCGATGGCCCGCATCGCACTGCTCTGCCCCGACCTCCTCTTCGGGTCGAAGGTTCAGGGCGCGCTGCGGGCGGCCGGGCACGAAGTTGTGGCCCCGGACGCCCCCGCCGATCTGCTCGTGGTGGACCTGACCGCCGACGTCGCGGAGCGCCTAGGCGCCGTTCGGGAGGCGAGCGTGCCCACGCTCGGCTTCTACTCCCACGTCGAGCAGGACGTGCGCCGCGCCGCGGAGGAGGCCGGCATCGACAAGGTGGTGCCGCGCTCGAGGATGGCGCGGGAGGGTCCGGCGTTGGTCGAGCAGCTGCTCGCCGCGTAGCGCTGGCGCTCCCGGCCCAAGTCGAAGGCCGCGTTCACGTCGGGCTCCCGCTCGAGGATGCCGAAGCGGGCGTCGAAGCGGGCCCAGCCCTCCAGCGCTTCGCGGTCGAAGCGCATCGGCGGCCTCAATGCGGGCGCGACGGCGGCCAGCTGGGCCCGCACCAGCGGCTCGTCGGCGCCCGAGGCCTCGACGAGGTCGTCGACGGTGGCGTCGCGGTCGGCGAGCGCGGCCCGCGTGCCGGCCGCCAGCGCGTCGATCGTTCTCGCGAGCGTGTCACCCATTCGACGCAGGTTCTCGCGCTCGGTGACGAGCACGAGCTCCGGATAGCGCGGCGCGCCGTGGTCGTCCACCCGGAACTCGCGTGTGCGCGCGCCGCGCTCCCGCAGCGCGACTCCCTCCGCGTTCCAGAACGACACGACCGCGTCCACCCGCCCGGTGATCAGGCTGGGCACTGCCGAGAAGCCGATCGTCACTCGCCTCACTCGGTCGAAGTCGCCGCCGTCATCCTCTACCACGGCGCGCAGGACGGCGTCGTCGGACGGGAGCCCGGTTACGCCCACCCGGCGACCCTCCAGGTCGCGCGGGCGGCGGACCTCGGGCCGGGCGATCACCGCGGCCAGCGGCCGTTGGACGAGGGCGCCCAGGGCGACCAGGTCGCGGCCGCGCTCGCGCGCGAGCCCCAGGTCGTGGATGTCCACCACGGACAGGTCGGCGCGGCCGGCGGCGAGCAGCTTCAGCGAGTCGGTCGAGGACGACGGGACGCGCACCTCGAGGTCCACGCCGTGGTCGGCGCCCAGGTCCTCTCGCAAGGCGGCGTAGATCGCGGCATGAGCCGGATTGGGTTGGAAGTCGAGCGCGAGCCTCACCCGCCCTTGGCCGCCGCCGTCGTCACCGCAGCCGGCGAGCGCGGCGGCCACGGCCAAGGTCAGAAGGATCCTGCGCACGGCGTCGAACCCTACGGGGACCTTGCGAGCACCCAGGAGGTCGAAGGATCGCGGACCCCCCGCCTACGCCGCCGAGTTCCTTGGGACCCTCTTCCTCGTCTTCTTCATCACGGCTGTCGTGTCCCTTTACGTCGTGCCGTCCACGCCGCAGCAGCCGACGCCGTTCATCGACTTCTCCGTCATCGGCCTCGTGCACTTCCTGGCGTTGTTCGTCCTCGTGCAGACGCTTCCTCACCTACCTCCTCGGACCGGTGCTCGGCGCGCTGGTGGCGGCCCTGCTCTACCACTTCGTCTTCATCGCGCGGGAAGAGACGACCGCGGAGGGTCTCGAGCCGATCGGTTGAGGCCGGGCCCGGCCCCGCCGGGTCATAGACTCCGCGGGAATGCGCCGCGTCACGTTCTCGCGGAACTACACGCTCTCGCTGTCGCGGACGTGCCGGTGCTACTGCAAGTACTGCGCCTTCGCGACCCACCGGGCGCACCTCTACGCGCCCGACGAGGTCGAGCGCATCCTCGACGACGCGTCGCGCCGCGGCGCCAAGGAGCTACTGGTGCTGACCGGCGAGAAGCCGGAGGTGCATCCGGACGTGGCAGCGCGCCTGCACGACTACGGCCACGAGAGCTTCACCTCGTACGTGGCAGGGGCGTGCGAGCGGGCGCTCGAGCGGGGAATGCTGCCGCACACGAACATCGGCGTCTGCACGCCGGAGGAGCTCGCCCGACTGCGCGAGGTGACCGCGTCGCAGGGGCTCATGCTCGAGTCCGTGAACCCGGACCTGGTGGTCCACCAGGGCTCGCCGACCAAGCACCCCGAGGCGCGCCTCGAGGCGATCAGGGCGGCGGGCGAGCTGCGAATCCCGTTCACCACGGGCATCCTGGTGGGGATCGGCGAGGCGCCCGGGGAGCGTGTGGCGGCGCTCGAGGCGCTGGCCGAGGTCCAGCGCGAATACGGCCACCTGCAGGAGGTGATCCTGCAGAACTTCGTGCCCCACCCTCGCTACTACGGGGCCGAGCCCGCGGAGATCGCCGACGAGGCGCAGCGCGCCGAGCGCCCCGCCGGCGAGCCGGCGCCGCCGCCGGCCTGGGCCACCCCGATCACCCTCGACGAGATGCGGCTCTTGGTCCGGGAATGCGACCGGCTGCTGCCCGGCGTGGGTATACAGATCCCGCCCAACCTCTCCGACTGGTGGCTTCCGCTGGTGGAGGAGGGGGCCACGGACCTCGGCGGCCTGTCGGCCAACGGCGACCACATTTCGCCCGAGCATCCGTTCCCGTCGGTTCACCGCATGCGCAAGCGGCTCGCCCCGCTCGGCTACGCGCTCACGGAGCGGCTGTGCGTCTACCCGCAGTACATGGATCCGGGCTGGCTCGAGCAGGGCGTGCTCGACGTGATCAAGCTGCGCTACTGGAGCTTCATCCCCCGGCGTGGCTCGGGCCGCCGGGCGGAGCGCCCGATCCGCCGGGACCTTGTCGCGGGGGCGATCGCGAGGGGGCGCGAGGGAGCCGCCCTCTCGCCGGACGAGCTGACCGCGCTGTTCGGCGAGACGCGCCCCGAGGCGATCGAGGACATGCGCCAGGCCGCCGACGACATGCGCGCCGAGCTTGCGGGTGAGCTCGTCACCTTCGTGGTCAACCGCAACATCAATGTCTCCAACGTCTGCATCGTCGGCTGCGCCTTCTGCGGCTTCGGGCAGGGACGACGCTCCCCGGACGCCTACGAGCACTCCGAGGAGGAGTTCCGCCGCCGGGTGCGCGAGGCGGTCGCGTTCGGGGCAACGGAGATCTGCATGCAATCTGGAATCCATCCGGACTGGACGATCGCCGACTACGAACGCTGGCTGCGGGTGGCGAAGGACGAGGCGCCGGGCATCCACCTGCACGCCTACTCGCCGATGGAGATCGACTACCTGGCCGGCGAGCTGCCGCTGGACGAGGTGTTCGAGCGACTGAAGGCGGCAGGCCTCGGCTCGGTGCCCGGTACCGCCGCGGAGGTGCTGCACGACGGTGTGCGCGAGCGGATCTCCCCGAACAAGCTGCCGGTGGCGCGCTGGGTCGAGGTCATCGAGGCAGCTCACCGCGCCGGCCTGCGCTCGACCGTGACGGTCATGTTCGGGCACATAGAGGAGCCTTGGGAGCTGGCCGAGCACATGCGCGTGGTGCGGGAGTTGCAGGAGCGCACCGGCGGCTTCACCGAGTTCGTGCCGCTTTCGTTCATCCCCTTCCACACGATGCTCGGGCGCACGCACGGGATCGAGGAGATCTCGCGGGAGGAGAACCTGAAACACACGGCCGCCTTCCGGCTGGCCCTGGGTCGAACCATCCCCAGCCTCCAGGCGAGCTGGGTGAAGATGGGCCTCGACGCCGCTACCGAGGCGCTCAGCTGGGGGGTCAACGACCTTGGTGGGACGCTCATGGAGGAGTCGATCTCGCGCATGGCGGGCTCCTACCACGGCGTCAAGCTCGACCCCGCCGATCTGATCGGGGCCGCCCACGCGGCCGGCCGGCCGGCGGCCGAGCGCGACACGCTCTACGGCATCCGCCGGCGTTACGAGCTTCCGCTGGCGGCCTGAGGACGCGCCACGCCGATCACGTGCGGGTTGGTGTGCATCCAGGAGGGCCCCAAGGCGAAGCTGCGCGCCCGCTCGATCTCGAAGCCGGCGGCCTCGATCGCCGCCACCGTGTCGCGAGCGCAGTGGCAGCCGCCGCCCAGACGGGGCCAGACGCCGGAGCTGTCGAGCCGCTCCTGGATGCGTGCCTTGCGCGGGCTCTGCGACCGCACGTGCTCCAGGAAGCGCAGCTCGCCACCGGTCCTTAGAACACGCCGGAGCTCGGCCAGGGCGCTCGGCGGGCTGGGCACCGTGCACAACACCAGGCTGGCGACGGCGGCGTCGAAGCTCTCGTCCTCGAGCGGCAGCGGATCCGCCATGCCGTCGCGCACGTTCACCTGCACCGGCGCGACGAGGGCCGCGTTCTCCGCCTTCTCGCGGAGATACGCCTCGGGTTCGAGGGCGACGACCTCGTCGACCGTCGGTGGGTAGTGGCGAAAGTTCATCCCGTTACCCGCACCAATCTCCACCACGCGGCCCGACAAGCCGGCGAGCAGCTCGTCCCGCCGCTCCCCGGCCTCCTTCTCGAGGAACTGACTGAAGCGGTCGAAGAAGCGCGCGAAGACGGGGTGTCGGACCTGGGATGCCATCCCGTCGGCGACACTTTGTCACACGGATTTCGCACGATCTTCACGCACGTCTCCGGAACGGGCGCCAGCCTGCGGGTAGGTGCGACGCCGCGAGTTCATCGGACTTGGCGTGGGCGGTGTGGCGGTGGTGTCCCTGGGCGCCGCGTTCTGGGACGAGCTCTTCGGCTCTGCACAGCGCAGGCCGCTTCGCCGCGGGCCGGGCTATGGGCCGTTGCGGCTACCCGACGAGAGCGGCGCCCGGCTGGCCACCGGCTTCCGCTCACGCCTCGTCGTGCGGGGAGGAGAACCGGTGTCGGATACGGGGTACGAGTGGCACATCGCGTCGGACGGCATGGCCGCCTTCCCGCTCGACGACGGCGGCTTCGTGTTGGTGTCGAACTCAGAGAACTTCAAGGGCGGAGCGTCGGCGCTGCGGTTCGGGTCGGGGGGCCAGGTGGAGGACGCCTACAGCATCCTGTCCGGGACGACCCAGAACTGCTCCGGCGGCGGTACGCCCTGGGGTACCTGGCTCTCGTGCGAGGAGGTCGAGGACGGCCGCGTCTGGGAATGCGACCCATCCGGCCGACGGAAGGCGGTTCCGCACCCGGCCATGGGCATCTTCAAACATGAGGCGGCGGCGGTCGACGAGCGACGAAGGCGGGTGTACCTGACGGAGGACCTGATCGACGGCGGCCTCTACCGCTACACGCCGACGCGCTGGCCGGACCTGGCGGCCGGGCTGCTCGAGATCGCACGCGTGGCGCGCGGGGGAGGGGTGGTGTGGGTCGAGGTGCCCGATCCGCTCGCACGCCGCACTCCCGCGAGGCGGCAAGTACGAGGCAGCACGCGCTTCCAGCGGGGCGAGGGCATCTGGCTCGACGGCGACACGCTCTACGTGAGCACGACCTCCGACCACCGCGTGCACGCCTACGACGTGCGGCGCGGGCGGATCGAGGTCATCTACGACGGCCTCGCCTCGAGGAGCGCACCGCTTCTGCGCGTCGACCAGCTCACGGGCTCGCGCGCGGGCGAGGTGTTCGTGTGCGAGGACATCGCCACCGACGAGATCGACATGGGCCTGATCACCCCCGACCGCAAGGTGTCGAAGTTCCTGTCGGTGACGGGTCCGAAGCACCGCAACTCCGAGCTGACCGGCGTGACCTTCGACCCCTCCGGTACGCGGATGTTCTTCTCCTCGCGGCGCGCCTTCCCGAAGAGCGACCAGGAGCCTGGCCCGGGGGCGATCTACGAGATCACGGGGCCGTTCAAGGGCGCCGGCGCTCGAGCTGCTTGATCAACCCTCACCGTCGGCGGCACCCGGGCGGCGGTACCCTCGACGAACCCAACCAACGAATGGACGCTGAGTCGATGACCATCACCACCGAGACGGGCGTTCGCGTACTGGACAACTACGTTGGCGGTCGGTGGACCGGATCGTCGTCCTCCGAGACCCTTCCGGTCACGAATCCCGCCACGGGGGAGATCCTGGCGCGCGTCCCGCTGTCCTCCTCCGCCGACCTCGACGCCGCCGTGCGCGCCGCGCGAGACGCGCTGCCGGCCTGCCGGGCGGTGAGCGTGATCGAGCGGGGGCGCAAGCTGTTCGCGCTCCGCCAGGCGCTCGATTCCCGTCGTGAGGAGCTGGCGCGGTCCGTCACCACCGAGATGGGCAAGACGCTGGGCGACGCCCGAGCCGAGGTGGCGCGCATGATCGAGATGGTCGAGTGCGCGTGCGCGGTACCGACCACCATGCAGGGCCGGATCCTGGAGGACGTCGCGCGGAACGTCGACGCCGAGACCGTGCGGCAGCCCGTGGGGGTCTGCGCCGCGATCGTGCCCTTCAACTTCCCCGCGATGGTGCCCTTCTGGTTCCTGCCGTTCGCGATCGCCTGCGGCAACAGCTTCATCCTGAAGCCGTCGGAGCAGGTTCCGCTGACGCAGCAGATCGCATTCGAGGAGCTCGACCGTCTCGACCTCCCGCCGGGAGTGGTGAATCTGGTCAACGGTGGCCGCGAGGTCGTCGAGGGCATCCTCGACCATCCCGGCATCGACGCGGTCTCCTTCGTCGGCTCGGCGCCGGTGGCCCGGATCGTCTACGAACGCGCCGCGAAGGCGGGCAAGCGGGTCCAGGCGCTGGGCGGTGCGAAGAACCACATGGTCGTGATGCCGGATGCCGTGATCGACAAGACCGTCTCGGGGATCATCGGCTCGGCGTTCGGGGCGGCGGGCCAGCGCTGCATGGCCGGCTCGGTCGTCGTCACGGTGGGCGAGGCGCATGACCGCCTGCTGCCGTCGCTCCGCGGGGCCACCGAGCGGCTCACCGTCGGAGACGGCCTCGACGAGCGGACCGACGTGGGACCGGTGATCTCGAAGCGCGCATGCGAGCGGATCCGCGACGCGATCGACCGAGCCGCTCACGACGGCGCCGAGCCGGTGGTCGACGGCCGCGACCCGGGCGGGGAGCTTCCCGGCGGCGCTTACGTGGGGCCGACCATACTGGACGGCGTGACGCCGGACATGGAGGCGGCCCGCGAAGAGATCTTCGGGCCGGTGCTGTCGATCATCCACGCGAACAGCCTCGACGAGGCGATCGAGATCGTGGGCCGCTCGCGGTTCGGTAACGGGGTGTCGATCTTCACGGAGTCGGGCGCCGCGGTGCGGCGCTTCCGCCACGAGGTCCAGGCCGGCATGGTGGGCGTCAACATCGGGGTTGCCGCGCCGGTGGCGTTCTTCCCCTTCTCCGGCTGGAAGGACTCTTTCCTGGGCGATCTCCACGCGCACGGCTCGGACGCCGTCGACTTCTACACCCGTAAGAAGACCATCACGAGCCGCTGGTTCTCGAGCGGCCAGGGCAGCGGCTCGTACTTCGTCGAGAGCTGACGAGGTGCGGGTGCTCGTCGAGGCCCGCCCGGGGGCGGGCAAGACGACCGCCGCCATCCGGCTCGCCGACAGGCTGCGCGCCGCGGGGCTGCCCCTCGCCGGTTTCTTCACCGAGGAGATGCGCGAGGGCGGCGTGCGGGTGGGCTTCCGGATCGAGACGTTCGAGGGCGAGCGGGGCGTGCTCGCCCACGTCGAGCGGCGAGGTCCGCCGCGGGTGGGGAAGTACGGCGTCGACCTCGACGCATTCGAGCGGCTCGCCCTGCCGGCCGTCGAGCCGCCGGCCGGCGGGGCGAGCGTTATCGACGAGCTGGGGAAGATGGAGCTCGCCTCGGCGCGCTTCCGCGAGGCGGTCACCGTTCTGTTCGACTCGGACGTCCCGCTCGTTGCGACCGTGCACGCCTTCCGGCATCCGTTCACCGATGAGCTCAAGGGGCGCGCAGACGTCGAGCTCGTCAAGCTCAGCAGGGCGAACCGCGATGAGTTGCCGGCCGCACTCGCCGACCGGATTCTGAGCTGAGCGAGCGGGCCTCGAGCCGTTCGGCCAGCCCGCGGAGCGCCCGGGCGCCGGCGAGCCGCACGCGGCCGCGCGGCGGCTGCTCCGGCGCACCCTCCCGAAACTGCTGCTCTACGGCGTCGCGGGCCATCATGGCGGCGATCGGAAGGTTCGACATGGTCATCCTGCTTTGAATCGTTTCAAAAACTCCGCTTGGAGAATACCTGAAACGATTCAAAGCTAAACGTAGAATGCCCACATGAACCTCAGCGAGGGAGATAGCGCGCCATCGCGGCGGGACGGAAGCCCACGCTGAAGGACGTCGCCGCCCGCGCCGGAGTGTCGCTTGGCACGGCCTCGAATGCGTTCAACCGGCCGGAGTTGCTCTCCGAAGAACTGCGTCAGCGCGTCCTGGCCGAAGCGGGCGCGCTCGGCTACGGGGGGCCCGATCCCGCCGCGCGTCGCCTCCGGACTGGGCGCACCGGCGCGCTCGGCCTGATCTTCACCGATCGCCTGCCGTTCGCCTTCGACGACGAGGCGGCCGTCATCTTCCTGCGTGGGGTGGCGAGCGCGCTCGAGAGCACGGGGGACGGATTGCTCCTCATTCCCACCTCGCCCACGCGGGAGGAGGGCGCCCGCGTGGTGCGCCAGGCAGCCGTGGACGGGTTCCTCGTCTACTCCACGCCCACAGGGGACCCTCGCCTCGAGGCCGCGCTCGAGCGCGGCCTCCCCACGGTCGTCGTCGACGAGCCGCTCAATGCGCCCGTCCGGTACATCGGCATCGAGGACCGCAAGGGGGCGCGCTCCGCCGCGCGCCATCTGATCGAGCTCGGCCACGAGCGGGTGGGGATCGTAGCCTTCCCCGAGCGCGCATTCGACGACGACCAGCTCATTTTCGACTCCACGGTCGAGCGCCTTGCCGGCTACCGCGAGGGGCTCGACGGAGCATGGGATGAGGCCCTCGTCTTCACGGCGCCCGGCAACCGGCCGGAGGCCGGCCGCCAGACCTTGCGCGAGATGATGGCGCTCGACCGCCCGCCCACGGCCGTGCTGGCGATGAGCGACGCCCTGGCATCCGCCGTGGTGCGCGAGGCCACCGAGCTTGGGGTGGAGATACCGCACGAGCTGTCGGTGATCGGATTCGACGACGTCCCGCTCGCTCGGCTCACCGATCCGCCGCTGACGACCGTCAACCAGCCGACCGAGCTCAAGGGCGAGCTTGCCGCCGGCTTGCTGCTCGAGGCCGTGGAGGCGGGTGGCCAGACCGAGCGCCGGCGGACCGTTCTGCCTGCCGAGCTCGTGATCAGGGGGACGACGGCCCCGCCGCCGCGCTGACCACCACGCGCCTCAGCGAAACAGATCGCGATCGCGCGGACGTCGCAGCGCGGCGGCGCCCGGGCCGTCGGCAACCGTCACGAAGCGCCCGAGGCCGCGCACCAGCACCGCGGGCTCGCGCGAGTCCTTCGCCCGTGCGAGGTCGGCGGCGCCCGCGACGGCGTCGGCGATCGCTATCTCGGTCACGCGGAGCTCGCGCCCGTACGCGTCTGGCCGTCCGCGCCACTCATCGAGCGGCGCGAGGCCTGCGGCGCCGATCGCGACGTCGGTCTGGCCCATGCGCCAGGCCCGGCCAAACGAGTCCCCGATGACCACGGCCGGGCGCACACCAAGGGCGAGCTCCATGCCGCCGCGCAACCGCCGCGCCGAGGCGTCGGGATCCTCGGGCAGGAGCACCACTTCACCGTCGCCCGAGACGTTCGACAGGTCCACGCCGGCGTTCGCACACACGAGCCCGTGGCGCGTGACGCAGATCAGGACGCCATCTCGAGCGCGCAGCAGCTTCGTGGACTCGTCCAGTACGGCCTGCACGTGCCGTGCGTCCTTGCCGTGCTCCGCGGCCAGCGCGCGCGCTCGCTCCCCCGGCTCGATCTGTGCCAAGCGCCGTATCCGGCCCTCGGACTTCGACACCACCTTGTGGGCGACGACGAGCACGTCGTCCGCCGCCAAGTCCTCCGGCGCGGCCGCAGCGAGCATGCCAGCGAGATCGTCGCCGGGCCGAACGTCTGGCAGCGGCGGCAGGGGAATGCAGAGCAGCGACCGCCGCGAGTGGGGCACGCGCGTCAGGCCGAGGCCCGGACCGGCGCGCCGCGACTCGCGGCGGCCGAGTCCCCCGGCAGGGAGCGATCCAGCCGCCGCAGCGCGCCGCGGGTGGAGGGCGCGTGATCGCGGCGGCGCTCGAGGGCGCCCGCCAGCTCGGCGAGGTCCTCGGGCGTGTCCACGTCGAGCTCCAGCGTCGGAACCCGCTCCACCGAGTAGTCGACCCGAGCCGTCTCCGCCGCGGCGGTGTGGCGCGCGAGGCTCCCCGGCCCGAAACTCGGCTCGATGGCGTCCGGTGGCGTGAGCAGCAGCGCGTTGGTGCCGGTGAGGTGGCGGTCGGGCACGATCGCGACGGCCGGCGCCCGCTCGAGCAGCTTGTCGACCTCTGCCGGATCGAGCAGCGGCGTGTCGCCGGGCACGAGCAGCACCCGGTCGAAACCCGCCTCGCGCGCGTGGCGGATCCCGATCAGCGCGGCCTGCGACTGACCCGCCTGCGGGCTGTCCCTGAGAACCCGCACGCGCTCCGCGAGCGCGGTGGATTCGGCCGCCTGATCGGCCGTGACCACCGCCACCGCATCCACGCCTCGGACGCGACGCAGCGAGGTGAGCACGTCCGAGAACATCGCCTGGGCGAGCGCCTGGCGCCAGCCCGCGCCGAGCGTGCCGGCCAGGCGCTGCTTTGCGGCGCCGAAGCTCTTCACGGGGAGGATCGCGATCGTGCTCATCTCGGGGGCGGAGCGGCTCGCGCGAGGGTAGCGCGACGCGCTGTCGGCCACATCTCACCCAGCAAGGGTCTCGGCAAACTCGAGGGTCTTCCCGGCGAGGCGCCGCGCAGCGGAGACGCTATCCATCACCGTGTCCGTGACGAGCCCCGCTACGTTCGCCACCTCCTCGTCCGCCACCATCCCGTCGAGCACGTCGCGGTAGGCACGCGCCATGCCCGTTGCGCTCAGCTCGATGCCCGCATAGGCGCAGAACGGCTCGGTCGGTCCCTTGAGCGATCTCCCGCCCACCAGCGGGCTCACCGCCACCACCGGCGCAGGGGCTCCGGCGAGCGCCTCGCGCATGCCGGGAAGCGCGAGGATCGGGCCGATCGAGGCGACCGGGTTGGAAGGGCCGATCACTATCGCGTCCGCCTCGGCCAGCGCCAAGACCACCTCATCGGTCGGCCGCGCCCGCTCGAGTCCGCGCAGTTCGACCGACTCGATCGGCTCGGGCGCTCCCTCCACGATCATGTACTCCTGGAACGGCAGCATCCGGCCGGCGATCCCGACCCAGGTCGACACCGGCTCGTCGCTCATCGGCAGCACCCGCGCGCCCACGCCCATCGCCTCGACTACGGCCGCGTGCGCCTCGGTCAGCCGCCGCCCGGCCCGGAGCAGCTCGCTGCGAATGAGACACATCGCGAGGTCGCGGTCGCCCAGCCGGAACCACGCGGGGCGCCCCGCCGCCTCGAGCGCGGCCATCACCTCGAAGGTGTCGCCGCGCAGCCCGTAGCCGCGTTCGTCGATCTCGTCGGCGAGCCAGTAGGTCACGAGGTCGGGGTCGGGCGAGACGTGCACCCCGTACATGTCCACGTCGTCGCCCGTGTTCGCGATCACCACGAGGTCGTCGCAGGCCTCGAGCAGGCCGCGGGCGAACTTGGCGCCGCCGGTACCGCCCGACAGCAGTGCTACCAGCGCGGCTCCTCCAGGCCGGTCACCCTGATCCCGGTGTGAGCCCTGTTGCGCGCGTTGATCGAGATCAGCAGCGGCGTGATGGCCTCGATGTGGCGAGCGACCTCCAGCCGCCCGCAGTCAACCGGGCGCAACCCGGGGATCCTCCGCACGAGCGCGGCCACCCGCCCCTTCGCGTCGCGCGAGTCGCCGGCGATCAGAATGTCCTCGTCGAGTGCGTGCTCCAGATCCGCGAGGATCGGCGCGCTGACCGTGTGGAAGGCCGACACCACCTCCACCCCCTCGGGCGCCATCTCCCGCGCCTGCTCCGCCGCCGAGCCCTGGGGCACGCCGAGCAGCCGCGTGGCCCGGCCGGACACCGCCGCGGCCAACGGCACGGTTGCGTCCACCAGGATCTGCCCGGACGCGAGCACGTTCTTCAGGTTGGTGAGCGTCTCGGACTGCGAGCGAAACGGCACGCAGAGAAGCACGATCGGTCCGCTCCTGGCGGCCTCGGCATTCACGAGACCCTCGGCGCCGTCGCCGACCCGCCCGGCGGCCTCGAGCGCCCGGCCGGCGTCGCGCGAGCCGATCACGACCGACACGCCCTCGCGGGCGAGCCGCGACGCGATCCCGAAGCCGAGCGCGCCGGTCCCGCCGATGATCGGCACGGGGTCCACGGGGCGGCCACGCTAGCGAACTGGGGTAGGCTGCCGCCGCCTTGCGACTAGCCGAACGCACAGCCCTGGTCACGGGCGGGGCCTCCGGGATCGGCGCGGCCACCTGCAGGCGGCTCGCCGCCGAGGGCGCGCGCGTGGCGGTGAGCGACCTGAACGCCGACGGTGCCGGGGAGGTTGCGGACGAGATCGACGGCGCCGCCTACGAGCTCGACGTGCGCTCCGACGCCTCGATCCGTGCTGCGGTCGAGGCCGCCGAGCGCGACCTTGGGCCGATCGACGTGCTCGTCAACAACGCGGGCTACGACGAGTGGGGTTGGTTCACGGACACCGACCCCGAGCTGTGGGATCGCGTGCTCGCGGTCAACCTGCGGGGGGTGATCGCGGTTACGCACGTGATCCTCCCGGGCATGCAGCAGCGGGGCCGCGGGCGGATCGTCAACACGGCCTCGGAGGCTGGCCGCGTCGGCTCGAGTGGCTCCGCCGTCTACTCCGCCGCGAAGGCCGGGGTGATCGGGTTCACCAAGGCGATCGCGATCGAGAACGGCCGCTACGGGATCACCTGCAACGCCGTCGCGCCCGGCCCCATCGAGACGCCGCTCCTGATGAGCGCGCCCGAGCAGCTGGGCGACCTCGGCAAGCGGATCGTCGAGACCATGATCGGCTCCACCAACCTCCGCCGCCTCGGCCAGCCCGAGGAGGTCGCCGCGGCGATCACCTTCCTCGCCTCCGACGACGCCTCGTACATCACGGGCCAGGCGCTGGGCGTCAGCGGCGGACTTGCCAGGATCTAGCCCATGATCCAA
This sequence comes from Thermoleophilaceae bacterium, assembly GCA_036519295.1. GTDB lineage: Bacteria > Actinomycetota > Thermoleophilia > Solirubrobacterales > Thermoleophilaceae > JACVRW01. Next base: position 25,090 of record DATDLN010000036.1, read on the forward strand.
ATACGCGAGGTCGGCCCTCGCGACGGCTTCCAGAACGAGCCCGAGGTCATCCCTACCGACGACAAGGTGCGCCTGGTCGAGATGCTGGCGAGAACCGGCCTGCGGCGGCTCGAGGTCACGAGCTTCGTCCGCCCGGACGTGATCCCGCAGCTCGCCGACGGGGCCGAGGTGCTGCGCCGCGCCCGGATCCCGGACGGCGTGGCGGTCACCGTGCTGATCCCGAACGAGCGCGGCCTCGACAACGCCCTCCGGTTGCGCGACCGCTTCGACGAGGTGAACCTCTTCCTGTCCGCCTCGGAGACCCACAACCGCAAGAACGTGAACCGGTCGATCGAGGAGTCGCTCTCCGGGCTCGAGCGGGTGGTGGCGCGTGCCCGCGCGGAGGGACTGCGCTGCGAGGGCGTGATTTCGGTGGCATTCGGCTGCCCCTACGAGGGTGAGGTGCCTCGCGAGCGGGTGTTCGCGATCGCCCGCCGGCTGGTCGAGGCCGGCTGCGAGGAGATCGCCTTCGGCGACACCACCGGGATGGCCAACCCGCGGCAGGTGGGGGAGTTCTTCTCGGAGGCGGACCTCGGCGTGGAGCTGACGGCCCACTTCCACAACACCCGCGGCCAGGGCCTCGCCAACGTCCTGGCGGCACTCGACGCCGGCGTCCGCTCGTTCGAGAGCTCGTTCGGCGAGCTCGGGGGCTGCCCGGTCCCGAAGGGCGCCACCGGCAACATCGCCAGCGAGGATTTGGTCTCGATGCTGCACGAGATGGGCTACGAGACCGGCATCGATCTCGAGCGCCTGCTCGACTGCGCGCGCGAGGTGAGGCGGGTGCTCGGGCGCCCGTTGGGCAGCCACCTGCTAACGGCCGGCCCGGTCGATTGGCATCGCTGACTTTGCCTGAATAGAGAACCCGTATACGCAGCCTCAGACAGGGGAGGCAGCATGTCGATCGAGACGCGCGAACGCGAGCGCCGCGAGGAGGGACGCGAGCGCCGGGAGGCCTGGGCGACGAGGTCTGGCGCGGCGGGACCTACCGGACGCTGGACGAGCAGGAGGGCAGGCTGTCACCCGCCGAGGAGCGCTTCGAGCGCAGGCGGCGCACGGTCGGCCTGGTCCTCGGGCCGATCGTGCTCGCGGCCATGCTCTTGATCCCGTTCGACCTCGACGGGAACCAGCACCGGCTCCTGGCGATCCTCAGCTTCGTCGTGGTCTGGTGGGTGACGGAGGCGATCCCGATCCCCATCACGGCGCTCCTCGGCGTGACGCTCTGCGCGCTGCTCGAGGCCACCCCGCCGCCGCCCGAAGGCGACAGCAGCGTGGACGTGGTCTTCTCGATGTTCACCGACGACACGATCTTCCTGTTCATCGGCAGCTTCATCATCGCCCAGGCGATGGTGGTGCATGGGCTGCACCGGCGGTTTGCCTATCGCGTGCTGTCGGCGCCGTCCGTGGGTGGTTCCACCTTCCGCATCATTCTGGCCTTCGGCCTGATCGGGGCGATCACCTCGCCGGTGATGTCGAACACCGCGGGCGCGGCGATGATGCTGCCCATCGCGATCGGAGTGATGGGGGTGGTGGGCGGCATGGTGGCCCGTCAGGCGGAGGGCGAGCGCGACCCGGAGCGGCTCCGCTTCGGAGCGGCCCTCATGCTCGTGATCACGTACGGCATCACCGTGGGAGGCCTCCTCCTGCCGATCGGCAGTCCCCCGAACCTGATCGGGCGCGAGCTGCTGGAAGGGGAGACCGGCGAGCCGATCACGTTCCTCGAGTGGTTCTTGATGGCGCTTCCGATCGTGGTCGTGATGTTCGCCGCGGTGGTGATCATCGTGACCCTCTTCAACCGTCCCGAGGTGAAGCACGTGGAGGGGGTCGAGGAGCACGTGGCGGAGGAGCGCCAAAAGCTCGGGCCGCTCACGCGAGGCGAGAAGAACACGCTTGGGTGCTCGCCTTCGCGCTCTTTGGCTGGTTCCTCCCCGGGCTCGTGGGCATCGTGGCCGGCGACGACTCCGATGCCTACACCCAGGTGAGTGGGGCCGCGAACGAGGGGATCGTCGCGATCATCGCGGCGGCCGCCCTCTTCGTCCTGCCTCTCGACTGGGCACGGCGGAAGTTCACTCTCACCTGGAACCAGGCGGCGCGGATCGACTGGGGTACGATCCTGCTCTTCGGCGGGGGCATCGTGCTCGGCACATTGCTGAGCGAGACCGGGCTCGCCACGGTGATCGGCGAGTCGCTGTCCGACGCGCTCGGCGTGTCCAGCCTGCTCGGCATCTCGATCGTGATAGTTATCGTCGCGGTGCTCATCTCGGAGACCACGAGCAACACGGCGAGCGCCGCCATCGTGGTCCCGATCGCCATCTCAATCGCGGCCGCCTCGGACGTGAACCCGACGATTCCCGCACTCGCCGCGATCTTCGGGGCAAACTACGGCTTCATGCTGCCGGTCTCGACGCCGCCGAACGCGATCGTCTACTCCTCGGGGATGCTGCCGATCACGCGGATGATCAAGGCCGGCGCGGTGTTCGACGTGATCGGCGCCGTGCTCTGTGTCGTCGGGGTGATCACGATGGCGAACCTGGTGGGGCTCGCGTAGGGCTCGTCCGCCCCTCCGCACTCGCGGTCGCGGCCGGCGCGGCCACCGTCCTTCCCGGCTTTCTGGTCGGGGCCCTGGCCCTTCAGATCCGCGGCGACCTCGACGTGAGCGTGGAGGCGGTGGTCGCCGGGGTCACGGTCTTCTTTCTCGCGGGCGCGCTCGGGGCAGGCCCGGGCGGTCGCCTCGCGGAGCGCGTCGGCGCCGCGGCGGCGATGCGCGCCTGCGTGCTCGTGACGGCGGCCTGCCTGGTCGCGGCCGCCGCCTTGGCGTACTCGTTGGCTCCGCTGCTCGCGCTGCTGTTCCTGGCGGGGCTCGCCAACGCCGTGTCCCAGCCGGCAATCAACCTGTTCATGGCAGAGCAGGTGCCGGTTGAGCGCCAGGGGCTCGCGTTCGGCATCAAGCAATCGGCCATCCCGGCGGCGATTCTCGTGAGCGGTCTCGCGCTGCCGGCGCTCGCCCTGCCGCTCGGTTGGCGCGCGACGTTTGTCGCCTGCGCGCTCGGACCCCTCGCCGTGGCCGCCGCCATACGGCGCAGTGCGCAGCATCTCCGTCCGGCGGAGGAGCGGACCCAGGCGCCGCGGCCCAGCGCCGCCCTCGTCCTGCTCGCGGTCGGCGCGGCACTGGCCAGCTCCGGTCCCAACGCGCTGGGCGCGTATCTCGTGGCTTCGGCCGTCGACGCCGGGATCGAGGAGGGCGCCGCCGGCCTGCTCGCGGCGCTGGGGAGCGCGCTCAGCCTGCTCGTCCGCGTTGTCCTGGGTATCCGCGCGGACCGCCGCCGTGAGTACGGCTTCGCCTCGGTGGCGGTGCTTCTGGTCGCCGGTGCCGGCGGCTTCGGACTTCTTGCCACCGAGGCGGCCGCACCTTTCGTGGTGGGGGCGCTCCTGGCCTTCGCGCTCGGTTGGGGCTGGCCGGGGCTCTTCAACCTCGCGGTGGTCGATCGCCATCGTGAGGCGCCGGGAGCGGCAAGCGGGATCAGTCAGACGGGGATCTACGTGGGCGCCGCGGGCGGCCCGGCGGCCTTCGGCGCGATCTCCGCGGCAGCCGGCTACGCCGCCGCTTGGGGCGCCGCGGCTGGATTGGCCCTATCGGGCGCGGCCGTGATAGCGCTCGCCGGCCGGCAGGCCGGTCTCCGCCCGTCCTGGCATTGATTTCCCTCATCCGGGGTGTTTTCCGCGTCAAGATCGGGTATCACCCATTCACAGCCGCCGAGGCCGGTTTTCGGCACATAGTGGGTTCCCCCGACCCAGCCTCGGCTAGCGCGCGGGCCCGGACCACGGCATCCGGGCCCGTCGTCTTTCAACTGCCGTCAGCGGCCCGCGAACTGCGGGTCGCGTCTCTCGAAGAAGGCGCGCGTGCCCTCCGCGAAGTCCTCCGTGGCGGCGAGTGTCTCCTGGGCCGCGACCTCCTGCTCGAGCGTGACCGCCAGCGCCGGCTTCGCCGCGCCGTCCATGATCCGTTTCGCCATCCCGACGGCGCGCGGCGCGCAGGCGAGCAGCTCGCCCGCGAGCGCGTCCGTGACCGCATCGAGACCGTCGGCGGAGGCAATCCGGTTCGCGTAGCCGATCCGGTGCGCCTCGCGGCCGTCGATGACCTTGCCGGTCATGACCAGCTCCTTGGCGTTGCCGAGCCCGACCACCGCCGGGAGCCGCGAGCAGCCGCCCACGTCGGGGAGCAACCCAACGCGCACCTCCATGATCCCGGCGACGGCATCCTCGGCCATCGTGCGGAAGTCACACGCCAGCGCCAGCTCGAACGCGCCGCCGAGGCACGCGCCGTGGATCTGACAGATCGTGGGCTTCGGCATCTCCTCGAGCAGGTTCCAGCAGGCGAGCACCGGGCGCCGGAAGCTGCGCAGGCTGCCCGGGTCCTCGGACAGGTCGCGAAGATCGCGCAGATCCATACCCGAGGAGAACATCGGCCCCTCACCCCGCAGGACCACCACTCGAGCCTCGTCGTCGGTCGCCGCAGCCTCGACCGCCGCGGCCAACTCGCCTATCAACTCGCCGTTCAAGGCGTTGCGCTTTTCCGGGCGATTCAGGACCAGATGGCGCACGCCGCCGCGATATTCCGTGTACACAAGCGGCATGTAGGCTGCCCAGCTTAGATGACTGATTCCGAACCCGCGCGCCTCCGGATGACGCGCCATACCTTCGCTGGATCGACCCCCGCGTCCTCGCCGATAGTAGTTCAACTATCGGCTTCGTCCGCGTGCGCCGCCCAGCTCGGTCTGGCGCGCCCCCGGAGGCACGCGGATCCGGGATCAGCCATCTAATGGAGATCGAGCGGGTGGGAGTGCTCGGCTGTGGCCTCATGGGCCACGGGATCGCGCAGGTGGCCGCGCAGGCCGGCTGCGACGTGGTGGTCCGTGAGATCGACGCGGCCGCCCTCGAGCGGGGACTCGGGAGGATCGAGAAGCAGCTCGACCGCGCGGTCGAGCGCGGCAGGCTCGAACGGACCGAAGCCGACGCCGCGAGGGGCCGGATCCAGGGAACGCTCGAGTATGGCGACCTCGCGGACTGCGACCTGGTGATCGAGGCGATTACGGAGAGCCTCGAGCGCAAGCTCGAGATGTGGGACGAGGTCGACGCGATCGCCAAGCCCGACGCGATCTTCGCCACCAATACCTCCTCGCTGCCGGTCGTCGAGCAGGCCGCCCGCACGGGCAGGCCCGAGCGCTTCCTTGGACTGCACTTCTTCAACCCGGCCCAGGTGATGCAGCTGGTCGAGGTGATCCGCTGCGTGACCACCTCCGACGAGACCTTCGAGGCCGGTAGGGCGTTCGCGGCCAAGCTGGGCAAGCTTGGCATCCCCACGCGCGACAACGCGGGCTTCATCGTCAATCGCCTGCTCGTCCCCTACATGCTCGACGCCATTCGGGCGCACGAGGAGGGCGTCGGCTCGGTCGACGAGATCGACCAGGCCATGAAGGCCGGCGCGGGGCATCCGATGGGCCCGCTCACCCTGGCCGATTTCGTCGGGCTCGACACCCTCGGCGCGATCTGCGATGTGATGTTCGACGAGTTCCGCGAGCGCCGCTTCGCCAAGCCGCCGACCCTGCGCAAGATGCTCGCCGCCGGCTGGTACGGACGCAAGTCCGGCCTGGGCTTCTACGATTACTCGGGCGAGGAGCCCGTGCCGAACTCCCAGGTCTGAGCGTTCGCGCACGCCGCACGTTCCGCCCGCAAACGCTGCACGGTTCCGCCCGCGGCAGAGGAGGAGGAGGACGGGGCTAGAACGCTCCCTCCATGGAAGGTCCGGACCCGCGCCGGCGGGCGCGTCGCGAGATCGTGGCCGCGCTGATCGGCGCCGAGGCGGGTGCCGGGATCGGCCTGCTGGCATTCGGGGGGCGCGAGCTCGCCCCACTGGCGCTCGCCGCGGCGGGCGCGCTGGTCGGTCCGGCGATCGCCCTGTGGCTGCGCGCGGTGAAGATGCTGCTGTTCCGCCGCGCTGTCCGGAGGCAGCTGCGCGACGAGCCGGCGCAGGTAGATTCCATGACGTGAGCGATCTCGCCGAGGCGCTCGAGCGGGCCCGCGGCGGCGGCCCGCAGCGCCACCACGAAAAGTCGGAGCAACAGGGCAAGCTGCCGGTTCGCGATCGGATCGGTCGGCTCGTGGATCAGGACTCGTTCGTCGAGGACGCCCTGCTCGCCAACTGGGACCAGGATGGGCTTGGCGCCGACGGCGTGGTCACGGGAATGGCGCGCGTGGGCGGAATGGCGGTCGCCCTGATGGCGAACGACCCGACCGTCAAGGCCGGCTCCTGGGGCCCCAAGACGGTCGAGAAGATCATCCGAATCCAAGAGCAGGCGCTCGAGCAGCTCGTGCCGATGATCTATCTCGTCGACTCCGCCGGAGCGCGCATCACCGACCAGGTGCGGATGTTCCCCGGCCGCCGCGGCGCCGGCCGGATCTTCCACACGGAGGTGATGCTGTCGGGCGTCGTGCCGCAGGTGTGCTGCCTGTTCGGGCCGAGCGCCGCCGGCGGCGCCTACATCCCGGCCTTCTGCGACGTCGTGATCATGCGCGACGGCAACGCGTCCATGTACCTCGGCTCGCCGCGAATGGCCGAGATGGTGATCGGCGAGCGGGTCACGCTGGAGGAGATGGGCGGCGCCCGGATGCACACCGGCGTCTCGGGATGCGGCCACTTCCTGGTGAAGTCGGATGAGGAGGGGATCGACGTGGCGAAGCGCTACCTCTCCTACTTCCCTCGCAGCTGGCACGAGGAGCCGCCCGCCGCCCCGCCCGCCGACCCTGGAGGTGAGCTGCCCGAAATCCCCGCGGACGAGAACAAGCCGTTCGACATGTTCGAGCTG